>NZ_CP047289.1:0-349166 GCF_018279165.1 Falsirhodobacter algicola | reverse complement strand
CACGACGATCCAATGTTCGGCCCGGTGGTGATGGCTCTGCAGGCTGAGCGAGGCACCCGGATGCACCACGATCCGCTTCACCTGAAAACGCGGCCCCTGCACGAGGCTGTCGAACCAGCCCCAGGGGCGGTGATCGCGGGGGAAGGAGGTCGCCTGCCGCGCCTTGCGCGCGCGCAGCGCGGTCACCGCCTGCCCCACCTCGTCGGCGCGGGCGCGGTCGGCCACCAGCACGGCGTCCGGCATCGCCACCACGATCACATCCCGCAGGCCAAGGCCCACCACCTCCAGCGCGGGGTTGTCCGACCGCAGCAGCGTGTCGTCGCAATCGAGCGCCGTCGCCGCGCCCGAGGTGGCGACGCCGCGCGCGTCGCAGGCGCTTTCGCGCCACACCGCGTCCCAGCCGCCCAGATCGGACCAACCCGCCGTGAAGGGCAGCACCGACAGATTGTCCGCCTTCTCCATCACGGCATAATCGAGGGAGATGTTCTCCGCCCGCGCCCAAGCCGCCGGATCGAGCCGGATCGCACCGAGATCGGAGGCGGCGTTCGACAGCGCCTCGGCGATGGGGGGGATCATGGCCGGGGCATGGCGGCGGAACGCTTCCAGCACCGCCGCGGCAGAGGCCAGCACGATGCCCGCATTCCACAGGAACCCGCCGCCCGCCACCATCACCGCCGCCGTCGCGGCGTCCGGCTTTTCGACGAAGCGGCGCAGCGGTTGCACCCCTTCGGCCGCAGGATCGCTGAGTTCGAGATAGCCGTAGCCCGTCGCCGCATGGGTCGGACGGATGCCGATATTCACGAGCCGGCCCGAGGCGGCGGCCGGAACGGCGGCGGCGATCGCCTCTTGGAAGGCGCGGGTGTCGGGGATGGCGTGATCCGAGGGGGCGATCAGCATCAGCCCCTCCGGGTCGGTCTGGGCCAGCATCAGGGCGGCGGCCAGCACGGCAGGGGCGGTGTTGCGCGGCTCCGGCTCCAGCAGGATCGGGCCGGGGGTGATGCCGATGGCGGCCAGCTGCTCGGCCACGATGAAGCGGAAATCGCCATGGGTGACGATCAGCGGGGCGGCGAAGCCCGGCCCCGTCATCCGCAACGCCGCCGACTGGAACAGCGTGTCCGGGCCCAGAAGCGCGGCGAACTGCTTGGGATAGGTGCGGCGCGACAGCGGCCACAGGCGTGTGCCCGAACCGCCGCACAGAAGAACCGGGGTGATCATGGTTGGTGATCCTTGTGCTGCCCGCATCGCGCGGGGATGTGCCTTCGCCCATCCGCGAGGCGGCGGGCCTGCCGCCATTCTGGCCGCGCGCCCCCGTACGTCCATTGCGGCAATGGGCGAGTGGGCGGGGAATAAGGCCATGCCCCCCATTCCACCGATGGGCGATGCCCCGGCACAAACGGTCAGTGAACTGCGCAGGATCAGCGGCTTTCGGCGGCGACCTTTGCCCCTTTCCGCCCGAACGGCCAAATTCACGCCGCGCGGCGGTGCTTCTAGGCTTTGGGAAATGCCATGCCGGAGGATCGACATGCCCGCCCCGACGCCTGCCGAACTGCCGCCTGCCCCGACCGGGTCCACCAATGTGCTGGGCGTGCGCGTGGCCGCGCTGACCCTGCGCGGCGCGGCGCAGCGCATTCTGGCCGAGGTGCGGGCCCGCCGGAAGGGCCATGTCTGCGTGACGGGCGTGCATGGCGTGATCGAATGCCGCGCGGACCCCGATCTGGGCGCGATCCACAACCGCGCAGTGCTGACGGTGCCGGATGGGATGCCCCTCGTCTGGGCGCTGCACCGAGACGGCTTTCCTTGGGCAGAGCGGATCTACGGCCCCGATCTGATGCTGGCCGTGCTGGATCAGAGCCAAGGCACCGGCATCGGCCATTACCTCTACGGCACCACGCCCGAGGTTCTGTCCCGCCTCGAACGCCGCCTGCAGCAGCGTTTCCCGCGCCTGCGCTTCGTGGGCAGCTACTCGCCGCCCTTCCGCGCGCTGACGGACGCCGAAGAGGATGCCATCGCCGCCCGCATCAATGCCAGCGGCGCGGGGATCGTCTGGGTCGGGCTCAGCACGCCCAAACAGGAACGCTGGATGGCGCGGATGCGCGACCGGCTGGACGCGCCGATCCTGATCGGTGTCGGCGCCGCCTTCGATTTCCACGCCGGGCTGAAGCCGCAGGCCCCGCCGCGTTTGCAGCGCGCGGGCCTCGAATGGGCCTTCCGCCTTGCGACAGAGCCGCGCCGCCTGTGGCGCCGCTATGCCCGCATCGTGCCGTCCTTCCTTGCCCTGCACGCCTTGCAGCGCAGCGGTTGGCGCAGCTTTCCGTTCCACGGCGATGCGTCCCCTTCCCCCACTCAGCAGGAGCGAACGATGACGCCGATCGAACTCACCACCCCGCCGCCGTCCGACCTGCGGGGGAGCGGCTCATGATCCCGCGCAACGATCTGCCGCTGCCCACCGCCGTCGCGCTGCCGCATCCGGCGGCGATGCGGGGCGCGGGGCTTCCGCTGCGCGCGATCGGGCTGGTGCTGGCCGATGCGGCCGCGCTTTGGGCGGCCTTCGCGGTCGCCACGCTGATCGTTCCGGCCGCCGCCCCGCGCGCGGGGATGTTCGCGGTGGCGGGCGCGCTGATCATCGCGATGCGCGCCGGGGCGGGCCTGCTGCCCGGCCGCGGCCTGCACCCGCACGAGGTGATGCGCCGCAGCCTCTTTGCCACGCTGGCGGCGGGGCTCGTGCTGGGCGTCGCGCTGCTGGGGGTGGACCGCGATCCGGCGCTGGCGGCGGCGCTGGCGCTGTTCGTCGCGCTGGCGCTGCCGCTGCAACATGCGGCGCGGCTGGCCGCCCGCCGCCTTCTGCACGCGCTGCGTCTGTGGGGGGCGCCGGTGCACATCATGGCCGCCCCGGAACTTCTGCCCCGCATCGACGATTTCTTCCGCCGCAACTGGCAATACGGGCTGATCCCCACCGCCGCCTCGGTCGCGCCGATCGTGCTGGTGACGGATGCGGGCGTGACGCAGGATCAGGGCCACGGCCTGCACGATCGTTACCGCGAGGTGATCCTTTTGGCCGATATGCCGCAGATGCGCATCGCGGGCCTGCGCCCGGCCGATGTCGGCGGCACGATCGGCCTGCGCCTTGCCCGCCCGCAACCGGCGCGGGGCGACGCGGTGCTGAAACGCCTGTGCGATCTGGCGGTGGCGGTGCCGATGCTGATGCTGGCCGCGCCGATCATCGCGCTGGCGGCGGCGGCGATCTGGATCGCCGATCCCGGCCCCGTCTTCTACAGCCAAGCGCGCGAGGGCCGCGACCGCCGCCCGCTGCGCGTGCTGAAGCTGCGGACCATGTACCGCGACGCCGAACGCATCCTGCAGGACGTGCTGCAGAACGATCCGGCCGCCCGCGCCGAATGGGCCGCCCATTTCAAACTGAAGAAGGATCCGCGCATCCTGCCCGTCGTCGGCAACCTTCTGCGCGCCACCAGCTGCGACGAGCTTCCGCAGCTGTGGAACGTCATCACCGGCGGGATGAGCCTCGTCGGCCCCCGTCCCTTCCCCGAATACCACCTCGCGGCCATGCGCCCCGAGTTCCGCCGCAAACGCTGCACCGTGCCGCCCGGCATCACCGGCCTGTGGCAGATCTCCAACCGCAGCGACGCCGACATCGACCAGCAGCAGCAGCTTGATGAGTTCTACATCGACAACCGCTCCTTCTGGCTCGACCTCTCGATCCTTCTGCGGACGGTTCCGGCCGTTCTGCTTCGTCGCGGCGCGTATTGACGCCGCCCTTCCCCAGACAGCGCGAAAAAGGTCCAGATCCATGTTCCGAACCAAACGCATCCTCGTGACCGGCGGCGCCGGTTTCCTCGGCTCGTTCCTGTGCGAAAGCCTGCTGGCCGATGGCCACGAGGTCATCTGCCTCGACAACTTCCACACCGGCGCCCGCGCCAACCTGCAGCACCTGCTGCACAACCCCCGGTTCGAGATCATGCGCCACGACGTGACGCTGCCGATCCATGCCGAGGTGGACGAGATCTTCAACCTCGCCTGCCCCGCCAGCCCCGTCCACTACCAGACGGACCCGGTGCAGACGGTGAAGACGAACGTGCATGGCGCGATCAACGTCCTCGATCTGGCCCGCCGCCTGAAGGTGAAGGTGTTCCAAGCCTCCACCTCCGAAGTGTACGGCGATCCGGCGATCCATCCGCAGGTCGAAAGCTATTGGGGCAACGTGAACCCCATCGGCTACCGCGCCTGCTATGACGAAGGCAAACGCTGCGCCGAAACGCTGTTCTTCGATTTCCACCGCCAATACGGCGTGGACATCCGCGTGGCGCGCATCTTCAACACCTATGGCCCGCGGATGTTGCCCGATGACGGGCGGGTGGTGTCGAACTTCATCGTGCAGGCGCTGCGCGGCGCGCCGATCACCATCTATGGCGAAGGGCAGCAGACGCGCTCCTTCTGCTATGTGGACGATCTGATCCGCGGCTTCCGTGCGCTGATGGATGCGCCCGAAGGCGTGCTCTTGCCGGTGAACCTCGGCAACCCGGCCGAATTCACGATCCGCCAACTGGCCGATCTGGTGATCGAGATGACCGGCTCCTCCAGCCGCATCGTGCACCGCCCGCTGCCCCAGGACGATCCGACGCAGCGCCGCCCCGACATCACCCGCGCCGCCGAGCAACTGGGCTGGCAGCCGCTGATCCCGCTGCGCGAAGGGCTGACCCGCACCATCGCCTATTTCGACGAAAAGCTGACGGCCGGCACGCCCATGCGCTTCATGCCGGTGCCGCTGCGCGCGGTGCATGTCGCTGCAGGTGGGGGGGCGATGTGAGGCTCCTCGTCTTTGCGCACCGGCTGGAACTGGGCGGGACGCAGACCAATGCGATCGAACTGGCGGCCGCCTTGCGCGACCGCCACGATTTCGAGGTGCTGTTCCACGCCACCCCCGGCCCGATGGAGGATCTGGTCCATGCCAAGGGCCTGCGCTTCCTTCCGGCGGCGGATGCGCGGCTGCATCCCTCGCTCTCGCGCATCCGCCTTCTGCGCGATGTCGTGCGGCGGGAACGGCCGGACCTGATCCACGCATGGGACTGGTGGCAGGGGATCGAGGCCTATTGCGGGGTGCATCTGCCGATGAACGTGCCGCTGATCATCAGCGACATGATGATGTCGCTGACGCGCCTTCTGCCCCGCCAGATCCCGACCACCTTCGGCTTCGAGGCGCTGCAGCAGCAGGCCGAGCGCGAGGGCTGGCGTGCCGCCAGCCTCTTGCCGCCGCCGGTCGATCTGCACGCCAACCGCCCGGGCCGCCCCGCCCGCGCCGAGGCCCGCGCCGCCCTCGGCATCGAGGAGGGGGAGATCGCGATCGTCAGCGTCTCGCGGCTGGCGCATGTGATGAAATCCGAAAGCCTGATCCGCGCCATCGACGCGATGCGCCGTCTGGCGCCGCGCCTGCCGCTGAAGCTGGTGATCGTCGGCGACGGGATGGCGCGGGCCGAATTGCAACAGCGCGCCGCTTCGGTGAACGAGGCGGTGGGCCGCCCCGCCATCGTGCTGACCGGCGGGATGACCGATCCGCGCCCGGCCTACGAGGCGGCGGATATCGTGCTCGGCATGGGCGGTTCGGCGCTGCGGGGCATGGCCTATGCCAAGCCCGTGGTCATCACCGGCGCGCAGGGCTTTGCCCGCATCTTCGCCCCCGACAGCGCCCATCTGTTCCAGCAGAACGGCATGTACGGCGTCGGCGGCACCCCCGAGGCGACGGCGACGGCGCTGCTGCACCTTGCCACCGACCCGGATCTGCGCACCCGCCTCGGCGCGTTCGGCCGCAGCTATGTCGAGCAGCATCACGCCCTCGACATGCTCGCCGATCGGTTCGCGGCGCTGTGCCACGCGGCGGTGGATGGCTGCCCGGCGCAGCCCTCGCTTCAGGATGCCGCCCGTTCGGCGATGATCTACCTGCGCGAACGGCGCTTCCGCAACGCCTCGCGCGATCGCACGATCGCCCCCCGCCCCTGACATCCGCCTGCGAAAGGGCCGCCCCCGATGCTGCACATCCGCCGTTCCCTGGCCTTCTCCGTCATCGACAAGGTGACGGGGGTCGTCCTGTCGATCCTGACGATGGCCGTCGTCTCGCGGCTTCTGGCCCCGGCCGAGGTGGGGGTGTTCATGATCGGCAGCAGCATCGTCATCCTGATCGAGGCGCTGCGCGATTTCGGCGTCTCGGCCTGTCTGGTTCAGGCGCGGGAGCTGACGCCGCATCTGGTGCGCACGGCGATGACGGTGATGGCGATTCTGTCGCTCGTGCTGGGTACGGTGATCTGGTGGGCGGCGATCCCGCTGGCGCAGTTCTACGACAGCGCCGAATTGACGGGGATCGTCCATGTCGCGGTGCTGGCCTTTCTGGCGGCGCCGGTGGCGAACCCGCTTCTGGCTTTGTTGCGGCGCGAGATGGCCTTTGGCCGCGTCGCGCTGATCGGCATGGCGGCGGGGCTGACGAACACGGCGCTGTCGGTCGGGCTGGCACTGGCGGGGTTCGGGGCGTTCGCGCTGATCTGGGCCTCGGTCGCGGCGGCGTTCGTCACGGCGGCGGGCGCGGTGCTGGCGCATGGCGGGCTGCCGCCGCTGCGCCCCTCGCTGCGCGAATGGCGTCAGGTGGTGCCGTTCGGGGCGTGGTCCAGCATCATCACGCTGCTGGGCATGCTGCTCGACAGTCTGCCGCGCCTCATTCTGGGCCGGATGCTGGGGCTGGATGCGGCGGGCCTCTTCACGCGGGCGGTCGCGCTGAATCAATTGCCCGAGCGGCTGTTCCTGAATGCCGTGCAGCCGGTGGTCCTGCCGGCGATGGCCGCCCGCTTGCGCGCGGGCGAGGCGATCGCCGCCCCATGGTTGATGGGCATCGCGCTGATCACGGCGCTGCAATGGCCGGTGCTGATGATGATCGCGCTGCTGGCGGCGCCGATCGTCGGCATCCTTCTGGGCGGCGGCTGGACCGAGGTGACGCCGATCCTGCGGATCGTCGCGCTGTCGTCGATCTGCCTGTTCCCGCAATACCTCGCCTTCCCGGTGCTGGTCGCGGCGGGGCGCGTGCGGGAAATGGCGCTGGCGAGCCTGTTCACCGTGCCGGTATCGGGGGGGATCCTGCTTGTGGCCTCCGTATTCGGGCTGCAGGCGGTGGCGGCGGCGCTGATCCTGACGGGGGCGCTGCAATCGACGGTGGCGCTGGCGCTGACATGGCGCTGCGTGCGCTTTGCGTGGCGCGACCTCGGCACGACCTTGGGGCAAAGCGCGCTGGTGACGCTGGCGGCGGTGCTGCCGGCGGCGGGGGTGATGGCGGTGGCCGGCCGGGGGCTTGCGCCCGGGCCGGGGATCGCGGCCATCGCGACCGTCGCGGCGATGGTGGGCTGGCGGTGCGCGCTGCGCCTGATGGCGCATCCGCTGGACGCGCAGCTGGACCGTATCACGGCGCGGCTGCGTCCGGCATCCGGGGCCGACGCGATCTGATCTCGCGGCGGCCGAAGGTAAGGGGGCTGTCGCTCAGCGGCGGGGCGCGGCGTCGGCGTGGCCGATCAGCGCGTTGAGGCGCAGCGCCGCCTGCGTCCGGTTCGTCGCTTTCACCTTGCGCATGATGTTGCGGATATGGACCTTCACCGTGCTTTCGCACAGGTTCAGCTCATAGGCGATGGTCTTGTTCGCCGCCCCGCGCTGCAGCGCACGCGCCACGGCCAATTGGCGATCGGTGAAGTGATCCTCCTGATCGGGGGCGCGGTCGGCGCTCGTGGTCAGCGCCTCGCTGAGCGAGACGAGGCTGTTGCGCGGCATGAAGATCCCGCCCGACTGCGCCACGCGGATCGCCTCCACCACATCGGTGAACTGCCCATCGGGAGAGATGAACCCCGCCGCCCCGCTGGTCAGCACGGCCAGCATCGTCGCCACCTCGCGGCTGTCGGACAGCACGATCACGGGATGGGGGCGCGCCGCTTCGACGATGGCGGCCATTTCGGCGGCCGTATCCTCGTTCAGCATGGAACGCGTTCCAAGGTTATAGAGCACGACCTCTTCGGTTTCGGTCCGGGATTCGATCCAGCCGTCGATCGTCGCATGGCCCACGACCGCCGCACCGGCGCGATAGGCTTCGAGACAGCGCACGAAGCATTCACGCTCCAGCGGCCGTGCGTCGATCACCGCGACCGAGGGCAAGGGCTTGGCCATCCAGCTCGGGTCGATGGGGCCGCTGGCGGCGAAGGGGAACAGCCCCAAAGACGTGTCCCCGATTTCAGCTACAGCACGCATGACATATCCTCGTCACTCATAAGCGGCCCCGAAACATGGCCGCACCGTTACACGCCCCTGAAACGGGCGTCCGCGGGAAATCCGCGAGTTTGAACAACTACTTCTTCTGGCGAACAGGGTCCGACCGAACGGCCGTGCCCTTGCTTCGCATCGGTTGCTTCGGGCCATTCTGGCCGGGATCGTCAACCGCCCTCATGATCTACATCAAATATGAATGTCTCGGATATGATCGAGATTAGGAAGGTGCACCTGATCCTACAACTTTCTTGGTGAATTAACTTCTCCTTAAGGTGAGATCGGCGATTTTGCGCGGTTCGGCTGGCCGGATTGGCAGCGATTCGCCGATGGTCGATCTGCCGCCGCCGACTCGGCCGCGCTAAGATCGCGCAGGTCTGGGGGAGAGGGACGATGCCCATACGCGAACGCCTGTTGCTGCTCGGCTTTTCCGGGAACGCGCTGGAGATCTTCGAGCATCTTGAGGAACGCTTCGATCTGGAGGCGATTCTAGACGACAACCCCGCGCTGGAGGGCCAAGTCTTCGAGGGCGTGCCGATCCTGCCCATGGCGCGGCTGGCCGATTTCCCCGCCGCGCGGGTGCTGATGACGATCGGTTCGCGCCGCAGCGTCGGGCAGCGGGCGGGCATCCTCGCCCGTTTGGGCCTGACGCCCGAACGGTTCGTGACGGTGGTGCATCCGAAGGCCCATGTGTCGCGCTTTGCGCGGCTGGGACATGGGGTGGTGATCTATCCCGGCGCGGTCGTCACCTCGAATGCGGTGATCGGCAATCATGTGATGATTCTGCCCCAGAGCGTCGTCCATCACGACGTGACGGTGGGCGATCACAGCCTGATCGGCGCCAGCGTGACCGTGGCGGGCAACTGCCGCATCGGGCAGGCCTGCTATATCGGCAGCGCGAGTTCGCTGCGCGAAGGGACGGAGATCGGGGATGGGGCCGTGATCGGCATGGCCGCGAATGTCCTGCGGACGGTGGCGGCGGGCACGGTGGTGGCCGGAAACCCGGCGCGGGTGCTGCCGGGGCGGGAGTGATCCCGCCCCGGAGCGCAGGCCCTCAGGCGATGGCGCGCAGCGCGCCGGGCATGCCGGCCGCGACCGCCCCCGCCAGCGCCGCCACGACGGCCTCCATCTGATCGGTCGTCATCTGCGCGAACAGCGGCAGAAGCACCGTCTGATCGCGCGCCGATTCGGATCGGGGCAGCGGATGGCGCAGCGGGATGTCGGCGCAGGCCGGCTCCAGATGCATGCACATGATGCCCCGGCGCGTCGCCACGCCTTGTTCCAGCATGTGCTGCATCACCGCCCGCTGATCCAGCGCGGGATCGAGCCGCACGGCAAAGCTTTGCCAGTTGGACCGCGCCCAGACCGGCTCCCATGGCAGCAGCACGCCGTCCATATCCGCCAGACGTTCGGCATAGGCCTCCGCCAGCGCCCGGCGCGCCGCGACGATGCCCGGCAGGCGCAAAAGCTGCTGACGCCCCACCGCCGCCTGAATGTCGGTCATGCGGTAGTTGTAGCCGGGAACGGGATAGCCTTCGAAGACGACATCGCGGCTGGCATGGCGCTGCGTGTCGGATACGGACATGCCGTGCTGACGCCACAGGCGGAAACGCGCGTCGATCTCCGGATCGTCGGTGGTCAGCATCCCGCCCTCGCCGGTGGTGATCACCTTGCGCGGATGGAACGAGAAGCAGGTGACATCGCCGATCGGACGGCCGATGGGCTGCCACTCCCCCTCCAGCCGGATGTCCGAGCCGATGGCGCAGGCGGCATCCTCCACCACGCGCAGGCCATGCGCGCGGGCGATGCGCAGGATCGCCACCATGTCGCAGGGCATGCCGATCTGATGCACGACGAGGATGGCGCGGGTGGCGGGGGTGATCGCGGCCTCGATCAGGGCGGGGTCGATGTTGTAGCCGCCCTCCTCGATATCGACGAAGACCGGGATGCCGCCGCATTGGCGGATCGCGTTGGCCCCGGCGATGAAGGAATGGCTGACGGTGATCACCTCGTCCCCCGGCCCGACGCCGACGCCCATCAGCGCCAGATGCAGGGCCGTGGTGCAGTTGGACACCGCGCAGGCATAGGCCGCCCCGGTCAGGGCGGTGAAGTCCTTTTCGAAGGCGGCGACGGTCGGCCCTTGGGACACCCATCCCGACAGGACGGCGGCGCGGGCGGCATCCGCCTCCTCCTCGCCCAGCAAAGGCATCGCGATCGGGATCATTCCGCGACCTCCGCCACCGGCAGGCGCGCCTCGGCCTGCCACCAGTCGATCAGATCGCGCAGGCCCTGTTCGGGCGTGATGCGCGCGTCGAAGCCCAGCGCCTCATGGGCGGCGCGGGTGCAGGCCAGACGCCGCGGCACCGGGTTCACCGCGCGTTCGGCGGCATGGACCGGCACCAGATCCGGGCGGCCCATCCCCTGCGCCAGCAACCCCGCCAGCCCCAGAAGCGAGGTTTCGGTCCCCGCTCCCACGTTGAACACGCGGTCGCTGACGGCGGCCTTGGCCGCAAGCACGTTGGCCCGCGCCACATCGCGCACGTCGATCATGTCCATCGTCTGAAGGCCGTCGCCGAAGACGATCGGCGGCTCGCCCCGGGCGATGCGTTCCATCCAGCGGACCATTACCTCGGTGTACCGGCCATGCAGGTCCATCCGCGGGCCATAGACGTTGAAATAGCGCAGCGCGACGTAGTTCAGGCCGTACATGTCGTTGAACGACCGCAGCAGCCCCTCGCCCCAGCTCTTGGCCGCGCCGTAGAGGGTGCGGTTGTCGTAGGGCGGCTCGTCCTCGGTCGTGGGGAAGGATTTGGCCATGCCGTAGATCGAGGCGGAGGAGGCATAGACCACCCGCTCCACCTTGTGGGCGACGCATTGGCGCAGCAGATCGTAGGTGGCCTGCACCATCACCTGCATGGCGGCATCGGGTTCGGCGGCGCAATGGGTGATGCGCAGCGCCGCCTGATGGAAGACGATGTCGGCATCGGCCACGAGGCCGTCCATCAGGGCGGCATCGCGGATGTCGCCTTCGATCAGGCGCAGGCGCGGATCGGGGCGCGCGGCGGCGAGGTTTTCGGGACGGCCGCGCACCATGTTGTCGACCACCGTGACGAGGCCGCAGTCTTCGCGCAGCAGCGCGTCCACGATGTGCGAGCCGACGAAACCGCTGCCGCCGGTGATGAGGATGCGCTTGCCGCGCAGGGACGTGGGGGTGGACATGGGACCTCTCAGGCGGTGGCGGCGATGGGAACGGCGGCGAAGAGGTTCACCGTGTCGATGACGGTGGCGACCTGTTCGGGCGACATATGCGGATGGATCGGCAGCGAGAGCGTGGTGTCGGCATAGGCCTCGGCGATGGGGAAGGCCCCGCGCTGATAGCCCAAGCTGGCATAGCCCGGCTGCAGATGGACGGGGCGCGGGTAATGGATGTTCGTCGGAACGCCCGCGCCTTCCAGCTTGGCGCGCAGCGCGTCGCGCACCGGGCTGCGGATGGCATAGACATGGCAGACGTGATCCGCGCCGAACGGACCGGCCGCGCGGGCGATGTCGGGGGAGAGCCCCGCCTCGTAGGCGTTGGCGACGGCGCGGCGCGCCTCGGTCCAGCGGTCCAGATGCGGCAGCTTCACGCCCAGCACGGCGCCCTGCACCGCATCCATGCGGTAGTTGTAGCCGAGCATGACATGGTTGTAGCGCCCCTCCTGCCCCCAATCGCGCAGGCAGCGCAGGCGGGCGGCCAGCGCGTCGTCATCGGTGATGACCGCCCCGCCTTCGCCGCAGGCCCCGAGGTTCTTGCCGGGATAGAAGCTGAAACAGCCCATCGCGCCGAAGGTGCCGGCGATCTTGCCGCGCCGCGCGCCATGGGCCTGCGCGGCATCCTCGATCAGTATGAGGCCATGCGCCTCGGCGATGTCGCACAGGGCGGACATATCGGCCAGACGGCCATGCAGGTGCACCGGCATGATGGCGCGGGTGCGCGGCGTGATGGCGGCGGCCACCTGTCGCGGGTCGATGTTCCAAGTGGCGGGGTCGATATCCACCAGCACCGGCGTCGCCCCGGCATAGAGGATCGCGGCCACCGTCGCCACGAAGGTCGTGGGCGTGGTGATCACCTCGTCGCCCGGCCCGATGCCGGCGGCCAAGAGCGCCATATGCAGCGCCGAGGTGCCGGAGCTGACGGCGATCGCGTGCTTGGCCCCGCAATAGCGGGCAAAGCCCTCCTCGAACCGTTCGACCGGCGCGCCGAGGACATAGGTGCCGCTGCGCATGGCGGCGAGGACGGCCTCCTCCATCGCCGGGCCGATCTGCTGATACTGCGTCCGCAGGTCGAGAAACTGGATCATGATGCCTCCTTCAGGGTGACAAGGTCGATGGGGAAACCGCGCATCCGGGTGGACCGGCTGGCGGCCTCCAGCATCTCCACCACGCGCAGGCCGCTGGCGCCGTCGGTCAGGGGGGTGGCGCCGGTTTCGATGCAGCGCAGGAACTCTTCGGTTTCGGTCACGAGCGCCTCGCGCGCCGAGAGGGCGGGGGCGCGCATCTCGCCCAGACGGTAGGAGACCATGCGCTCATAGGGATCGGTGCCATGCTCGGCGCCGCGGTCGTAGATCTTGACCTTCTCGCTCGTCTGCATGTCGTCGTAGATGACCATCTTGCGGCTGCCGCCGATCAGCGTCTGGCGGATCTTCACCGGGGCCAGCCAGTTCACGTTCAGATGCGCCATCGCGCCGTCGTCGTAATAGACCGACAGATGGGCCATGTTCTCCGGGCTGCCGTTCAGAAAGCCCGCCGCGCTGGCGGAGATGGCGACGGGGCGGGCTTTGATCAGCCGCTCCATGATGGCGAAATCATGCACCGCCAGATCCCAGATCACGTTCACATCGCGCTGGAACAGCCCGAGATTCACGCGCGTGGAGTCGTAATAGTAGAGATCGCCGATCTCCCCCGTCTCGATCAGGCCCGCGATCGCTTGCACCGCGCCGGTATAGACGAAGGTGTGATCGACCATCAGGATCAGGCGGCGGCGGGCCGCCTCCTCGATCAGCATGCGGGCGCGGTCGGCGGTTTCGGCCATCGGCTTTTCGACCAGCACATGCTTGCCGGCGCGCAGCGCGGCCATCGCCAGATCGAAATGCGTGCTGACCGGGGTTGCGATCATCACCGCATCCACGGCCGGATCGGCGATCATCTCCGCGATCGAGGGGGTCAGCCGCGCCGCCGGATGCGCCCGGCCCGCCCGCTCGCGCGCCGGGGGGGACATATCGGCGATCATCTCCACCCGCGCGTTCGGCATGACCGCCACGGCGCGCGCAAGGTTGGGACCCCAGTAGCCATAACCGGCAAGGCCAATTCGGATCATGTCGTCGCCTCGGTCTGCTTATGTGTGACGTTTCGAATGGGTGTGGTGTCGCGGACATCGCCGACGACCCGCGCCGGAACCCCCACGACGATGGCGAAATCGGGCACGTCGCGCGTGACGACCGCACCGGCCCCGACAAGGGCGCCTTCGCCGATGGTGATGCCGCACAGGATCGTCGCGTTGGACCCGATGGCCGCGCCCTGCCGCACCAGCGTCGGCATCAGCACCCAGTCGTCGGCACCCTTCAGCGTGCCGTCGAGGTTGATGCTGGCGGGCATCCGGTCGTTGGTGAACATCACGCCATGGCCGACGAAGACGCCGTCCTCCAGCGTGACGCCTTCGCAGAGGAACGCATGGGACGACACCTTGCAGCGCGCGCCGACACCGCAGCCGCGCTGGATCTCCACGAAGGGTCCGACGCTGGATTGCGGGCCCAGTCGGCAACCGTAGAGGTTGACGAGATCCGGGCATGGGATCCGCACGTCCGGCGCGATGTCGCAGTCGATGATGGGCATGCCTGCCTCCTGGCATATTGAGTTGCGGGACGAAGCCCGCGACGCCTTGCAGGCTACCGCGCCGGCGCGGGGACGCTACGGGGCTTTAGGGCGAAGCCGTGGGTGCGCACGGCATCCCAAAGGCGGGCGGCGGACGGCCCGCGGCGATGCCCGCCTGCGCTTTCGGCCGGGGGCCTATCCGTTCGGAGAAGGGGGTCGGAAGTTCGGCGAAGCCGCCCCCTCCCCCATGGGGCGATGGGGGTGGCGGCGCAGGGGCGCCGGGCGCGGCCCGACCCGCCAAACCCCTGGCCCTGCGGGGGAAAAACGCAGCGGCGGATTTCTGCCGTTTCCGCACCGCGCGGCAAGTCATAGGACCTCTGCGCGATAGCGCCTAATTCAAATCAGTTTCCTATAGGGCAAACTGCGCTATTCTGTCGCGCGGAAGGAGTGAACGACCGCGATCCAAGGCGCCATGATCCAGCCCGCAAAGGTCCTGCACGTCCCTGTCGGGCGTTCCGGATGCTAAGCGGTATGCCGCCGCGGAGCCGTCGAGCGATATATTTTATTCAATATGTAAATAGATTCCGTAGGGCCGCTGCCCCTTCTGAAAAGATTTTTGAGTGTTTTGCCCGCAAGGGTCGTGTGACGAGTTATTGTTCAGGAGTGCCGATGTTCGTGAGTGCCAAAAAGCCGTTTCTGATGAAGATGCAGACGATGCTGTCGCTCGATCCGGTCGAACTAGCCGAGATCGAGCGTTTGAAGCGCAAAGTCGTGCAGATGGAACCGGGCGATGCCATCATCTTCGAGGGTCAAAGGGAGCGGTGCGGTTATCTGCTGCTTTCGGGTTGGGCTTGCTCGATCCGCCACCTGAAGAACGGCAGCGGCCAGATCATCGACTTCCGGATTCCGGGCGATCTGATCGGCGTGACCGAACTGCTGCTGCAACAGTCCGAGCAGTGCTACGAGGCCGTCACCCATGTGGAACTGTGCGAGATCACGATGGAGGATCTCTTGGGCACCGTGGCGCGTGCGCCGCGCGTGGCGACCGCCATCCTCTGGGCCATCGCGCGGGACGGTGCCCTTCTGACCGAACATCTCGTCAATCTGGGCCGCCGCAACCCGCAGGCCCGCACCGCCCATATGCTGCTGGAGCTGAGCGATCGGCTGTCCTATGTCGGCCTTGGCAATGCCGACGAATATCACTGCCCGCTGTCGCAATATCTTCTGGCCGACGCGCTCGGCCTGACGGCGGTGCACCTGAACCGCGTTCTGCGCCAACTGCGCGAGGATGGGCTGGTCAGCTTCCGCCGCAACCTCGTGACGATCCACGACCGCGCCCGCATGATGGAATTCGCCGGCTACCATCCCGGCTATCTCGATCAGGAGGAGGCGGACCGGAATTCGCCGCTGCGCCGTCTTGTCCTTGCCGGCGAACGGGTGAACCCCGATGCCGCCGCCAACCGACCCGCCGCGCTGCGACCCACGGCCCATTCGTTGAAGTGAAGACCCTGCCCACGCCTTCCGCATGACAGAGGAGAGATCATGCACGACGTTCACGCAGCCGTCACGACCCCCACGCCCACCTTCACGCCCGAGATGCAGAGGATGCGCAGCGGGGGATATTCCATCGAACGCGGTGTCCTGACCGCGGCCGAGATCGACGAGTTGAAACGCGCCGTGCAGGCCCATTTCCGCACCAAGGGCCGGACGCAATATGGCGGACGCATCCAGTTGCGCGGCCTTCATGCCGTGCCCGAAGTGTCGCGGGTGCTCTTGTCGGATGCGATCATCGAGGTGATGCGTCGCCACACGCCGGACGGCCATGTGCTGCTGACGGGCGAATGCGATCTGATGATGAACACCACGTCCGGCTGGCACAAGGATGTGACCTCGGACATGCGGATGGGCAATGCCATCTTCGCCGACCCCGATTTCGCCGTCTACAAGCTGGCGATCTATCTGCAGGATCAGGACGAAGGTTCCATCGCGGCGTTCCGCGTGCGCCCAGGCACCCAGCGCATGGCCGATGGGGACGCCGTACCCGCCGAGCGGCTGGAGACGCAGGCCGGCGATGTGGTCGTGTTCGATGTGCGGATGGACCATGCCGGCCAGCCGCCGAACCTGATGACGCGGATGCTGCGTCGCCAACTGGGCCTGATCGCCCCGCCGCTGGGCCTTGATCAGGAACGGATGCTGACGGGGATCCGCGCGCGCCTGCCCGGTCCGGACCGTCTGGCGGTGTTCATGACCTTCGGGCCGGACACGCCCGCCACCCGCGCCTATGCGGCGGCGGGCCAGCACCGGCACGGCCCCGCCCCCGCACCCCTCTCGGCGGGCGCAGAGGCGGCGCTGCACCGCCCCGGCCTTGCGATGATCCCGGTGAACTGATCACGGGTTCGGCGCGCCTCAGGGACGCGCCGGGCCTGCGCCGCGGGAACCCAGATCCCCCCCATCCGGCCCCGCGCCGACGGCGGGCGATCCGGGGCGCAGACGAAAATCGCCATCCTCGGGGGCGAGGAACAACGGATCGAGGCCGTTCAACCCCGCCTCGAACCGCGCGCCGTTCCATGTCACGACGCTGTCCGCGCCGGGGGTGCCGGCGAAGCCCAGATTATGCGTCACCACGGCCCCCGGCCCGGCAAGGCTGAAGGCCGAATTGTGCCGGTTCACCGCCGGATCGGCCACGGCGATGTTGCCGCTGACCACCGCATGGGCTGAGGTGCCGGTGATCGTGATCTCCCCCCGCTCCTGCCCGTCATTGCGGGGGTCGAGGTTGTTGTGCCACGCGGTGTTGCCGCGCAGGGTGACGTTGTCGCTCATGAAGACCTGAATGCCCTTGCCGCCGTTGCGATAGGTCAGGTTATTCTCCACCAGCGTCGGGAAATCGTAGGGGGGATGGCCGGTGCCCTCGTTGCGCAGCCAGTCGATGATGATGCCGTTGCCATCGGTGTGGTTGCCGGGAACGTCCCGCTCCATATTGTCATGGGCGATGTTGCCCCGCACGATGGTGCGAAAGCCCGGCGTCGTCCGATCCCCCGAGATGTTGATGTTCGAGGCGACGGAGATGCCGCTGGTCTGATAATCGTTCGTCGCGGCATTGCCATAGACGAGGTTGTTCTCGATCAGCTGAAATTCGGTCAGGTAGAACGAGATGCCGCTGCCGCCGCTGTCATGGGCGATGCTGTTGCGGACGGTGATGTGATGCACCTCTTCGGCGTCGATCGCATGGCCGGTGCCGCCCACCACGTCCAACCCATCAAGGACGACATGATCGGCCCGCACCGTCACCGTGCTGTAGGTGCCGGGCGGGGGGCGGATATGGGCGGCGGCGGGGGGATCGGCCCGCAGGGTGACGGGGGCCTGCGCATCGCCCCCGGCGCGGATCTCCACCTGCTCTTGATAGGTGCCGGGGCCAAGGGTCACGACATCGCCCGGATGCAGGTCCGACACGGCGCGGCCGATGCTGCGCCACGGGGCGGCGGCGGTGCCTGCCGCGCCATCGTCGCCATCCGGCGCGACATGGTATTCCGCCCCGAGCGCCGTCCCCGCCCAAAGCAGCGCCAGAAGCGAGAGGACCTCAGGCCGCATGACTTACCCCAACGTTCGGGGCATAGAAGCGGGAAACCATGTCGGCGATGCGCGCCTCGTCGGAAAAGCGGGCGGCGCGGGCATAGGCGCCCTCGCGCAGCGCTTCCATCCGCCCCGGCGCATCCAGCATCGCGCCGATGGCATCGGCCAACCGATCGTGCAACGCATCTGCCGGAACGTCGGCGGGCACCACCGCGCCGCAGCTGGCATCCACCGCCACCCCCGGCCCGCCAAGATTGAGGCAGACCACCGGCAGGCCATGGGCCAGCGCCTCGCCGATCACATGCGGGCCGGAATCGTGCAGGCTGGGAAAGACGAAGATGTCCTGCGCGGCATAGAGCGCCGTCATCCGATCATGCGGCACACGGCCCACGAAACGCGCGGCATCGCCCAGCCCCAGATCGTCGGCGCAGCGGCGCAGATACGCCTCGTCCGGGCCACCCCCGGCCAGCGTCAGCACCGCGCCGGGCCGACTGCGCCGCAGCCGCGCCAGCGCGCCCAGCGCGAATTGCGCGCCCTTCCACGCCTCCATCCGTCCGGCGAACAACAGGCGCGGGGCCTGCGGGTCGGTCGCGCGCGCGATCCGACGCACCGGCGGGGCATAGATGTCGGCCAGCACGGTCGTCTTGTCGTGCCAGCGGGCGGGAATGTGGCGGCGGGTCGCCTCATCCGTGACCAGAATACTGTCGGCGCGGCGCAGACAGGCCCGCACGGTCGGGTCCATCCGGCCCCAGCGGTTGATGACATCGCGCAGCCCCTCGCGCCGCCGCGCCGCCAGCGGAAGCGCGGGGCGCAGCGCGGCGGGGGCCACCTCCCCCCCGCCGACGGGGCCAAAGACGAAGCGCGGCCCCAGCCCCCCAAGGAACGAGGGCCAGCGCAGCACCGTCCATGTCAGATGATGGATCACGTCGAAGTTCTGCTGCGCCAGCAGGCGGCGCACCGCAGGCCGCGCCGTCATCTGCCATGCCATGTAATGCTGGCGGATATGGCGCGCATCCTCGTATCCCGGACCGCGCCAGCCGAGCACGTCATGCCAGACGAAACGAAGGTTCGGGGGGATGTCCGCATGACGCTCGATCGCGGCGCGATGATGCGATCCGCAGGTCAGCACCGTTACGTCGCAGCCATGCCGGGCCAGACCTTCGGCAAAGCGCCAGCCCTTGCCGGTTTCCGAACCACCGCCGGGTTCGCATGCATATGCGGACAGAAGGATTTTCATGCCCGCACCTTCGCCCGGAACCGTGCGGCGCGACAGTTGCGCTTTGGGTGCAGGCGCGGTGATCTTATGGGCAAGCCACCAGCCGCGCCTCGGCCTGTCGCAGATCGGCGGGGGTGTTGATGTTGAAGAACGGATCGGGTTCGGCGGGCGGCAGGATCAGCATCCCGCCCCCCAGCAGCGCCGACACCTGCCGCACCCGCCGCAGCCCGTCCCCCAAGGCCGCCCGAAGATCGGACGCGACGGCGACGGGCCAAAGGCCGAAGGTCGGATGCGGATCGTCCCCCGCCTGCACCAAGAGCGGCGCATCGGCCCGCTGCGGCAGATGCCGGGCCAGATCGGCGGGGAAAAAGGGCGTGTCCACGGCCACGGTCAACACATGGCTTGCGCCCGTTTGTTGCGCATGAACCAGCCCGGCAAGGATGCCGCCAAGGGGGCCGGGCCGGTCCGGGGTTTCGTCCGGCAGCACCGGCAGGCCGAAGCGCGCGAAACGCGCCGGATCGCCGTTCGCGCTGATGGCGATGGCGGGCACCTGCGGCGCCAGCCGTGCCAGAACATGATCCAGAAGCGTGCGGCCCCCCAGCGGCAGCAGGGCCTTGTCCGCGCCATCCATGCGCGCGCCCTGCCCCCCCGCCAGCACGAGGCCGCAGGGCTGGATCACGCCTCGGGCTCCAGACGGACCGGCGCGCCCTTGTAGGCCGGCGTCTTGGAGGCCAGATCGTGCAGTTCCAGCGGCACCAGCGCGTTCGCTTCGGGGTAATAGGCGGCAACACATCCCATCGGCAGATCATAGGCGATGATCCGCAGCCCGCCAAGCCGACGCTCCATCCCATCGTCATAGGTGGAGACGAGCGTCACCGTCTGCCCTTCGCTCAGCCCCGCGCCCGCAATCTCCGCCGGGGCCATCAGCACCACCATCCGGTCGGTGTCGAGGCCCCGCAGACGGTCGCGGAAACCATAGATCGTGGTGTTGAACTGATCGTTCGATCGCAGCGTGACGAGGGTATAGACCCCGTCGCCCGGCTTGATGCCAAGGGCGCTTGCGCCTTGGGGGGTCGTGAACTCCGCCTTGCCGGTCTCCGTCTTCCAATCCCGGTCGCGGGCCGAGTTGCCGCGATAGAAGCCGCCCGGTTGGAACATGCGGTCGTTGAAGTCGTGGAATTGATCGGGATAGGTCTCGGCGATCAGATCGCGCACAAGGCCGTAATCGCCCACCCAATCATCCCAGCGCACCTTGGGGTTCGGGTCCAGCGTCGCCTTGGCCAGCCCCGCCACGATGGCCGGTTCCGACAGAAGATGCGGCGATGCCGGACGCCGCCGCCCGATGGAGCCGTGGATATGGCTCAGGCTGTCCTCCATCGTGACGGCTTGCGGGCCGGTGGCCTGAACGTCTTCCTCCCCGCGCACGAGGCAGGGCAAGAGCCATGTGTTGTCCCCCACCAGCGTATGCGAGCGGTTGAGGCGGGTCGCGATCTGCACGTTCAGCTCCAGCTTCGACCATGCGGGATCGGCGCGGTCCTGATCCGGGATCGCCCGCGCGAAATTGCCGCCGAGGCTGAGGAACGCCTTGATGCTGCCATCCAGAACGCCCTGCACCACATCGACCGTGGTCGTGCCGCGATCGCGCGGCGGCTCGAAATCGAACATCTCCGCCAGCTTGTCGAGCGGTACGAGTTCGGGCTTGTCGGCGATGCCCACCGTGCGCTGCCCCTGCACGTTGGAATGGCCGCGCACCGGGCAGATGCCCGCGCCTTCGCGCCCCATATTGCCCCGCATCAGCAGAAGGTTCACCAGCATCCCGATGGAATCCGAGCCGTGCACATGCTGCGTCAGGCCCATCCCGTAGATGCCGATCACGCGCTCGCTGCGGGCATACATCTCCGCCACTTCGATCAGATCGGCGCGGGTCAGGCCGGAAACCTCCTCGATCTCCTGCCAGCCGAGGGCGCGGGCCCATGCGGTGAAATCGTCGAAGCCGTGGCAATGTTCGGCCACGAAGGCATGATCGATCACGCCGCCCCGATCCTCCTCCAGATGCAGCAGATGCTTGATCATGCCGGCGATGGCGGCGATGTCGCCGCCCGGCTTCACCTGAAGATAGAGGTCGGAAATCTTGGTGCCGCGCCCGGTGATCATCTCGGTCGGGCTTTGCGGGTTCGCAAATTCGATCAGGCCGCGTTCGCGCACCGGGTTGAACGTCACGACCTTGCAGCCGCGCTTCACCGCCTCTTGCAGCGGATGCAGCAGGCGGGGGCTGTTGGTGCCGGTGTTCTGACCGAAGAACAGGATCATGTCGCAGCTCTCGAAATCCTCGAGGATGCAGGTGCCGACGGGCGATCCGATCTTCTGCTTCAGCGCCACGCTGGTCGTCTCGTGGCACATGTTGGAACTGTCGGGCAGGTTGTTGTGCCCATAAAGGCGCGCATAGAGCGCCCACATATAGGATGTCTCGAGGCTGGCCCGCCCCGAGGCGTAGAACACCGTCGATTTCGGATCGAGCTTGCGCAGGCTGGCCCCGATGGCGCGGAACGCCTCCTCCCACGTCGTTTCGACGTAGCGGTCGGTCGCGGCGTCGAAGCGCATGGGATGGGTCAGGCGGCCCAGCATCTCCAGATCGTAATCGCGCCACATGCGCAATTCGGACACGGTGTGGCGGGCCAATTGGTCGGGGCCGCAGCGCAGCAGCGTGTGGTCCCAGATGGTGGCCTTCGCGCCGTTCTCGCAGAACTCCGCCAGATGCGGCGAGGCCGGTTTCGCCCATGCGCAGGAGGTGCACATATGGCCCTTCGGCTTGTTCTGCTTCATCAGCGTTTCGAGAACGCCCGCCCGCGGCTTATCTTCCCCGAGATGACGTGCGACGCTGATGAGGGACCCCCATCCCCCCGTCGGCCGGTCGTAATGGGGGGTGTCGGGGTTCTGCTCGCGTTCGGCATCTGTCACTTGGCATCTCCTTCGGACTGCGCGGCCGCCGGGCGCTGCTGGGGATCGCCGTCCCTGCCATGCGTCATCGGACCGGTCGGGACGAAACGTCGCAGGCGGCGGATGGTTCCCCTCAGGATGTCAGACGGTGCAGATGCGTGAAGGCGGTGTGATCGTCGCCCCGCGCAAGGCCGATCAGCGTGATGCCCAGCCGGTCCGCCAGATCGACCGCCTGCGCCGTCGGGGCCGACACCGCGACCAGAACCGGCATGTTCATCGCCGCCACCTTCTGAACCAGATCGACCGATACGCGGCTCGTCATCAGAACCACCCCCGGCCCGGGCGCGGCCACGAGGCAGGCGCCCGCCAGCTTGTCGAGGGCGTTGTGCCGGCCCACATCCTCGCGCACGGCGATCATGCCCTGCCCCGGCACCCAAAGGCCCGCCGCATGCACGGCGCGGGTCGCATCGTGCAGCGGCTGATGGGCGCGCAGGGCACCGATGGCGCGGCGCACCTCATCCGCGCTCAGCCGCAGGTCCGAGGTTACGGGCGGCATGTCGCGCAGCGCCTGATCCAGCGAATCGATGCCGCAGAGGCCGCAGCCCACCGGCCCCGTCATGCTGCGCCGCCGCTGGGCCAGACGCGCCCCCACGCCGGGGGCCAGCCAGATGCGCAGATCGATGCCGCGCGGCACCTCCACCGGTTCGATCGAGGCGATTTCCTCGGGGGTGGCGATGCCTTCGGTCAGGGAAAAGCCGCGCGCGAAATCGTGCAGGTCGTTCGGCGTCGCCATCATCACCGCCTGCGTGGAGGCGTCGTAGCTGATGGCGACCGCGATCTCCTCGGGCAGGAGGCGGCCGGCGACGGGTGTCGCGCCGGCGGGGGTGGGTGCGGTATCTGTGGGCATGAGGCTCCTCCGCCCGATCAGTGTAGGCGGAGGGCGCGGCGGGTCAATCGGCGTTCGCCTCGGCGCGGCTCTTGCCCGCCACGTCCTGCGCCAGCGTCGCCGCCATGAATCGGTCCAGATCGCCGTCCAGAACGCCCTGCGTGTCCGAGGTTTCCACCGAGGTGCGCAGGTCCTTCACCATCTGATAGGGTTGCAGCACATAGGAGCGGATCTGGTTGCCCCAGCCTGCATCGCCCTTCGCCTCGTGCTGGGCGTTGATCGCGGCGTTCCGGCGATCCAGCTCCATCTGATAGAGGCGCGATTTCAGCGCAGCCATGGCGTTGGCGCGGTTCTGGTGCTGCGACTTTTCCGAACTGGTGACGACGATGCCCGTGGGAAGGTGGGTGATCCGCACCGCCGAATCGGTGGTGTTGACGTGCTGCCCGCCCGCACCGGACGAGCGGTACGTGTCGATCCGGATCTCGTTGTCCGGCACCGTGATTTCGATATTCTCGTCCACGACCGGATAGACCCAGACCGAAGAGAAGGACGTGTGCCGCCGCGCCGCGGAATCGTAGGGCGAGATGCGGACCAGCCGATGCACGCCCGATTCCGATTTCAGCCAACCATAGGCGTTCATCCCGCTGATCTTGTAGGACACGGATTTGATCCCCGCCTCCTCGCCTTCGGAGATGGCCTGCGTCTCGACCTTGTAGCCCTTCTTCTCGGCCCAGCGCACATACATGCGCGCCAGCATGGAGGCCCAATCGCAGCTTTCCGTGCCGCCCGCACCGGCGTTGATCTCGAGGAAGGTGTCGTTGCTGTCGGCCTCGCCGTCCAGCAGCGCCTCCAGCTCCTTGGCTTGGGCCAGCGTCACCAGCTCGCGGATCGCGTTCTCGGCCTCGGCGACGATCTCCTGATCGCCCTCGGCCTCGCCCAGTTCGATCAGCTCCACATTGTCGCGCAGACCGCTGTCGATCAACTCGAAGGTGGAGATCTGGTCCATCAGCGCCTGCCGGTCGCGCATCAGCTTCTGCGCTTTGGCCGGATCGTTCCAGATGTCCCCCGCCTCGATCATGGCGTTGAACTCCTCCAGCCGGTGTCCGGCCGTCTCACGGTCCATCCGCTGGGCCAGAAGCTCCAGCGATTTCTGGATCGTGTCGGCGTGGTGCTGGATCTCGGTGCGCATGAATATCCTCAACGAACGTCAGGGGGACGTGATAGCGGCAGACGGCCGGGGCGGCAAGCGGGCCTAGTACAGCCCGCCGGAACTGAGAGTGCCGAAGCTGGCATTGTCGCGCGGGATCTCCCGCTGCTCGCCGCTGGAGGTGGTGACGGTCGTCGTCTCTTCGGTCTCGCCCTCGCTGAACAGGGGAAGGTTCTCGCCCATGGCAAAGCCGCCGTCGATCGCCGCGCCGAACACCGGCTCGATCCCGTCGCGGAAATATTCCGAGATGATGTTCGGGCCCGTCGCATCCTGCGGCACGCGCGCGCCGGTGAAACGGTCGATCTTCATGAAGTAGCCGCCGGGCGGCACCTTGAAGTCCGACCCGCCCAGCTTGGCTACGGCCTTTTCCATGAACTCTTGGAAGACCGGCACGCACAGCGTGCCGCCATAGGCCGACCGACCGAGCGAGCGCGGCTGGTCATACCCCATGTAGCAGCCCGCCACGATGTTGGAGGTATAGCCGATGAACCACACGTCCTTGGCGTCGTTGGTTGTCCCGGTCTTGCCCGCGACCGGCACCGGCAGGTGCACGCCCGTGCCCGAACCGCGCAGGATCACGCCCTGCATCATGGAGGTCAGCTGATAGGCGGTGATCGGGTCCATCACCTGTTCGTTATGCGCGACGATCTGCGGCTCCGCCCCTGCCGGCAGCGTGGCGGCGGTGCAATCGGTGCAATCGCGCTGATCGTGGCGATAGATGGTGCGGCCGAAGCGGTCCTGCACCCGGTCTACCAGCGTCGGTTCCACCCGCTGCCCGCCATTGGCGAACATCGCATAGGCGGTGACCATCTTCATCAGCGTGGTTTCCTGCGCGCCGAGGGCGTTGGCAAGGAACGGACGCATCGGCGAATAGACCCCGAAGCGTTCGGCATAGCCCGCCACCGTGTCCATCCCGATTTCCTGCGCAAGGCGCACGGTCATCAGGTTGCGCGACTGTTCGATGCCGATGCGCATAGGCGTCGGGCCGTAATAGCGTCCGGAGGAGTTCTGCGGCGTCCACAGCCCCTGCGGGGTGTTCACCTCGATCGGGGCGTCCACGACGATGGTGGCGGGGGTCATCCCGCGATCCAAGGCGGCGGCATAGACGAAGGGTTTGAACGACGATCCCGGCTGACGCATCGCCTGCGTCGCGCGGTTGAAGGTGCTGTCCTGATAGGAGAAGCCGCCCTGCATCGCCAGAACGCGCCCGGTGGTCACGTCCATCGCCATGAACCCGCCCTGCGCCTCGGGCACCTGACGCAGCGACCATTGATCGCCGTCGGGGCGGACGAGGACGATGTCGCCCACCGATACCAGATCGGAGGCGGCCTTGGCCCGCGGGCCGAGCTTGCCATCCGAACCCAGCTTGCGCGCCCATGTCACGTCGCTTGCCGGAACGGTGCCCGGCTCATCGACGCCCTCGATGCCGATCTTGGCCGACGATCCGGCCTCCAGCACCACGGCGGCGTGCCAGCCGGGAATGTCGCGCGGCACCGGCGTCTGGGCCAGCGCCTCGCGCCAATCGTCCATCCGGTCGGCGGGGATCGTCTTGCGCAGGCCGCGCCACACGCCCTTGGACCGATCGAGCTTTTCGAGGCCCTCGCGCAGCGCGGCGGCGGCGGCGTCCTGCAGTTCGGGATCGACCGTGGCGCGCACCGTCAGACCGCCGCTGAAGAACTGCTCCTCGCCGAAGCTGGCGGAGAGTTGGCGGCGGATCTCGTCGGTGAAATAATCGCGCGGCGGCAGCGTTTCGCGGAAGGGTTCGTAATCGCCGTTCTGCACCGATTTCAGGGGCGAGGCGATGGCCGCATCCGCTGCGGCCGCGTCGATATATCCGTTGTCGCGCATCTCGCGCAGCACATAGTTGCGCCGCGCGGTCAGGTGGTCCTTGTCCGTCACGGGCGAGCGGCTGGGTGCCTGCGGCATGGCGGCAAGGAAGGCCGCCTCCGCCGGGTTCAGCTCCGACAGCGTCTTGTTGAAATAGGTCAGCGCCGCCGCCGCCACCCCGTAGGAGTTCCGGCCGAGGAAGATCTCGTTCAGGTAGAGTTCCAGCACCTTGTCCTTGGACAGCGAGGAATCGAGCCGCGAGGCAAGGATGATCTCCTTGATCTTGCGCTCCGCCGTCCGGTCCGAGGACAGAAGGAAGTTCTTGGCCACCTGCTGCGTGATCGTGGAGGCGCCGCGCACCACCCGGCCGCGCGTCTGCACCGCCTCCACCGCGGCGGCGATCATGCCGCGCGGGTCATAGCCGTGATGGATGTAGAAGTTCTTGTCCTCGGCCGAAATGAAGGCCTGCTTCACGAGATCGGGGATCTCCTCGGCGGGAACGAAGATGCGGCGTTCCTGCGCGAATTCGTCGATCATCCGGCCGTCGTTGTTGTAGATGCGGCTGATGGTCGGCGGGGTGTATTGCGCAAGGCTCTCATGGCTGGGCAGATCGCGCGAATACATCCAGAACACACCCCCGATCGCCAGCGCCGTGAAGACGAGACCCAGCGTAAGCAGCGTGAAGATCGCCCCGAAGACGGAGCCGATGAACCTGAACAATTGGAAGCCCTCGGGATGCGTGCAGGCGCATCATATACGCCGCCCCGCCCCCGAGGTCAAAAGCTGAACCGCCGCCTTGCGTGACGAATGCGCGACCGCCCGCCGTCAGCGCCGCAGCAAGGGGCGGATCTGCGCGTCGCGGCGGGCCCAATCCTTCAGCCCCAGCACGATCGCATGGGCCATCTGCGCCCGCCATTGCGGATCGACGAGCCGCATCATGTCCTGCGCCGAGGACATGAATCCCAGCTCGATCAGCGCCGAAGGGATGTCCGGCGCCTTCAGCACCGAAAAGTTCGCCGTCTGATGCCCGTTCGGATGCATGCGGATGCCCGATCCCTGCATCGCCGCCTCGATCGCGCGGGCCATCATCTCGGTCCGCGGTTCGGTTTCGGTGCGGGCCAGATCCATCAGCACGCCCGCCACCACATCGTCCTGCTGCGTCAGGTCCACCCCGGCCAGAAGATCGTCCCGGTCGTGCCGCTCCGACAGCGCCCGCGCGGCCCGGTCCGATCCGCGCTCGGACAGGGTGTAGATGGTCGCGCCCGACGCCTCTCCCTCGGCCAGCGCGTCGGCATGGATCGACAGGAACACCCCCGCCCCCGCCTCCTTGGCCAAGGTCAGCCGAGTTTCCAGCGGCAAGAAGCTGTCATCCTCGCGCGTGAGGGCGACCTTGAACGTGCCGTCGCGCAAAAGCGCCGTGCGCAATTCGTTCGCAAAGGCGAGCGTCAGCGTCTTTTCCAAGGTCTGCCCGGATGTGGCGCCGGGGTCGATGCCGCCATGGCCGGGATCGATCATGACCAACAGCGGCCCGCTTCCTTCGACCGGCGCGGTGGCGGCCGCCTTGGGCAGCGCCCACATCTTGGGTTCGGGCAGACCGGCGGCGGCGGCGAAATCGGCCTCGTCCGCGCTGTCGAGGCGGACATCCAGAACAGCCCCCTCGCCCGTGCGCATCTCGGCGGTGCGGATCGTGTAGGGGCCGTCCAGTTCCACCACCATCCGCGACCAGCCGCTGCGCACCTTGCCCGCCGTCACGCTGCGCACCTTCGATCCGGCCCGCAGCGGCGTGTCGCCGAAATCCAACTCGCGGAAATCCATCAGAAGGCGCGGCGGATCGGCCAGCAGCCGCGCCCGCCACGGCACCGGATGCGACAGGGTCAGCGTGACCTCCATCCCGCCCCAGCGGTTGGCGATGCGCGAGGCGTCCGCATCCAGTTCGGCCGGAACCTCCTGCGCGGCGGCAAGCCCGGCGCAAGCCAGCCACAGCAGAACCAGAAGGCGGATCACGCCCGCCGCTCCATGAAGGCGCGCAGACGGGCCAGCCCCTCTTCGATATCGGCCGTACCCCGCGCATAAGAGAAGCGCAGCCATGACGCCCCCCGCACCGGATCGAAATCGAGGCCCGGCGTCACCGCCACCCCGGCCCCGTGCAGGATCTCCGATGCGAAGGCGCGGCTGTCCGTCGTCAGCTCCGACACATCGGCATAGACATAGAAGGCCCCGTCGGGCGGCGCGATGCGGTCGAACCCGGCGGCGGGCAGCCCGTCCAGCATCAACTGGCGGTTGCGGGCATAGACGGCGCGGTTGGCCTCCATCTCCTCCTCGGCCTCCAGCGCGCCGAGGGCGGCGATCTGGCTGGCATGGGGCGGGCAGATGAAGAGGTTCTGCGCCAGCCGTTCCACCCGGCGCAGGTGATCCTCAGGCACGATCATCCACCCGATCCGCCAACCCGTCATGGAGAAGTATTTGGAGAAGGAGTTCACCACATAGGCGTCATCCCCCAGTTCCAGCGCCGAAACCGCACGCGCGCCGTAATGCAGCCCGTGATAGATCTCGTCCGAGATGAAGGCCATGTCCCGCCCGCGCGCGTGATCCATCAGCGCGCCCAGCGCCCCCCGGTCCAGCATCGTGCCCGACGGATTGCCCGGAGAGGCGACGATCAGCCCCTGAAGGTCCGGCACCGGGGCCAGATCCTCGGGTACGGGCTGAAGGCGGTTCTCGGGGCGGGCGGCGATGCCCACCGGCTCGATGCTCAGGGCGCGCAGGATCTGGCGGTAGCTGGGATAGCCCGGCTCCCCCAAGGCCACGCGATCCCCCGCATCGAAGAGCGCGGTGAAGGCCAAGAGGAACGCCCCCGAGGACCCGTTCGTCACGATCACCCGCGCCGGATCGAGATCCACCCCGTACCAGCGGCGATAAAGATCGGCGATTCCCCGCCGCAATTCCGGAAGGCCCAGCGCGACCGTGTATCCCAGCGGATGGTCCAGCGCACCGGCAAGGGCGGCGCGGGCGGCGGCGGGCGCGGCGGTGCCGGGCTGGCCCACTTCCATATGAATGATGCGCTGGCCCTGCAATTCCAGCTGCCGCGCCTCCTCCATCACATCCATGACGATGAACGCATCGACTTCGCCGCGCTTTGAAATCCGCATCCGCCGCTCCCCGCTTTCGTGCTGTCGCCCCTCTGTCCGCCACATCGGGGGGCGAGGTCAACACTTGCCAATCCCCGCGCCCCGGTGTTCCCTGACGCCGACCCGATGGAGATGACCATGAAGCTGCTCGCCCTTTCCGCGCTTGTCGCAGGCCTTGCCGCACCCGCCCTTGCGCAGGACATGACGGATGCCGAACGTCAGGTGTTCCGCAAGGAAGTCCGCGACTACCTCATGGACAATCCCGAGGTGCTGATGGAGGCGATCGGCGTTCTGGAAGAGCGTCAGCAGGCCCAGCAGGCCGATTCCGATACCGCCCTCGTGCAGCAGAACGCCGCCGCCCTGTTCGCCACGCCCGCCGATTGGGTGGGCGGCAACCCGCAGGGCGACGTGACGGTGGTGGAGTTCATGGATTACCGCTGCGGCTATTGCCGTCAGGCCTTCGCCGAGGTGGAGGATCTGGTCACCGCCGACGGCAACATCCGCTTCGTGCTGAAGGAGTTTCCGATCCTCGGCGATGCGTCGGTCCTCGCCTCGCGCTTTGCGCTGGCGGTGAAGATGACGGCGGGGGACGAGGCCTACAAGACCGTGCACGACCGCTTCTTCGATCTGCGCGGCGAGGTGACGGAGGCGACGCTGACCCGGATGGCCAGCGATCTGGGGCTGGACTGGTCCGCGATCCGGGAGCGGATGGACAGCGCCGAGGTGACGCAGGTCATCGCCGACAACCACGCGCTGGCCCAGCAGCTGCAGATTCAGGGAACGCCGACCTTCGTGATCGGCGAATCGATGCTGCGCGGGTATCTTTCGGAAGAGGGGATGGCGCAGATGGTGGCGCAGGAACGGCGCGGCTGATCGCCGCGCCCGGGCCGCCCTATTCGGCGGCTTCGACCGCCTCGGCCGCGGCCTTCTCGGCCTCGATCACGGCGGCCTTGGCCTCCACCTGCTCCACGATGTGGTCGATCATCTGATCGTTCGACATCCGGTGGCTCTGCTTGCCGGCCAGATAGACCATGCCGTTGCCCGCCCCGCCGCCGGTGAAACCGATATCGGTCATCAGCGCCTCTCCGGGGCCGTTCACCACGCAGCCGATGATCGACAGGCTCATGGAGGTGGTGACATGGGCCAGCCGCTCCTCCAGCGCCGCGACGGTCTTGATGACATCGAAGCCCTGCCGCGCGCAGGACGGGCAGGAGATGATGGTCACGCCGCGATGGCGCAGGCCGAGCGATTTCAGGATCTCGTAGCCGATCTTCACCTCTTCCACCGGATCGGCGGAGAGGGAAACCCGCAGCGTATCGCCGATGCCCATCCACAGAAGGTTTCCAAGCCCGATCGCCGATTTCACCGTGCCGGAGACGAGCCCCCCCGCTTCGGTGATGCCGAGATGGATCGGCGCGTCCGTGGCATCCGCGATCGCCTGATAGGCGGCGGCCGCCAGAAACACGTCCGACGCCTTCACGCTGATCTTGAATTCGTGGAAGTCGTTATCCTCGAGGATCTTGATGTGATCCATGGCCGATTCCAGCATCGCCTCGGGGCAAGGCTCGGCGTATTTCTCCAGCAGATGACGCTCCAACGAGCCGGCATTGACCCCCACGCGGATGGAGCAGCCGTGATCCTTGGCGGCGCGGATCACTTCCTTCACCCGCGATTCATCCCCGATATTGCCGGGGTTGATGCGCAGGCAGGCCGCGCCCGCCATCGCGGATTCGATCGCGCGTTTGTAATGGAAATGGATGTCGGCGACGATCGGGACCGGGCTTTCGGCCACGATCTCCTTCAACGCGCGGGACGATTCCTCGTCGGGGACGGAGACGCGGACGATGTCGGCACCCGCCGCGGCGGCGGCTTGCACCTGCGCGATCGTCGCCTTCACATCATGCGTCAGCGTGTTGGTCATCGTCTGCACCGAGATCGGCGCATCGCCCCCGACCGGCACATTGCCCACCATGATCTGGCGCGACTTGCGGCGGTAGACGTTGCGCCAGGGTCGGACGTGGTTCAGGGACATGGACTGCTCCGCTCTGCCTCAGGGGCCAACATAGGCGTGGCCGCCCGCAGCGGCAACCGTCACTCCACCGCTTCGGCCGTCAGGATGCGCGCCAGATCGGCGTCGCGGTCCGGCTTGGCGGCGGCGAAGGTCTCGGTCAGGGATTCCGGCGTCAGGTTCACGTTCTTGACGACCTGCGCCCCGGCGGCGGCCGGCCCGTAGGTCTGCCCGTTCACGGCGAAATAGACCGAACCCGAATTGCCCGCACGCAGACGCGTCGGCTCCTCCATCTGCGGGACTTCGTAACGCTCCCCCGCGCCGAGGATCTTTTCGAACAGGACGGTGCCATCGGCCGATTGCACCCGAATCCAGGACGGGCGCACGGCGAGGATTTCCACCTTGGGGGCGGCATCGGCGACGACCTGAGGCGTCGCCGCGGCATCGGGAAGCTGCGGGCCGAAGGCTTCGGTCGCGTCCGCCTCGCGGCTGGCGATCTGGCGCGGCTGGATCGCGGCGATGGGTCCGTCGCGCGGCACCATCACCGGCACGTCCAGCGCCTGATCTTGCGGGCGGTAGAGGCGCGTCATCAGCGCATCGCCCTGCGGATCGTCCATCGCGGCGCTGGCGACATCCAAGGCACCGCCGACCGTCACATCCGACAGGGGATCGATCTCGGCCACGACATTCGGGCTCTGATCCACAGGGGCCAGATGCACGCGCTGCACCTCTTGCAGGACGGACCAGCCGCCATAGCCGATGCCCCCGATCAGCGCGAGCAGCACCATGACCGAGCCGACGGCCCGCAGGTCGATCTGCGCGGCAAGGCTGCGGCCCTGCGGCAGGAATTTGGGATGCGGATCGGCCAGCGGATCGTGAACGGCGCCCTTGGCCATCGGGACCGGACGCTGGGTGGAGGCTGCAGGAAGACCGTGATGCAAGGTGAAATTCGCCTCGGCGCAGAACTTGTCATAGGCCCATTCGGGATTCATCCCGAGATAGCGGGCATAGGAACGGATGTAGCCAGCGATGAATCCCTTGCTCTCGAACGCGTCCAGATCGCAGTTCTCGATCGCGGCGATGTAGGTCGCCTTGATCCGAAGTTCCCGCTGCACGTCCAGAAGCGATTTGCCCAGCGTGGCGCGTTCGCCCCGCATCAGATCGCCCAAGCGCAATTCGAAATCGTCGAACCCTTTGGGTTCGTCGCCGTCCACCGTCGAAGGGGATGTCCTCCGCCAGATCATTCGTGTCTTCGCCCTGCCCCAGAGAAATGCCCAAGCCGTTCGGTCGACTCGGTCTATGCCATGGGCCCAGCCCTATCACAGCTTCGGGAGTGATGCATCTGTCGATATGGTCACGCCGACATGTCGGCGCGATTTAGCGCACAGTGCCCCCAGAGCGAATCCAGCGCCCGCACCAACGCGTCGATTTCCTTCGGACCGTGCACTGGCGACGGGGTGAAGCGCAACCGCTCCGTGCCGCGCGGCACCGTGGGGAAGTTGATCGGTTGAACGTAGATGCCGTGCCGTTCCAGCAGCATGTCCGACAGCATCTTGCAATGCACCGGGTTGCCGACATGCACCGGCACGATGTGGCTGCCATGGTCGATGATCGGCAGGCCCAGCCCCTTCAGCCGCATCTTCAGGATGCGGGCCTGACGCTGATGCGCCTCGCGCAGGCCGGGATCGGTCTTCAGATGCCGGATGGACGCCGCCGCCCCCGCCGCCACCGCCGGCGGGATGGAAGTGGTGAAGATGAACCCCGGCGCATAGGACCGCACCGCATCCAGCATCTTCGCCGTCCCGGCGATATAGCCGCCGAACACCCCGAACGCCTTGCCCAGCGTGCCGTTGATGATGTCGATCCGGTCCATCAACCCGTCGCGTTCGGCCACGCCCGCCCCGCGCGGGCCGTACATGCCCACGGCATGAACTTCGTCGATATAGGTCAGCGCGCCGAATTCGTCCGCCAGATCGCAGATCGCCTCGATCGGGCCGAAATCGCCGTCCATCGAATAGATCGATTCGAAGGCGATCAGCACCGGCTGACCGCGCAGCCCCTCGAGGATCTCGCGCAGATGGGCGATGTCGTTGTGGCGGAACACATGCTTGGCCCCGCGCCCGTTGCGGATGCCTTGGATCATCGAGGCGTGGTTCAACTCGTCCGACACGATCGCCAGCCCCGGAAACAGCTTCGGCAGCGTCTGCAGCGTGGCGTCATTGGCCATATAGGCCGAGGTGAAGACCAGCGCCGCCTCCTTGCCGTGCAGATCGGCGATCTCGGCCTCCAGCGCCTTGTGATAGAGCGTGGTGCCGGAGATGTTGCGCGTCCCGCCCGAACCCGCGCCGGTGGCCTCCAGCGCCTCGTGCATGGCCGACAGGACGGCCGGATGCTGGCCCATGCCCAGATAATCGTTGCCGCACCACACGGTGATGTCGCTTTCCAACCCATCGGGGCGGCGCCAGACGGCGTGCGGGAACTGCCCCTGACGGCGTTCGATGTCGATGAAGGTGCGGTAGCGACCTTCCTCGTGCAGGCGGTTCAATGCGGTATCAAGTGCCAAGTCGAAGTTCATCATCCATCTCCCTTGCGCCCGTAGGGGGGCTGGGTCATGGGCGGGCCGGGGTCCGTCCTGTTTAGAGTCGTTCCATTACGCCAAGGACGGGGCGGGTGGAACTGGACATTTTGCCCATCCGCCCGCCCCGGCGCATCCGATCAGTTCTGCACCAGCACCTGGCAATCGGCGCCGCACTGGGCCACGGCCTCGGCGGCGGCACCCTCGCCCTTCGCCAGACCCCATTCCCCGGTGGTGGGAGAGATCGCGAACGCCTTCGGCCCATTGCCCCGGAAATCGCCGAGGAAGGCCGCCGTGGCCGCCTGCGACAGTTGCACCGGCTTTTCGGACCAACCGGCCGGGCGGATATAGCCCACGATCTCGCAGTCGCGTGCGCCCTTGCGGCGGGCGTTGCAGTCGCGCAGCGCGGCGGCCGAGGCGGCCTCGGTGTTGTGGTAATTGGCGGCGGCGACCGTCGCCTCCACCATGATCCCTTCGTCGGGGGAAATGGCGATGGCCCCGTAATAGGCCTGCTGCGCGCCCACCTGACGCAGAAGCGCGGCCTGATCGGCGGGCAGGTAATCCTTGGGCAGGATCTCCACCTCGGCCCGTGCGTCGGGATAGAGCATGCCGCGCAGATCGCGCAGGGACATGGTCTGTGCGCCCGCGGCGGTGGTGGCCAGAACGGTGGCGGCCAGAACCCAGTATTTCATCACATCCTCCGGTTTTGCGCACATATAGGGCCGGTTTGCGGGTCTGGACAGGGGCCGCGCGGCTGGTAGGCTGCGCCGCAACACAGAAGGAGGCGCCCATGTCGCTGCAAACGGTGCTCGACACCATCGACCAATCCCTGCCCGAGGCCACCGACCGGCTGCTGGACCTGCTCCGCATCCCCTCCATCTCCACCGATCCGGCGTTCAAGGGCGATTGCGACCGCGCGGCGGACTGGCTGGTCGAGGATCTGAAGACGATCGGGTTCGAGGCGGCGAAGCGCCCCACCCCCGGCCATCCGATGGTCGTCGCCCATGCCGGCACCGAAGGGCCGCATATCCTCTTCTATGGCCATTACGACGTGCAGCCCGTCGATCCCCTGAACCTGTGGCACCGCGAGCCCTTCGATCCGCAGATCGAGGACACCGCCAAGGGCCGTGTGATCCGCGGACGCGGCTCGGCCGATGACAAGGGCCAGTTGATGACCTTCATCGAGGCCTGCCGCGCGTGGAAGGCCGTGCACGGCACCCTGCCCGGTCGCATCACCATCTTCCTAGAGGGGGAGGAGGAATCCGGCTCTCCGTCGCTGATCCCGTTCATGCGCGCGCATGCCGAGGAACTGCGCTCCGACATCGCGCTGATCTGCGACACCGGCATGTTCGACGCGCGCACCCCGGCCATCGTGACCATGCTGCGCGGCCTTGCGAAGGTGGAACTGACGGTCCACGCCGCAAACAAGGATCTGCATTCGGGCATGTTCGGCGGCCCGGCGATGAACCCGATCCGGGTGCTGACGAAAATCCTCGGCGGGCTGCACGACGACAAGGGGCGCGTGACCGTTCCCGGCTTCTACGACGATGTGGAGGAACTGCCCGACGCCATCCGCCAGCAATGGCAGTCCCTGCCCTTCGATCATGCGGGCTTTCTGGGCGATGTCGATCTGTCGGTGCCCGCAGGCGAAGTGGATCGCACCCCGCTGGAGCAGATCTGGTCCCGCCCCACGGCCGAGATCAACGGCATCTGGGGCGGCTATACCGGCGCCGGGTTCAAGACCGTCCTGCCGGCCGAGGCCCATGCCAAGATCAGTTTCCGCCTCGTGTCCAAGATGGACCCGGACAAGATCAACGCCGCCTTCCAAAGCTGGTTCGAAGCGCAGCTTCCGGCCGATTGCACGGTGGAGTTCAAGGACGTGAACGGCTCGCCCGCCAGCGTCATGGAGATCGGCGATCCGGCGTTCGAGAAGGCCCGCGCCGCCCTGTCCGAGGAATGGGGCACCGAGGCCGCCTATGTCGGGGCCGGCGGCTCCATCCCGATCGCGGGCTATTTCAAGGAGATCCTCGGCATGGACGCGATGCTGATCGGGTTTGGCCGCGACGACGACCAGATGCATTCCCCGAACGAGAAATACGATATGGAAAGCTTCCACAAAGGCATCCGCTCTTGGGCGCGGGTGCTGGAGAAGCTGACCTGAAACGGCACCGCGCGCCCGGACCCCGGGCGCGCGGGCCTTGCGATCACTCCTCCAGCGCGGCGGCGTAGCGGTCCGACACCTCGGACCAATTCACCACGTCCCACCAGCTGGAGAGATATTCCGGGCGGCGATTCTCGTAGGTCAGGTAATAGGCGTGTTCCCACACGTCATTGCCCAGAAGCGGCGTGCCGGGGGTTTCGGCCACATCCATCAGCGGATTGTCCTGATTCGGGGTGGAGGTGATCTCCAGCTCATCCTCCTCGTTGACGATCAGCCAGACCCAGCCCGACCCGAACTGCGCCGCGCCCGCCGCCTCGAAGGCATCGCGGAACGCCTCGTCCGAGCCATAGACGGCGGTGATCGCCTCCATGAGTTCGGGCGACATCTCCCCGCCTTCGCCCTGCGGGGCCATGCTGTCCCAGAAGAAGCTGTGATTCCAATGGCCGCCCGCATTGTTGCGGATCGCGGCGGGATAGGTGCCAGCTTCGGCCACCAGATCCTCCAGCGTGGTGCCTTCGGGCGCGTCGCCCCGCTCCATCGCCGCGTTCAGGTTCGTCACATAGGACTGATGATGTTTGCCGTGATGCAGCTCCATCGTCTCGGCGCTGATGGCCGGGGCCAGCGCGTCCGTGGCATAGGGCAGGTCCGGCAGCGTGAAGGGGCCGTCCTGCTGGGCCAGCAGTGCGGTGGGGGCGGCAGCAAGCGCGGCCGCGAAGGCGATGGGGCGGATCATGGGGCTCTCCTGTTTCCTGCGAGGAGAACCGGGAACGGCCCCCGCCGTTCCTGCGCCGGGATGAGGCAGAATGTCGCGTGACGGGCCCAAATGGAAAAGGGCAGCCCGAGGGCTGCCCTTTTTCGTGGAATGGCGCGGTTGACGGGGCTCGAACCCGCGACCCCCGGCGTGACAGGCCGGTACTCTAACCAACTGAGCTACAACCGCATTCCAACGGCAACGGGTCGAGGGACGAAAGTGGCGCGGTTGACGGGGCTCGAACCCGCGACCCCCGGCGTGACAGGCCGGTACTCTAACCAACTGAGCTACAACCGCAACTTTCGCCGTCCGGACCCGCCGAACGTGGGGAGGGTATTACGCAGACCCGCCGCCCCCGTCAAGCGCCCTTTCACGCATTTCTCACGTCCCGCAGAAGGTTCTGTAGGTGCCGAACCCCTCGGAGGCCGGAAGGGCATATTTTTCAAGGCCTCCGCGTTCGTGGAACGGCGCGCTCACGGCGGCCAGCAGCGCATCGAACGGCCCCATATCGCCCTCATGGGCGGCGGCCAGCGCCTCCTCCACCCGTTCGTTCCGCGGAATGTAGAGCGGATTCGCGGCCTCCATCCGCTGCGCGGCATCGCGCGCGAGGCGGGCGCGCCAACGCGGCAGCCAGTCGTCCAGACGGTCCGCCCCAGCCAGCAGCACGCGCAGCGCCGACGGATCGTCGATCGCACGCGACAGACGGCGGAAGCACAGCGTCCAATCCGCGCCCTCGATCCCCACCAGAAACGCCTCGGCCAGATCGCGGTCGCCCGGATCGGTGCCGTCGAGGCCCAGCTTGCTGCGCATCCCCTCCAGCCACGCATCCTGATACTGACCGGCCACCCCTTCGAGGATGCGGGTCGCCCGCTCCACCGCGCGGCCCTCGTCCGCATCGATCAGGGGCAGCAGCGTCTCGGCCAGCCGCGCGAGGTTCCAGCCGAGGATCAACGGCTGGTTGCCATAGGCATAGCGCCCCTGCCGGTCGATGGAGGAGAAGACCGTTCCCGGTGCATAGGCCTCCATGAAGGCGCAGGGGCCGTAGTCGATCGTCTGCCCCGAGATGGTCATGTTGTCGGTGTTCATCACGCCATGCACGAACCCCACCAGCATCCACTGCGCGATCAGCCGCGCCTGCCGCCCGGCGACGGCCGCGAAGAACCCGGCGTAATCGCCCGCAAGATCGGGATAATGCCGCGCGATGGCGTAATCGGCCAAGCGGCGCACCTGTTCCAGATCGCCCTGCGCGGCGGCGTATTGGAAGGTGCCGACGCGCAGATGGCTGGCAGCCACGCGCACGAGGATCGCGCCGGGAAGCGCCCCCTCCTCGCGCCAGACATCCTCGCCGGTCGTCAGGGCCGCCAAGGCGCGCGTCGTGGGGATGTTCAGCGCGGCCATCGCCTCGCCCATCAGGTATTCGCGCAGAACCGGGCCCAGCGCGGCGCGGCCATCCGCCCCGCGCGAAAACGGCGTCGCGCCCGAACCCTTCAGCGCCACATCCCGCAGCGCGCCATCCGTGCCCCGCACCTCGCCCAGCAGCAGCGCCCGCCCGTCGCCCAGCCGCGGGGAAAACCCGCCGAACTGGTGCCCGGCATAGGCCTGCGCCACAGGGCGCGTGCCCGGCGGCAGATCATGGCCCGACAGCAGCCGGGCCTCCGGGCGGTCCATGCCCAAGAGCCCGCCAAGGGCCTCGTTGTACTTCAGGATGCGCGGATCGGGGCAGTCGGCGCTGGTCCAGTCAAGGCACAGATCGGGCAGCGCGGCGGCATAGTCGCTTTGGAAGTGAACGGTCATCATGTCTCCCTTCGCCCGGAATATGGGGCGCGGGCGCGGCGGCCACCACCCCGAGGGGCCATGAATTCACGCGGATGTGGAACCATGCGCCCCGCCGCGCCTTTCATCCGCAGTGTTCGGGCTTCGCCCGATGGAGGAAGGAGTGGACGATATGAAACGCAATGCTCTCATGGCCATCACGGCCCTGACCCTCGTGGCCACGATCTCGGCCTGCGGCAACACGCGCAGCCAGCGCGTGGCGACCGGCGCCCTCGGCGGCGCCGTGGCCGGTCAGGTCGTCGCGGATGAGCCGATCGCGGGTGCGCTGATCGGTGGCGGCATCGGCGCCGTGAACTGATGGCGGCGGGCCGGCAGCGCCGGCCCCCACCTACCTTAGCCGATACGGTAGTTCGGCGATTCGCGCGTGATGGTCACGTCATGGACGTGGCTCTCGCTCAGCCCGGCATTGGTGATGCGCACGAACTGGCAGCCCTTGCGCATATCCGCGACGGTGGCGCTGCCGGTATAGCCCATGGCGGCGCGCAGACCGCCCACCAGCTGGTGGATCACCGCCCCGGCAGAGCCCTTGTAGGGCACCTGCCCCTCGATCCCTTCCGGAACCAGCTTGTCCGAGGCCGCGTCCTTTTGGAAATACCGGTCGGCCGAACCGCGCGCCATCGCCCCAAGGCTGCCCATCCCGCGATAGGATTTGTAGCTGCGGCCCTGATAGAGGATGACCTCGCCTGGGCTTTCATCCGTCCCGGCGATGGCCGATCCGACCATGGCGCAGCTTGCGCCCGCCGCGATCGCCTTGGCGAAATCGCCCGAGAACTTGATCCCGCCATCGGCGATGATCGGAACATCCCCCGCCCCCGAGGCCGCGTCCATGATCGCCGTCAGCTGCGGAACGCCCACACCCGCCACGATGCGCGTCGTGCAGATCGAACCGGGGCCGATCCCCACCTTCACCGCATCCGCGCCCGCGCCGATCAGGGCGCGCGTCGCCTCGGCGGTGGCGACGTTGCCGGCCACGACCTGCACACGGCTCGACAGGGCCTTGATCCGCTCCACCGCCTTGGCAACGCCGGCCGAATGGCCATGCGCGGTGTCGATCACCACCATGTCCACACCGGCGTCGATCAACGCCTCGCTGCGCGCGAACCCCGCATCCCCCACGGTGGAGGCGGCGGCAACGCGCAGACGGCCCAGATCGTCCTTGCAGGCATTGGGGTTCAGGACGGCCTTTTCGGTGTCCTTCAGCGTCAGAAGGCCGGTCAGCTTGCCCGCGGCATCCGTCACCAGCAGCTTCTCGATCCGGCGGGCCTTCATCAGGCTGATGGCCGCACCGCGATCCGCAGGTTCCTGCAGGATGGCAAGGTTGTCGCCCGTCATCATCACCGAAACCGGCGTCCGATCGTCCGAGGCAAAGCGCATGTCGCGGTTCGTCACGATCCCCACGACACGGCCCGTATCGTCCACCACCGGGAAACCGGTCACGTTGTAGCGGGCCTGAAGCGCCTTGGCATCGGCCAGCGTCTGATCGGCGCGTAGTGTGATCGGGTTGTAGACGATGCCGCTTTCGAAACGCTTCACGCGGCGGACCTCGTCGGCCTGCTCCTCGACGCCGAGGTTGCGGTGGATCACGCCCATGCCGCCCGCCTGCGCCATGGCGATGGCCATCCGCGCCTCGGTGACGGTGTCCATGGCCGAGGACAGCAGCGGAATGTTCAGCCGGATCGCACGTGTCACGAATGTGGACACATCCGCATCCGACGGCAGGACCGAGCTGGCCGCCGGAACGAGCAGGACATCATCGAAGGTAAGCGCCTCGCGAATCTCCATGGGGCATCTCCTTGGGAGGGTTCGTTTGACGGTTCCCTGTTTCACGCCCCCCGCAGAAATGCAAGAGGCGTCAGGCGCCCAGACGGGCCAGCCGCGCCGCGCGCAGCCGCGCGAAATCGTCGCCCGCGTGGTAGGAGGACCGCGTGAGCGGCGTCGCCGACACCATCAGGAAGCCCTTGCCATAGGCGGCCTTCTCGTAGCTGGCGAATTCCTCGGGGGTGACGAAGCGGTCCACGCGGTGGTGCTTCGGCGTCGGCTGCAGGTACTGACCGATGGTCAGGAAATCGACATCGGCGGCGCGCATGTCATCCATCACCTGCCGCACCTGCGCCCCGTTCTCGCCAAGGCCGACCATGATGCCGGATTTGGTGAAGATCGTCGGGTCCATCTCCTTCACGCGCTGCAACAGGCGCAGCGAGTGGAAATAGCGCGCACCGGGCCGCACCTCCAGATAGAGGCCGGGAACCGTCTCGAGGTTGTGGTTGAACACGTCGGGCTTGGCCTCGACGACGGTTTCCAGCACCGAATCCTCGCATTTGAGGAAGTCCGGCGTCAGGATCTCGATCGTGGTGCTGGGCGAACGGTGGCGGATCGCGCGGATCGTCTGGGCGAAATGCTCCGCCCCGCCATCGGCCAGATCGTCCCGGTCCACCGAGGTGACGACGACATGGTTCAGGCCCAGCTTTGCGACGGCATGGGCCACGCGGCCCGGCTCGAACGCATCGAGGGTCTGGGGCTTGCCCGTCGCCACGTTGCAGAAGGTGCAGCCGCGGGTGCAGATCTCGCCCATGATCATCATGGTGGCGTGCCCTTGGCTCCAGCATTCGCCGACATTGGGGCAGCCCGCCTCTTCGCACACGGTGACGAGGCGGTTTTCCTTGATGATGTCGCGCGTCTGCTTGTAGCCGGCCGAGGTCGGCGCCTTCACGCGGATCCAGTCCGGCTTCTTCGGCTGGGCATTGTCGATACGATGCGCCTTTTCGGGATGGCGCTGGTCCGGGATCTTCAGATCGCGCACGGAAATCCTCCCTTGCGGCACGTGGGCACAAATATAAGGCGAAGGCGGCGCCTTTGCAACCAAGGGCGTCAGGGGCAGAGCGCCAGCCGCTGTTCGGCCGTCTGGATCAACGCCCCGGCCAGCGTGGCGAACCACGGCTCGGCGGCGGTGCTGACGCGGCCGATCAGCGCGACATCGCGCGCCGGCTCGGGCGCGGAAAAGCGCGCCAGCCGGATGGAGGGGTGGGCCGCCGCCTCGGTCGGGACGGCGATCTCGGGCATGAAGGTGATGCCGACCCCCTGCCCCACCAGCCCCGCCAGCGTCGAGAGCGAGGACGCCCCCAGATCGAGCCGCGTGCCCCGACGCTCCAGCCCGCACACCTCCAGCGCCTGATCGGCAAGGCAATGCCCCTCGTCCAGCAGCAGAAGCTGTTCGGGGTCGAGGGTGACGGGGCGCAGATCCTCCACCGAGGGCAGCGCCTCCAGCCGGGCGGCATTGGCGGCCAGCAAAAAGCGGTCGCGAAAGAGCGGGCGGACCACCAGATCGTCGGGGCGCACCTTCGTCGCCACCACCACCGCATCGAGGACACCGTCGCGCAGTTCGGTCAGAAGCCGGTCGGTCTGCGCCTCGCGCAGGCGCAGTTGCAGCGGCAGACGGGGCAAGAGATCGGGCAGCAGATAGGGCGCGACGGTGGGGATCATGCCGATATTGATCTGCCCGCCCAAGGTGCGGCGGCGGGCCATCGTCTCGATCTCGCGCACCTCGGCCAGCACGCGGGCGGCGCGGGCAGCCACCTCGCGGCCCGCCGGGGTCAGCCGCAATTCGCGCCCCCGTTCCAGCAGCGGCATGCCGAGCGATGCCTCCATCTCGCGGATCTGCATGGAGAGGGCGGGCTGCGTGACATGCACCTTGGCCGCCGCATGACCAAAATGCCGCGTTTCCGCCAAGGCGAGAAAATAAGAAAGTTGGCGCAGGGTCAGCATGGTACATAAGATAAACTGATCGGCCTCCCAAGTAAATCGTATTTCCCTTTATCGGCTCGATCGGGCACATAGGGCAGAGCAAACGCCACCTTTCGGAGGAAGCCCATGACCGACACCCCCAAACCCCGCATGACGACGACGGCCGGCGCGCCTGTCGCGTCCAACAGCACCAGCCAAACGGCCGGCAACCGCGGCCCGGTGCTGCTGCAGGATTACCAGCTGATCGAGAAGCTGGCCCACCAGAACCGCGAGCGTATCCCGGAGCGTGTCGTGCACGCCAAAGGCTGGGGCGCGTTCGGTACGTTCAAGGTCACGAACGACATCACCCATCTGTCGGCCGCCAAGGTCTTCGACACCGTCGGCAAGACGACCGAAGTGCTGACGCGCTTCTCCACCGTTGCGGGCGAGCTGGGCGCGGCGGATGCCGAGCGCGACGTGCGCGGCTTCTCGGTGAAGTTCTACACCGAAGAAGGCAACTGGGACATCGTGGGCAACAACACCCCGATCTTCTTCATCCGTGACGGCATCAAGTTCCCCGACTTCATCCGCACCCAGAAGCGTCACCCCAAGACGAACCTGCGTTCGCCCGAGGCGATGTTCGATTTCTGGGCCGCGCAGCCCGAATCGGTGCACCAAGTCACGATCCTGATGTCCGACCGCGGCATCCCGGTGAACCCGATGCACATGCACGGCTACGGCAGCCACACCTTCTCCGTGTGGAACAAGGACGGCGTGCGTCACTGGGTGAAGTTCCACTGGCGCTGCCAGCAGCCCATCCGCAACTACACCAACGCCGAAGCCCAGAAGATCATCGGCGAAACGCGTGAGAACTATCAAGAAGACCTCTACAACGCGATCGACGAGGGCCGTTTCCCGAAATGGAAGCTGTGCATCCAGGCGATGCCGGAAGAGGACGCGCTGAACGTTCCCTACAACCCGTTCGACCTGACCAAGGTGTGGCCGCATTCCGACTACCCGCTGATCGAGGTCGGCGAGATGGAGCTGAACCGCAACCCCGAGAACTACTTCGTCTACATCGAGAACGCCGCGTTCTCGCCGTCGAACGTGGTGCCGGGCATCGGCTTCTCGCCGGACAAGATGCTGCAGGCGCGGATCTTCTCCTATGCCGACGCGCACCGCTACCGTCTGGGCACCCATTACGAAGCCCTGCCGGCGAACGCGCCGAAATGCCCGGTCCATCACTACCACAAAGATGGCTCGATGCGGTTCTTCACGAACGATTTCGGCAACCCGGACGCCTATTACGAGCCGAACCAGTACGGTGGCCCCTCGGCCGATGTCAGCGTGCAGGAACCGCCGCTGAAGATCTCGGGCGATGCGGACCGTTACGACCAACTGGAAGCGGATGCCGACTACGTCCAGCCGCGCGCCCTGTTCAACCTGCTGCCGCAGGATGAGAAGCAGCGCCTGTTCGACAACATGGCCGCCGCAATGGGCCCGTGCTCGGAGCCGGTGGCGGAGCGTTGGCTCTCGGTGCTGGCGAAGGTCCACCCGGACTACGCCGCCGGTGTGCGCGCCTCGCTGAAGAAAGACAGCGACGTGAACGCGATCTCGGTCACGGACGAAACGAAGGTCGACACCACCGAGTGACGACGACCGAAGGGGGGCCGCACGGCCCCCCTTCTTCCTATCCGATCATGGGGCGGGAAAGTTCGGCGTAATGCCGGCGTAGCCGCTCCAGCCCGATGCGCAGGACGACCTTGCCCGACCGGGCGGCCCAGCCCATCCGCTTCTCGCACGGCTCCAGCCCCTCCAGATAGCAGCAGACCCGCAGCACCACGTCCCCCAGACCGGGGCCGAGGTCGCGCAGAGCCGCCGCCACCCGCCCCCGCGCCGTCGTGGCCGGAAACGGCGCCGATGCCATATCCAGGAACCCTTCCCAGACGGGGGCCGGGGCCGCATCCATCTGCGCCAGTTCGAAATCCTCGCGCAGGCGCTCGGCGGCGGCCACGAGTTCGGCCGACAGGAAGGGCTGGCCGTCCTTGTCCCGCCGCCGCCCCATCTGCGCCACCGGCGTTTCCACCGGCAGGATACGCGGCGGCTCGGCCCGGTTCCAGTCGAAGGCGGCGGGCGCCTCCGCCAGTCCGGCCCCTTGGCGCAGATGATGCCGCCCCTGCGGCGTCAGGCCATAGGTGCTGATCCGTCCGGCCTTGCGGCAGGCGATCCAGTCCTTCAGCACGAACGCCTCCGCCAATTCGCGGGCGACGACGGCAAGGCGCGCCGTCTCGCCCCCCGGCAGTTCGCGCAGGACCACGGCCTTCTCCATCTCGGGGGCGAAGGCCAGAAGCGTGCCGGGTTCGGCCAGACGGCGCAGGATGCGCTGCGCCTCCATTTCCAAGGTGGTTTCGGACGGGGGGAACGGGACCATGGCGGCCTCCTTCGGGCAATGGGGGCCGAGGCGCGAAAGCGCGGCATCGGTCAGTGGATCGTCGCGGTGGGTTTCGATGCGGCGGACATGGCGCAGCACGGTGGAGGGGTGCACCCCCTCGCGGCGGGCCAGCACCCGCAGCGACACCCCCGCCACCGTGTGATCGAGATAGAGCCGCACCGCAGCCGGAAGCCATTCGGGGTATCGCGGAATGATCGGCCGGAGCGGACCCATCCTGTTTTTCCTTGCCTTCGCCCGAATGGGCCTTAGTTGCGCCACAATTGAGATTTCATCAATAAGGGTTAGCGGAGTCTTAACCGCGCCCCCGATCCTGCATATTTATCTAAAATTGTTAAAAGCAGCTGGGGCCTGCGCGCGGAGATCCCCGCCTTGGCGCAACACCGCCCGAAACCGTGCATCCTTGTGTCTGCCTTAATGGAGACACGAACATGACAGACATTCGCGCCACCCTCGCCACCCTTTCCCGCCCGCGGCTTCTGGTTCGGGCCGCGCGCATGGGTGTCGCCGATTATCGGCGCGACCGCGATCTGCGCCGCCTGACCGGGACGACCGGCACCGATTCGCCCCTGCCCCACCTCTTGGAACAGGAAGAGCGTCTGGAAGAGACGCGCCGCCGGGGATGCGCCTCCTATTCGGCCATGCGCCATGTCGAGGTGCTGATTGCGCTGATGGCCGAGGCCCGCATGCGCCCGCCCCTGCGCGTGATCCCTTGCCAAGCAGGGCCTTTGACCCTAATGGCGGGACATGACCCAGCATGACCGCCTTCTCATCATCGACTTCGGTTCGCAGGTGACGCAGCTGATCGCGCGCCGCCTGCGCGAACTGAACGTCTATTGCGAAATTCACCCGTTCAACAAGGTGGACGACGCCTTCCTTGCGGAGTTCGCGCCCAAGGCGGTGATCCTGTCGGGCGGGCCGTCCTCGGTCTTTGCCGAAGGGGCGCCGATGCCGCCGAAGGGCGTGTTCGACCTCGGCGTGCCGATGCTGGGCATCTGCTACGGCCAGCAGGTCATGATGCATTGCCTTGGCGGCAAGGTGGAACGCGGCCACGGCACCGCCGAATTCGGCCGCGCCTTCGTCACCCCGAGCGAGGAGCGCATTCCCCTGCTGGAAGGCTGGTTCGGCGATGCCGACGGGCGCGAGCAGGTGTGGATGAGCCATGGCGACCACGTCTCGGCGATCGCGCCGGGCTTCACCGTGCACGGCACCTCGCCCAATGCGCCCTTCGCCATCACGGCGGACGTGTCGCGCAACTTCTACGCCGTGCAGTTCCACCCCGAGGTGCACCACACCCCGCGCGGTGCGAAACTCTACGAGAATTTCGTGAAGCTGGCCGGCTTCTCGGGCGACTGGACGATGGGCGCCTACCGCGAAGAGGCGATCCGCCGCATCCGCGAACAGGTCGGCGATCAGAAGGTGATCTGCGGCCTGTCGGGCGGCGTCGATTCCTCGGTCGCGGCGGTGCTGATCCACGAAGCGATCGGTGATCAGCTGACCTGCGTCTTCGTCGATCACGGCCTGCTGCGGCAGGGCGAGGCGGAGCAGGTCGTGACCATGTTCCGCGACCATTACAACATGCCGCTGATCCATGCCGACGAAAGCGAGCTGTTCCTTGGCCAGCTGGAGGGTCAGTCGGACCCGGAAACCAAGCGCAAGATCATCGGCAAGCTGTTCATCGACGTGTTCCAGAAGCACGCGGCCGAAGTGGGCGGCGCGACCTTCCTTGCGCAGGGGACGCTCTATCCCGACGTGATCGAATCGGTCTCCTTCTCGGGGGGGCCGTCGGTCACGATCAAATCGCACCACAATGTCGGCGGGCTGCCCGAAAAGATGGGCCTGAAGTTGGTGGAACCGCTGCGCGAGCTGTTCAAGGACGAGGTGCGCGCCCTTGGCCGCGAACTGGGCCTTCCCGACAGCTTCATCGGCCGTCACCCCTTCCCCGGCCCCGGCCTTGCGATCCGCTGCCCCGGAGAGATCACCCGCGAAAAGCTGGAGATCCTGCGCAAGGCCGACGCCGTCTATATCGACCAGATCCGCAAGCACGGCCTCTACGACGAGATCTGGCAGGCCTTCGTCGCCATCCTTCCCGTCCGCACCGTGGGCGTGATGGGCGACGGGCGCACCTACGATTTCGCCTGCGCCCTGCGCGCGGTCACGAGCGTGGACGGCATGACGGCGGACTATTACCCGTTCAGCCACGATTTCCTCGGCGAGACGGCGACCCGCATCATCAACGAGGTGCAGGGCATCAACCGCGTGACCTATGACATCACGTCCAAACCGCCCGGCACGATCGAGTGGGAATGACCCACGGCCCGTATCCGGACCTGCTGAAGCCCGCATCCTTGCGGGCTTTTTGCTGCGCCGACGTTCACATTCCGCCCAAGGGATAGGCAGAGGCCTGCAAAATGCGGGCATCGCCCTAAGAACATAGGCCGATTGCCCCCCGGTGCCTTGTGGCCCTGCGTCCCATCTGCCAGCCTGAACGCATATCGGGATATTTCCGAACGGCATTCACGCCTCGCCTGACACCGCGCTATCGCGGCATGTCGGCGAGGCGTTTTGCGTTCCGGCCCCCGGCAAACTGCGGATGTGGCGATGAACAAACGGATCGAACTCGGCCTTCTCTATTCCCGTTCGGGAAGCTACGCCCTCATCTCCGAGGCGTGCCGGACCGGGGCGCTGAACGCGATCGCCGAGATCAACGCCGATCCCGCCATCCCGCTGACCTTCGCTCCGATCGAGCGTGATCCCGGCGGCAATATCGACGCCTATGCCCCCCTGTGCGAAGAGATCCTGCGCGACAGCGGCGCGCGCCATGTCATCGGCTGCGTCACTTCCTGGAGCCGCAAGGAAGTCATCCCGGTGCTGGAGAAATTCGGCGGCACCCTTTGGTACGCCATCCCCTACGAGGGGTTCGAGGCGTCCGATCACATCGTCTACACCCATGGCTGCCCCAACCAGCATCTGCTGCCGCTCCTCGGGTGGGCCTTTGCGCGGCGGGGGCGGCGCAGCTTCCTGATCGGCTCGAACTACATCTGGGGGTGGGAGATGAACCGCCTTGCGCGCGAGGTGATCTGCGCCGCCGGCGGCGAGGTTCTGGGCGAGCGGTATCTGCAACTCGGCTCGCTGGAGATCGACCGGATGATCGCCGAAATCCGGGCGACGCGCCCCGATTTCGTGCTGAACAACCTGATCGGCCCGTCACAATACGCCTTCCTTGCCGCCTATCACCGGCTTGGAGAGGAAGACCCCTATTTCCATGCCGAAACCTGCCCCATTCTGTCCTGCAACCTGACCGAATGCGAGATGCCCGCCATCCTGCCCGCCGCCGCCGAGGGGTTGGTGGCCGCAGGCCCCTATTTCCGCGGGGCCCCCGGCTGGCCCGAGGGCGCGGCGCGGGGCTTCGGCTCTTCGCACGAGGCGGCGGCATGGTCGGCGGTGCACCGATTGGCGCGTCTTCTGTCGGGGCATGAGGGGGCGGAGACGCAGGGCCTCTCGCGCCTTTTGGCCGAGGCGCCGGGCGGCCCGGAGGGGATCGACCTTGCCACCCATCACACCGCCCTTCCCGTGCGGATCGCGCAATACGAACGCGGCGCCTTCGCCATCCGCGAGGATGTCGGCACCGTGGCCGGGGATCCCTATCTCGCGCATGGGCGCGGCGGGGCGGTCCCCCGCCCCCCACGGCTGAGGGTGGTGTCATGAAGCGCAAGATCTCCATGCCGAACCTCGGCGGCGCGCACGCCTATATCCTGCACCGCCCGCACCCCACCGTTCAGGCGCTGGAGCGGCAGTTGCGCGCCATCGGCCTGACCGTGATCCACTGCTGGCCGGACCTGCCCCCCGAGGCGCTGTCGGGCGATTTCGTGTTCTTCGACGCCGATCAGGGCCATGACGAGCAATTCCCATGGGCCGCCGGGGCCAGCCCGATGCCGATGATCGCGCTGATCGGGTCCGAGGCGCCGGGCCGGATCGAATGGTCGCTGGAAGCAGGCGCCCATGCGCAATTGCTGAAGCCGGTCGGCGATGGCGGCGTCTATTCGGCGCTGCTGATCGCGCGCATGGCCTTCGAGGCGCGCCGCACCCTTTCGGCCGAGATCGCCGATCTGCGCCGCCGCCTCGACGAACGCCAGACGGTGGTGCGGGCCGTCACGCTGCTGGCCGCGCGCGGCAAGGACGAGGCGCAGGCCTATGACCAGCTGCGCCAGATGGCGATGGCGTGGCGCGTCACCTTCGAGGATGCCGCGCGCCGCATCGTGGCCAATCACACGGAACAAGGGGGGCATGATGACCAACGCGACCATCGCTGACGTGCCGATACGGCCGCAAGGCGCGCTGCGCCGCCTGCTGCGCCGCAAGCTGGCGCTGCTCGGCTTTGCGATCATCGCCGTGGTGACGCTGGGGGCGATCTTCGCGCCGCTGATCGCGCCCTTCGCGCCGCAGGAACAGATGTTCGACGGCCTGACGCTGGAAGGCGCGCCGATGCCGCCGGGCGGGACGTTCTGGCTGGGCACCGACCTGCTGGGCCGGGATCTCTTCTCGCGCATCCTTTATGGGGCGCGCACCTCGCTGATCATCGGCGTCGTCGCGAACGGGCTGGCGCTGCTGATCGGGACGCTGATCGGCGTCACCGCGGGCTATTTCCGGGGCTGGGTCGGCGCGGTCCTGATGCGCTTCACCGATCTGATGATGGCCTTTCCGGCGCTGCTGCTGGCGATCTGCCTCGCCGCGATCTTCACGCCGTCGCTGTGGATCGTCGCGATGGTGATCGCGCTGGTGAACTGGGTGCAGACCGCGCGCGTCGTCTATACCGAAACCTCGGCCTTGGCCGAGCGGGAGTTCATCGCCGCCGAGCGGACGCTGGGCGCCGGAACCCTGCGCATCCTCCTGCGCCATGTGCTGCCGCATCTGGTGCCGATGATCATCGTCTGGGGCACGCTGGGCATTTCCACCACCGTCCTGCTGGAGGCGACGCTGTCCTATCTCGGTGTGGGCGTACAGCCGCCGACGCCCAGCTGGGGCAACATCATCTTCGAGAACCAGACCTATTTCCAGGCGGCCCCATGGCTCGTCTTCATTCCGGGCGCGGCGATCCTGCTGCTGGCGCTGTCCTTCAATCTGGTGGGCGACGCGCTGCGCGACGTGCTCGACCCGACGCAGCGGGGGCGTGACTGATGCTGGCCTATCTCTTCCGCCGTCTGGTGCAGGCTGCCTTGATCCTGCTGGGCGTGTCCTTCATCACCTTTCTGCTGCTCTATGTGCTGCCCGCCGATCCGGTGCGCCAGATCGCGGGCCGTTCGGCCACGCCCGAAACGGTGGCAAACATCCGCCATCAGCTTGGCCTCGATCAGCCCTTCGTGGTGCAGTACGGGCGCTATCTGATGGGGCTGCTCCAAGGCGACATGGGCCGCAGCTACTTGCAAAAGACCGAGGTCGCCTCGCTCATCACGGCGCGGCTTCCGGCGACGCTTCTGCTGATGCTCGGGGCCATCGCGGCCGAACTGGCCCTTGGCCTGACGCTGGGCATCATCGCGGCGATCCGGCGCGGCGGAACGCTCGATCAGTCGCTGATGATCACCTCCTTCGTGGCGGTGTCGGCGCCGCAATTCGTGGTGGGGCTGCTGCTGCTCTATGTCTTCGCGGTCCGGCTGGGCTGGTTCCCGATCGGCGGCTATGGCGGGCTGTCCCATCTGGTGCTGCCGGCGCTGACGCTCGGGATCATGGGGTCGGGCTGGTACAGCCGGATGATGCGGTCCTCGATGATCGACGTGCTGCGCTCGGACTATATCCGCACGGCGCGGGCCAAGGGGCTGGGGCGCGCGCGGGTTCTGGCGCTGCACGCCATGCCCAATGCGATCCTGCCGATCATCGCCATGATCGGGATCGACATCGGCATCTTCATGTCCGGCATCGTCGTGGTGGAAAGCGTCTTCGGCTGGCCCGGCATCGGACAGCTGGCATGGCAGGCCATTCAGCGCGTGGACATTCCGATCATCATGGGCGTCACGCTCGTATCGGCCTGCGCGATCGTGCTCGGCAATCTGCTGGCCGATCTCGTCACCCCCTTCATCGATCCGCGCATCAAACTGCGCTGATCGCAACACCGGACCCCGGACCAACCGGGGACAGACGGAAACACGGTCCAACAGCTGGAGTATATCCCAAATGAGCCTGATGAAGAACATCCTCGCCACCAGCGCCCTGTCGCTGTCCCTCGGTCTCGGCCCGGCGGGCCTTGCCGCTGCGCAGGACTATCAGCCCGATCCCAACGCGCAGGAGGGCGGCGACATCATCGTGACCTACAAGGACGATGTCGCAACGCTGGACCCGGCCATCGGCTATGACTGGCAGAACTGGTCCATGATCAAATCGGTCTTCGACGGGCTGATGGATTATGTGCCCGGCACGACCGAATTGCGCCCCGGTCTGGCGGAAAGCTACGAGATTTCCGAAGACGGCACGGTCTATACCTTCACGCTGCGCACGGGGGTGCGTTTCCACAATGGCCGCGAGATGACGGCCGATGACGTGAAATACTCGCTCGACCGGGTGACGGACCCGGCCACCCAATCGCCGGGCGCGGGCTTCTTCGGCTCGATCAAGGGCTATGACGCGGTGGCGGACGGATCGGCCAGCGGCCTCGAAGGGGTCAGCGTCGTCGATCCCCGCACCGTTCGGATCGAACTGTCGCGCCCCGATGCCACCTTCCTGCATGTGATGGCGCTGAACTTCGCCTCGATCGTGCCGAAGGAGGCGGTGGAGGAATATGGCAGCGATTTCGGCAAGCATCCCGTCGGCACCGGCGCCTTCGCGCTGGAGGATTGGACGATCGGCCAGAAGCTCGTCTTCCGCAAGAACGCCGATTACTGGCGCAGCGGCGTGCCCTATCTTGACAGCATCACCTTCGAAGTCGGGCAGGAACCGATCGTGGCCCTGCTGCGCCTGCAAAAGGGCGAGGTGGACGTGCCCGGCGACGGCATCCCGCCCGCGAAATTCAACGAGGTGATGAGCAATCCCGACGAAGCCGCGCGCGTGGTCACGGGCGGGCAGCTGCATACCGGCTACATCACCCTGAACGTGAACATGCCGCCCTTCGACGATGTGGAGGTGCGGCAGGCGATCAACATGGCGATCAACAAGGATCGCATCGTGCAGATGATCAACGGGCGCGCCACGCCCGCGAACCAGCTGCTTCCGCCCTCCATGCCCGGCTATACCAAGGATTACGACGGCTATCCCTTCGATCCCGAAAAGGCCAAGGAGATGCTGGCCGAGGCCGGTCTGCCGGACGGTTTCGACACCGAACTCTATGTCATGAACACCGATCCGAACCCGCGCATCGCGCAGGCGATCCAGCAGGATCTTTCGGCGATCGGCGTGCGGGCCGAGATCCGGGCGCTGGCGCAGGCCAATGTCATCGAGGCGGGCGGCACACCGGACACGGCTCCGATGATCTGGTCGGGCGGCATGGCATGGATCGCCGATTTCCCCGATCCGTCCAACTTCTACGGGCCGATCCTTGGGTGTGCGGGCGCGGTCGAAGGCGGCTGGAACTGGTCGTGGTACTGCAACCCCGATCTGGACGCGATGGCGGCCGAGGCCGATTCCATCACCGACCCCGCCCGTCAGGACGAACGCCTGCAAAAGTGGTCCGATGTCTACATGAAGGTGATGGAAGACGCCCCTTGGGTCCCCGTCTTCAACGAAAACCGCTACACCATGAAGTCGGCCCGGATGGGCGGCGCGGATGCGCTCTACGTCGATCCGGTCTCCATCCCGGTGAACTACGATTACGTCTACGTCACGGAGTGAACACGCATGTGCAAAGCCTGCGATTACACGATCCACGGCGCACAGCACCATTTCGGCTGGGACAACTCGCTTGTCCCGGCCAGAACGGTGGCCCCCGGATCGACCATTGAATTCCACTGCCACGACAGTTCGGCCGGGCAGCTTGGGCCGTCCTCCACGGTGGCGGATGTGACGGCCCTCGATTTCGGCAAGATCAATCCCGTCTCGGGGCCGATCCATGTCGAAGGGGCGATGCCGGGCGATGTGCTGAAGGTGACGATCGACAGCTTCACCCCGCGCGAACAGGACGGTTCGGCATGGGGCTGGACGGCGAACATCCCCGGTTTCGGGCTGCTGGCCGATCAGTTCAAGGATCCAGCGCTAACCATCTGGAAATACGACGCCGCCGCGCCCGACAAGGCGCTGTGGGGGACCGAGGGGAAGGTCGCGTTGAAGCCGTTCTGCGGCACGATCGGGGTCGCCCCGGCCGAGGCGGGCCTGCATTCCATCGTTCCGCCCCGCCGCGTGGGCGGCAATCTCGACATCCGCGATCTGGCTGCGGGCACCGTGCTCTATCTGCCGGTCGAGGTGGCGGGGGCGCTCTTCTCGGTCGGGGATACCCATGCCGCGCAGGGCGATGGCGAGGTGTGCGGCACGGCCATCGAAAGCCCGATGAACTGCGTCCTGACGCTGGATCTGATCCGCAACGAGCCGCTGAAATTCCCGCGCTTCACCACGCCCGGCCCCGTCACGCGCCATCTGGATACGGCCGGGTACGAGGTGACGACCGGCATCGGGCCCGACCTCATGTCGGGGGCGCGCGATGCGGTCGCGGGGATGATCGATCTTCTGTGCCGCACGCGCGGAATGTCGGCGGTCGATGCCTATATGCTCGTCTCCACCTGCGGCGATCTGCGCATTTCGGAAATCGTGGACATGCCGAACTGGGTGGTCAGCTTCTACTTCCCGCGAAACGTGTTCGAATGACGGGGGTGGATGACGGGGCACCGGTCCTCAGCGTGGAGGGGCTGACCATCTCGGTCCGCGCCGAGGGGCGCGAGCGGGCGCTGGTCAGCGATCTGAGCTTCACGCTGGCGCGCGGGGAAACCATCGCCATCGCGGGGGAAAGCGGGTCGGGAAAATCGCTCACCTCGCTGGCAATCATGGGGCTGCTGCCCCCGCCGGCGCTGCGGGTCAGCGCGGGTGCGATCCGCTTCGACGGCGCGGATCTGAGCGCCCTGCCCGAAGGCCGGATGCGCGCAATCCGCGGCAACCGCATCGCGATGATCTTCCAAGAGCCGATGACCTCGCTGAACCCGATCCTGACGATCGGCCTGCAACTGACCGAAGCGATCCGCGCGCATGAACCGATCTCCAAACGCGAGGCGCAGGCCCGCGCGCTGGAGGCGCTGCGGCGGGTCCGCATCTCCGAGGCGGAGCGGCGCATGCGCCAATATCCGCACGAATTGTCGGGCGGCATGCGCCAGCGGGTGATGATCGCCATGGCGCTGGCGCTGCGCCCCGACGTGCTGATCGCCGACGAGCCGACGACCGCGCTCGATGTGACCGTGCAGCGCGAGGTGCTGGATCTGCTGCGCGATCTGCAACGCGAGATGGGCACCGCGATCATCCTCATCACCCACGATCTGGGTGTGGTGGCCGAGATGGCGCAGCGCGTGATCGTGATGAAGGGCGGCCGCGCCGTGGAGGCCGGCCCCATCGAGCGCATCTTCGCCTCCCCGCGCGAGGAATATACCCGCGATCTTCTGGCCGCCGTGCCCCGCATGGGCGATGGCAGCGGCGCCCCCGCCGCCCGCCCGGACGCAGAGCCGGTGGCCCGTCTGCGCGACGTGACGGTGCGCTTCGACATCCGCGGCGGCATTCTTTCGCAGGTCACCCACCGCGTGCATGCGGTCGAAGGGGTCAGCTTCGACATCCATGCGGGGGAGACGTTCTCCCTCGTCGGGGAAAGCGGCTGCGGCAAATCCACCATCGCCAAGGCGCTGACGGGGCTGGTGCCGCATCAGGGCCGGATCGAGGTGGCGGGCCATACGCTGGGCGGCCTCGATGCCGCGGCGATGAAGGCCATGCGCCGGGATGTGCAGATCGTGTTTCAGGACCCGATGGCCGCGCTCGATCCGCGGATGCGGGTGGGCGATCTGGTGGCCGAACCGCTGGTCATCCACGGGATCGGCACCCGCGAGGAGCGGCGCGCGAAAACGGCCGACCTCTTCGAACGGGTGGGGCTGACGCGCGACCAGCTCGATCGTTTTCCGCACGAATTCTCCGGCGGTCAGCGGCAGCGCATCTGCATCGCGCGGGCGCTGGCGCTGCAACCGCGGCTGATCGTGGCGGATGAAAGCGTCTCGGCGCTGGATGTGTCGGTGCAGGCGCGGGTCCTCGATCTCTTGAACGCGCTGAAACGTGAATTCGGGATCGCTTACCTCTTCATCAGCCACGACATGGCGGTGGTGGAGAATATCTCCGACCGGATCGGGGTGATGTATATGGGCCAGATCGTGGAGATGGGGACGCGGGCGCAGATCTTCGGTGCGCCGTGCCATCCCTATACCAAGCGGCTGATGGCGGCGGTGCCGGTGCCCGAACCCGGCCGCATCCGCGCCCCCTCCCCGCGCCTGTCGGGCGAGGTTCCAAGCCCGGTCCACCCCGTCGGGGCCGGTCCGCAGCGGGTGATGCTGCGCAATGTCGGGGATGGGCATCTGGTGGCCGCGTCCTGAAAAGGGCACCGCATCGCGGCCCCGGGCTTTGGAAAATCTTGCGTGACGCGGGGCGTGCATGGTATGCGCGCCCTGCAACTCCAAGCCGGATCCTGACATGCTCGACTTCCTGCGCCGCAGTGCCCGCTGGCTGGGCACGGCCGAATACACCATCCTGATGGGGGCCGTCTGGCTTGGCCCCATGCCGATCCCGGTCTTCCGCATCAGCGGGAACGAGGCGTCGCGCATGACGGTGCTGATCCTGCTCTGGGCCTTCACGACGGCGCTGACGCTGGCGGCGATGGCGCTGGGGCCGCTGCCCAGCCCGGCCACCGTCGCCCATTGGATCGGGATCTGACCGACCCACGCGCGAAGGAGACCGCGATGCCCCTGCCCAGCCCCGCCGAATGGCAGGCCGACCCCCGCAAGCGCGTGCTGCTCTTCGGCATGTCCGGCCTTGGCAAGACCCATGTCTCCAGCCTGCTGCGGGGCAGCGGCGGCTGGTTCCACTACAGCGTGGATTACCGCATCGGCACCCGCTACATGGGCGAGCATATCGCCGACAACTTCAAGCGCGAGGCGATGAAGGTCCCCTTCCTGCGCGAACTCCTGATGACGGATTCGGTCTATATCGCCTCCAACATCACGTTCGAGAACCTTGCCCCGCTGTCCACCTATCTGGGCAAACCGGGCGATCCGGCGCGGGGCGGCCTGCCGATCGGCGAATACCGCCATCGGCAGACGCAGCACATGAAGGCGGAGATGTCGGCCCTGCTGGACACGACGCAGTTCATCCGCCGGGCCGAGGATATCTACGGCTATTCCAATTTCGTATGCGATTCCGGCGGCTCCATCTGCGAGGTGGTGGACCCCGAGGATCCCGCCGATCCGATCCTGACCGAGCTTTCCTCGAACCTGCTGATGGTCTGGATCAAGGGGTCCGAGGCGCATACGCAAGAGTTGATCCGCCGCTTCGACCGTGCGCCGAAGCCGATGTATTACCAGCCGCAATTCCTGACGGAGTGCTGGACGGCCTATCTGGCCGAAACCGGCCGGGCCGAGGATGCCGTCGATCCCGACGCCTTCATCCGCTGGACCTATGCCCGCGCGCTGGCCCATCGCCAGCCCCGCTATGCCGCCATGGCCCGCTGGGGCGTGACGGTCACCGCCGAAGAGGTCGCCGGCCTTGCCAGCGCGGCCGCCTTCGAGGATCTGATCGCACAGGCACTGGCAAAACGGGGCGCGGAGGGTTAGATACGGCGCCTCTGAAAGGTCACGATCATGCCCATTACCCTGCCCGAAACGCTGCCCGCCTATGACATCCTCTCCCAAGAGGGGGTGATGGTCATGTCGCCGGGCCGCGCCGCCATGCAGGACATCCGGCCGCTGAAGATCGGGCTGCTGAACCTCATGCCCAAGAAGATCCAGACGGAGAACCAGTTCGCCCGTCTGATCGGCGCGACGCCCCTGCAGATCGACCTGCACCTGATCCGCATGACCGAGCATCGCACCCGCAACACCGCGGCCGAGCATATGGAAGCCTTCTACCGCCCCTTCCAAGATGTGAAGCACGAGAAGTTCGACGGCCTCATCATCACCGGCGCCCCGATCGAACATCTGCCCTTCGAGCAGGTGACCTATTGGGACGAGTTGCGCGAGGTCTTCGACTGGACGCAGACCCATGTGCATTCCACCTTCGGCGTCTGCTGGGGCGGGATGGCGATGATCCACCATTTCCACGGCGTGCAGAAGCATATGCTGAAGGCCAAGGCCTTCGGCTGCTTCCGCCACGACAATCTGCAACCGACCTCGCCGTTCCTGCGCGGATTCTCGGATGAATTCGTGATCCCCGTCAGCCGCTGGACCGAGATGGACCAGCGCGAGATCGACGCCCAGCCCGGCCTCGTCACGCTGCTGGGCTCCGATCAGGTGGGGCCGTGCCTCGTGGCGGATGCGGCGCATCGCGCGCTCTATATCTTCAACCATTTCGAATATGACAGCGACACGCTGAAACAGGAATACGACCGCGACGTGGCCTCGGGCACGCCCGTCACGGTGCCGGTGGACTATTATCCCGGCGACGATCCCGCGCAAAGGCCGCGCAATCGCTGGAGAAGTCACGCGCATCTTCTATATGGCAACTGGATCAACGAGATTTACCAGTCCACGCCTTATGAAATCGACGCTATCGGCGCTTAGCCTGATCCTCCTGCTGGGCGCCTGTGGCCCCCTCGCCGACGCCCGCAGCGCCCGGATCGAGGCGCGCAACCCGCCGCAAGGCCAGATGCTGACCGTAGGCTCGGCCACCATCCATGCCGAAGTGTCGGGCCATGGGCCGGATCTGGTGCTGATCCACGGCGCCAGCGGATCGACGGGCGACATGGCCGATCTGGCCCGGCGCCTGTCGGACCGCTACCGCGTGATCCGCTTCGACCGTCCGGGCCTCGGCTATTCCAGCGATCTGGGCCGGGCGGGGAACAGTCCTCTCGTACAGGCCGATTACCTGATCGCGGCGTCCCGGCAACTGGGCGTGACGGACCCGATCGTGCTGGGGCACAGCTATGGCGGCGCGGTGGCGATGGCTTGGGCGCTGCGCGATCCCGGCCATACGCGGGCGGTGGTGCTTCTGGCCGGCGCGGTGCTGCCGTGGGAAGGCGGGCTGGACGGGCTGTCGCGCTTTGCCTCCACCCCCGTGGGCGAGGCGACGGTGGAGCCGATGGTCGCGGCCTTCATGCCCGATTGGGGATTGAAGCGCATCGTGAAGAACCTCTTCGAGCCGAACACCCCGCCCCCCGGCTATGCCGCCGATACCGGCGCGGAACTGGCGCTGCGCCTGCCCGAACTGCGCGCCAATCTGCGCCAGTTGAACGCGCTGAAGGATCATCTTTGGATCATGGCCCCGAATTACTACAAACTGCACATGCCGATCGAGATCGTGCACGGGCTGGATGACGATGTGGTGGATTACACCGTCGAATCGCTGCAGATGACGGCGCTGCCCAATGTGCGCCTGACGGCCGCGCCGGGGGTGGGGCATATGGTGCATCACGTCATCCCCGACGAGGTGGTGGCCGCCATCGACCGCGCCGCCGCGCGCGCCGATTGAACAAGCCGCCCGTTCCCGCGATACTGACCTGTGAAAGGAGCGTTCCATGACCCTGCCCTTCGACGGCGCCATCACGCGCTATCTGAACGACGGTGCGCCCGATGCCGTGCGCAAGGCGATCGAAAAGGCCGACAAGGATGACATCCTTGCCGAGGATTGGCATTGGAAGGAACGCCTGCACCGCAAAGATTACAAATCCCATATGGAGGATTTGCAGCGCCAGTTGGTGCGCATGGCCGCCGATCTGAAGGCGACGGGCAAGCGCGTCCTCGTCGTGTTCGAGGGGCGCGACGCCGCCGGCAAGGGCGGCACCATCAACGTCATCCGCGAGAACCTGAATCCCCGCGTCGCCAATGTCGTCGCCCTGTCCGCCCCGAACGAGCGGGAGCGGGGCGAGTGGTACTTCCAACGCTACGTCGCCCGCCTGCCCGCCGCCGGAGAGATGGCTTTGTTCGACCGCAGTTGGTACAATCGCGGCGTGGTGGAACAGGTCTTCGGCTTTTGTACCCCGGCCGAGCGGGAGCGGTTCTTCCACCAAGTCCCCGATTTCGAACGCATGCTGGTGGAGGAGGGGATCACGCTGGTGAAGCTGTGGCTGAATGTCAGCCGCGCCGAACAGCTGCGCCGCTTCCTTGCGCGCGAAGGCGATCCGCTGAAGCAATGGAAGTTGAGCCGCGTGGATGTCGAAGGCCTCGCCCTCTGGGACGATTACACCGATGCTATCGCCGAAACGCTGGACCGTTCGCATACCGATGTCGCCCCGTGGACGGTCATCCGCTCGGACGACAAGCGGCGGGCGCGGATCGCGGCGGTGCAGACCGTGCTGCGCGCCGTCGATTACGAGGATCGGGACGACGCGCTGATCGGCGAGCCGGACCCCCGCATCGCCGGAGGGCCGGAGCTTCGTGGCTAGGCGCGGCTATCACCACGGCAATCTGCGCCAAGCGCTGGTCGAGGCCGCGCTGGAACTGATCGCCGAAAAGGGGCCGCAGGGCTTCACCCTGTCCGAAGCCGCCAAACGCGCCGATGTGACCCCGGCCGCCGTCTATCGCCATTTCGCGGGCCGCGACGATCTGATCATGGAGGCCGCGCGTCAGGGCTACGACATCTTCGGCGCGCTGATGGATTACGCCTATGACGAGGGCCGCCCCTCGGCGCTGTCGGCCTTCGAGGCGGTGGGCCGCGCCTATATCGCCTTTGCCCGCAAATATCCCGGCCATTACATGGCGATGTTCGAAAGCGGGCTGTCGGTGCAGCGCCATGCGGATCTGGCGCAGGCGGCGGCGCGCTGCACGGCGGTGCTGGAACGCGCGGCCGAACGGCTGTCGGCGCATATCCCGCCCGAAAAGCGCCCGCCCGCGGCCATGTTCTCGGCCCATGTCTGGGCCATGAGCCATGGCGTGGTGGAACTCTTCACCCGCGGGGAAACCCGCTCCCCCTTCCCTGCCGAGGACCTGCTGGAGGCCGGGATCGGCATCTATCTGCGCGGCCTTGGCCTTTTGCCGCAGGACGCCTGACATGCTTGGAAAATGGCGCTGGCTGCTGTCCCGCCTGACGCGGCGCCTGTGGATCCGGGCGACGGCGATCGGCCTTCTGGGCGTCGCGGCGGCGGTGCTGGCGATCGTGGCGGACCGGTTCATCCCGTGGGACATGCCCACCCTCGGCGCGAATGCGGTGGATACCGTGCTGGGGATCATCGCCTCCTCCATGTTGGCGGTGACGACCTTTTCGCTGTCGGTGGTGACGGCGGCCTATTCCTCGGCCACGAGCAACGTCACCCCCCGCGCCACCCAGCTGATCATGGAAGACAGCGTCACGCAGAACACGCTCGCGACCTTCGTCGGATCGTTCCTGTTCAGCCTCGTTGGGATCATCGTGCTGCAGACCGGCGCCTATGGCGAACAGGGGCGCACGGTGCTGTTCGTGTTCACCGTGGCCGTGGTCGCGCTGATCGTGGTGATGCTGCTGCGCTGGATCGACCATCTGAACAGCCTTGGCCGCGTGGCGGATACCACGGCGCGGGTGGAACGCGCCACGCGCAAGGCGATGGAGGCGCGGCTGAAGGATCGCTGGCTTGGCGGGGTGCCGGCCACTGGGCCCGCGGGCCGTCCGGGCCGCACGCCCCTTCTAGCGCGGGATACCGGCTATGTGCAGCATGTGGACATGGCCCGGCTTCAGGATCTAGCCGAGGATGCCGGTGCCCGGCTGCACCTTGCCATCCTGCCCGGCGCCTTCGTCTGCACCGGCCAGCCCGTCGCCTTCCTAGAGGGCGATCTGCCGGACCCCGAGGATGCGGCCCGCGCCTTCACGATCGGGTCCGGGCGGTCCTTCGATCAGGACCCCCGCTTTGGGATGATCGTGCTGAGCGAGGTCGCCTCGCGGGCGCTGTCCCCGGCCATCAACGATTCCGGCACCGCGATCGACGTGATCGGGCGCGGCACCCGGCTGCTGCTGCTCTGGGCAGAGGGTTTGGCAAAGACCGAGCCGCGGCCCCCGCGCTTTGCCCGCGTGGTGGTGCCCGACCTCGTGGCGGCGGATCTCTTCGACGATCTGTTCACCGCCATAGCGCGTGACGGGGCCGGTGTGGTGCAGGTGCAGATCCGTCTGCAAAAGGCGCTGGCCGCGCTTGGCGGTGCGTCCCACCCCGAATATCCGGGCCTTGCGCGCGATCATGCCCTGTCGGCCTTTGCGCGGGCCGAACGCGCGATGGATCATCCGGGCGACATCGCCCGGCTGCGCGTCCTGCTGCCCTAGCGGAAGAGGACGAGGGCCCCCGGGCTCCACCCGACGCGGACGCGCAGGCCCCGGTCCAGCACCGGGCGGCCGAACACGTTGCGGGCCGACAGGCGCACGGGTTTGGACGTGCCGTCGATCCGCACGTCGTAATAGGTCATATCGCCGTAATAGACGACTTCTTCGATCTGGCCATGCACCTCCAGATCGGGGGCGGTCTGCCCGTCATAGAGGATGGTCAGCACCTCGGGGCGGAAGCCAACGACCACCCCTTCGCCGTCATCGGCCGCGACCTGCGCCGCCGGCACCCGCACCCGGCCGAAGCCCTCGGCCTCCACCTCCACGCCGTCCGGGCCTTCGGACAGGACGGTGGCGCCGAGGAAATTCATCGTGCCGATGAAATCGGCCACCTTGCGCGAATTGGGGCGGCGATACAGCGTCTCGGCATCCGAAAGCTGGGCGATCTGCCCCTCGAACATGACGGCGATGCGGTCGGACATGACCAGCGCCTCTTCCTGATCGTGGGTGACCAGAACGAAGGTGATGCCGACCTGACGCTGCAGGCGGATCAGTTCCACCTGCATCTGCTCGCGCATCTTCTTGTCGAGGGCCGAAAGCGGTTCATCCAGAAGCAGCACCTTCGGCTTCAGGATCAGCGCCCGTGCCAGCGCCACGCGCTGCCGCTGCCCACCCGAGAGCGCATGGGCCGCCCGCGCGCCGAAACCGCGCAGACCGACCATGGCCAGCGCCTCATCGACGCGGGCGGCGAGTTCGGCCTTCGGCAGACGCTGGCGGCGCAGGCCGAAGCCCACGTTCTCCGCCACGCTCAGATGCGGGAAGATGGCATAGCTTTGGAACACCATGTTGGTGGGGCGCTTGTTGGCCGGCACATGCGCCATGTCCCGCCCGTCCAAGAGCACCACGCCTTCCGAAATCCCCTCGAACCCGGCGATGGTGCGCAGCAGCGTGGTCTTGCCGCAGCCCGACGGGCCGAGGAGCGAGAAGAACTCCCCCGCGCGGATGGTGGCGTCGATCCCGCGCAGCGCGTGATAGTCGCCGTACCATTTGTGCACGTTGCGGAAGGCGATCATCGGGATGTCCGGGATCGGGGCCTTGGGTGTCACAGGAAACCTCCGGTATCCTTGGCGCCGGAGCGTGCGATGCCGCGGCGGCGATAGTATTCGGCGATGGTCAGCAGCAGCACCGACAGCGCGACGAGGATCGTTCCCAGCGCCATGATCACCGGCACCGAGGCCGGGAAACGGAACTGCGAGAAGATGTAGACGGGCAGCGTCACCTGCGTGCCGCCGAGGAAGAAGGCGATGATGAATTCGTCCAGCGACAGCGTGAACGAGATCAGCAGCGAGGAGATGATCCCCGGCATCACCAGCGGCAGGATCACCAGCCGGAAGGCGCTGACGGGGGTTTCGCCCAGATCGTGGGCCGCCTCCTCCAGCGAGCGATCGAGCCCTTGGAACGCCGAGGACAGGATCGCGATGGCGAAGGGCGTCGTCATCAGCACATGGCCGAGGATGATCGTGAGGATCGACAGCGGCACCCCGATGCCCAGCAGCACCACCAGCAGCGAGACCGCGACGATGATCTCGGGCAGGACCAGCGGCAGCATGATCAGCCCCATCACCGGCCCCTTGCCCGGAAAGCGGTAGCGGGTGGAGGCCCGCGCCGCCAGCACCCCCAGCATGGTGGAGATGACGGCCGTGGACACCGCGATGATCAGCGAATTCTTGACTGCCGGGCCAAGACCCGGCTCGGTCCACATCTGCACGAACCAGCGCGTGGTGAAGCCCTGAAGCGGGAAGGCGATCACCGTGCCGTCGTTGAAGGCGAAGATCGGCAGCAGGATGATCGGCGCATAGAGGAACAGCAGATAGGCGACGGCATAGGCGCGGAAGATCATTTCGGCCCCCGGATGTAGCGGCGCGTCAACAGCAGGAAGATCGCGCTGATCACCGCCACGATCCCCATGGCCGAAATCGCCAGCGCCGAGCCGAGCGGATAGTTGTCGAGCCGCAGGTATTGCAACTGGATCAGGTTGGCGACCATCCGCCCCTCTGGCCCGCCCACGAGCTGCGGGGTGACGTAATCGCCGATGGTCGGGATGAACACGATCAGCACCGAGGCCACGACCCCCGGCATCGCCAGAGGCAGCGTGACCCGCAGGAAGGTGGTGAACCGGGATTCCCCCAGATCGCGCGACGCCTCCAGCAGCGCGCGGTCGATCTTCTCCAGCGCGACGAAGATCGGCAGGATCGCAAAGGGCGCATAGGCATGCGCCAGCGTGATCACCACCGAATTGACGTTATAGAGCAGGAAAGTCACCGGCTCGTCGATGATGCCGACCTTCATCAGCGCCACGTTCATCACCCCGTTGTAGCCGAGGATGACCTTCCACAGGAACACGCGGATCAGATAGGAGGTCCAGAACGGGATGGTGATCAGGAACAGCCATGTCGATTTGCGCGCCGGGGCCACGCGGAAGCTGACGAAATAGGCGACCGGAAAGGCCAGCAGCACCGTCGCCGCCGTCACCAGCGCCGCCACCGCCAACGAGCGCAGCATCACCCCGCGATAGAGCGGGTTGGTCCATGCCTCGACATAGTTGGCGAAGGTGAACTGGCGGATGATCTCCAGATAGCCGTCGGTCAGGAAGCTGTAGACCAGAAGCAGGGCGAGCGGCGCCGCCAACAGCAAGAGGGCATAGACCGCAGGTGCCGCGATCAGCGCAAGGCCGCCCGCCGCCTCGCTTTTCCGAAGGCGTCCCGCCATGTGGCCCCCTGTCCCGATCCCGCGTGATTCACCTTTGGCATGCAGCGGGTTGAAACGACAAGCGAAGATTTCGGGCCGCCATCAAAACTTGGTCAGATCGCGATTTCCGAAGGCGGGTCCAGCAGCATCTGCCTCAATTGTGCCAGCGCCGCACGCAGCCGTTCGCGCGGCACGGCGCCGCCGATCGCCAACCGCACGGCATTGGGCGCATGGCCATGGATCAGCACATATTCGTCGGCGGAGCGCATGAGGATGCCCTCCGCCTCGGCCATGCGGGTGAAGGTGGAGGCGCGCCACCCCGACGGCAGGCGCAGCCAGACGAAGGGCAGCCCCGGCTGCCAGCGCAGATCCTGCCCGTCCAGCGCCTCCACGACCATGGCCAGCCGGTCGGAGAATTCGGCCTGCACCCGGCGGCGCAGATCCGTCGCCACCCCCGAACGGAACAGATCGAGGCACAGTTCGGCCATCGGCCGGGGCAAGGCGAAACTGTAATGCTGCGCCGTCAACCGCCCGGCATTGCCCATCCCCTGCGGGCAGATGACATAGCCGAAGCGCAGCGCCGCCGAGACCGATTTCGACAGGCTGCCGATATGCCATGTCCGCTCCGGCACATGCGCGCGGATCATGGGCGTGGCGCTGTCCGGCACGGAATAGCAGTCGTCCTCGATCACCTGCAGATCATAGGCGCGGGCGATCAGCGCCACCTCGGAGCGGCGGCTTTCGGGCATCCGGGCGGCGGTGGGGTTCTGCGCCTCGGTGGTGATGCACAGGATCTGGGCCTTGTGGCGGCGGCAGGCGGCCTCCAGCGCGTCGGGGCGCAGGCCGTGCTGGTCCAGCTCCACCCCCACGGTTTCGGCACGCGACAGGCGGGCGGCATGTCGGAAACCGGGATAGGCCAGATCCTCGCACAGGACCACGGGCCGATCGCCGCGCAGGCAGCAGCCGAGCACGAGGTTGATCGCCGCCTGCCCGCCGAAGGTCAGCGCGACATCGTCGGCATCGACCGGGCCCATCTGCCGGTCCGACACCCAATCGACGACGGCATCGCGCAGCTCGGCCTCGTCGGTCTGGGTGGGGTAATCGACATAATCATCCTCGAAGGCGTCGGTGACGCGGTGCATCGCGGCCCGGATCGCCGCCCCCTGCCCCAGATGCGGCAAGGACGGCGATCGCAGATCGACCACGCCCAAGCGTTCCGGGCGTTCGACAAACAGCGGCTGGGTCGGGCCGAGCTTCGGCGCGGTGGCAGCGACGAAGGTGCCGCGCCCGACCGTGGCCTGAAGCAGCCCCTCCTGCGTGGCCAGTTGATACGCGCGCGACACCGTGCCGGGCGTGATGTCGAGCCGCCATGCCAGATCGCGCACCGTCGGCAGCCGCGTGCCCGCCAGCAATATCCCGTCCCGCACCGCCGCCCGCAGCGCGCGCGACAAAGCGAGGTATTTGGGTCCGGGGAATTGTGCCAGATCCGGCTGCCAATTTGTATCAGTCACAATAAAAGATTCGCCCGCAGTAGTGAAACAATCTATGTCAGGCTTACCGTATAACCAAATTTGTATCGAAACAAGGTGCTGACATGACCGTCTCGTTCTCCACTCCGACAGCGATGCCCCTGCCGCCGCTTGCCCGGGCGGCGTTCGGCGTGGCCACCACCCTTCTGCAATGGGAACTGCGCCGCATGTCCCGGCGGCGGCTTGCGGATCTGGATCCGCATCTGCTGGACGATATCGGGCTGACCGCCGAAGCGGCGCGGATTGAGGCGATACGCCCCTTCTGGCGCTGAATTCCTCATCTCTGCGAACACCCCTAGGGCCGGACATGTTCCGGCCCTCTTTTTATCCGCGCGTGCCTTGCCTAAGGTCCGGGGCAGAGGACGACCTCTCCATTACGGCTCTTACTCCGGGACGACCCGGCCCTAACATGCGGAGCGCATGATGCCTTGGATCATACTTCTGATCGCCGGTTTGCTGGAGGTCGGCTGGTCCTACTCCATGAAATTGTCGCAAGGATTCACCCGGCCGGGGATGGCCGTGATCACGCTGGTGCTGATGTTCGCCAGCGTGGCGCTGCTGTCGCTGGCGATGCGGACGCTGCCGCTGGGAACGGCCTATACGGTCTGGACCGGGATCGGCGCGATCGGGGCCTTCGTCCTTGGGATCACGGTCTTGGGCGAAGCGGCGACGCCCATGCGCCTCTTGGCGGCGCTGCTGATCGTGGCGGGGCTGCTGCTGATGAAGATGGCCAGCCCGCACTGACCCCCTCATGCAGAAAGGCCCGCCACGAGGGGCGGGCCTTTCGAGATCGTCGGATCGACGGATCAGCGCTTGGAGAACTGGAAGCTGCGGCGAGCCTTGGCTTTACCGTATTTCTTCCGTTCCACGACGCGGCTGTCGCGCGTCAGGAAGCCTGCGGCTTTCAGCGCGCCGCGCAGGGCGGGATCGTAGAGTTGCAGAGCCTTGGACACGCCGTGCTTCACAGCACCGGCCTGACCCGACAGACCGCCGCCGGCGACCGTGGCGACCACGTCGAATTGGCCTTCGACATTGGTGATCTGGAAGGGCTGACGCAGGATCATCTGCAGCACGGGACGGGCGAAGTAGACCGCCATTTCCTTGCCGTTGACGGTGACCTTGCCCGAACCCGGCTTGATCCAGACGCGGGCGACCGCGTCCTTACGCTTGCCGGTGGCATAGGCGCGGCCCTGTGCGTCACGCACGGGTTCGCGAGCGATCGTCGTCGTCGTGGCTTCCGGCGCCGCGTCCGAGACGGCCGATTTCAGATCGTCGAGGGATTTGATGTCAGCCATGATCAGGCGCTCCGGGTGTTTTTCGGGTTCAGCGACGCGAGGTCGAGAACGGTCGGCTGCTGAGCTTCGTGCGGATGCTCGGCACCGGCATAGACGCGGAGGTTCGTCATTTGTTGACGACCCAGCGAGTTGCGGGTGATCATACGCTCGACGGCCTTGGTCACGACACGCTCGGGATGAGCGCCGTCCAGGATCTGCGCCGCGGTGCGGAACTTGATCCCGCCCGGGTGGCCGGTGTGCCAGTAGTAGCGCTTGTCCTGACGCTTGTTGCCCGTGATCTGCACCTTGTCGGCGTTGATCACGATCACATTGTCACCCATGTCCATGTGGGGGGTGAAGGACGGCTTGTTCTTGCCGCGCAGGATGTTGGCGACGATCGTGGCGAGGCGGCCCAGAACGATGCCTTCGGCATCGATCAGGATCCACTTCTTCTCGATGTCCGCCGGAGTAGCGGTGAAGGTTTTCATTCCTGAACCCTATCGAAGTGGGGCGAGGCGAGGCCCCGCGAATTGATGGGCGTGTATCGGACGGATCGGGCGTCAGGTCAAGCGCCGTTCGCCTGCAAAAACCGTTCTAAATCAATACCTTGCAAAAAAGGTATTATAATACCCCATCAACGCAGGCGCGGCGGGCGCTTCGGATCGCTTCCGGGGGCCTGCGGCGCGGGGCGTTCGGGCGCGGCGGGGACCGGCATGTCGAGGCGCAGGCCGATCTCGGCCATGCGGCGCGCGGCCGGCCCGTCCGGCAGACAGACGACATCCATCTCCCCCGCGTCGATGCCGGAGAAGGTCAGCGCCTCGGCGGCGGCGCGGGCCAGCGCGTCCTCGGCCCCGTCGCGCGCGCCGATGAAGGCCAGAAGATGCCCGTTGCGCCCGTCCGAATAGGACACGCCCGCCAGAAGCGCATGGCTGGCAAGCCCGCCCGCGCGCGCCAGCTTCTGACCCAACGCATCCAGAAGGCGCTGCGGAACGCGCGCCTCTTGGAACCCGGTCGGAACCGCCTCGGCGGCTTCGGGGCCATGCTCGAGGGTGCTGGCCAGCCAGTCCACGGCCTCGGGCGGCAGCAGCATCGCGCTGTCGGCCCCAAGGTTCACGGCCAGCCCCGTCCCCTGCCCCGCCAGTTGCTGCGCGATCACCCGCCCCGGCAGCGCCGCATAGGCATTGATCGAGCCGGTGAAGGCCGAGAGCTTCTCCTCGCTGTCGAAGGCCAGCACGAAGGGACCGTCCTCCAGCGGGAACAGGCGCGGCGTGATGCTGCCGCCCTGCGCCTCGCCCTCGACCAGCAGCACAAGTTCGTCATCGGCCAGCCGTTCGTAATAGCGCAGGCGCGCGGCATCGTCTTCGGGCGTGGCGGCCATAGCGGCATAGGCCTGATCGAGCGGGGTCATGGGCGTCTCCTTTGCCGGCATGACGTAATCGCACCACCCCGCAGGCACAAGCAGTCCCAATCGCCATTCCGAATTGCACAGCCACCCCCCTTGCCGTTACATAGGCGGTGACCAGTCGTTAATCCCTGCCGCGTTACAGGGGAGTGTGTGACGAGGCGCGTGTATGATTGAATTCGACAATGTCAGCAAATCCTTCTGGAGCGGAACCCAGCGCAAGGTGATCCTTGACCGGGCCTCGTTCCGTGTGGAACCGGGCAATTCCCTCGGCATTCTGGCGCCCAACGGCACCGGAAAGACGACGATCATCAAAATGATGGCCGGAATGGAAAAGCCGGACGAAGGCACGATCCGCCGCACCTCGCGCATTTCCTTTCCGCTGGGGTTCATGGGCGGAATCGCGGGCAAGCACACCGCCAATGAAAATGCGCGCTATATCGCCCGCCTTTACAGCCTCGATCCCGATTATGTGGAGGGATTCTGCCGCTGGCTGGCCGATATCGGCGAATATTTCGATCAACCGATGTCGATCTGGTCGTCGGGAATGAAGGCCCGTTTCAGCCTTGCGCTGATGCTGGCGCTGGAATTCGACATCTATCTGGTGGACGAGGGGATGCCGACCTCCACCGACGTGGAATTCAATCGCAAGGCCGGGATGATCCTGCGCGAGCGGCTGGCCAAGGGCACGATGGTGATCGTGTCCCACCAGCCCAAGACGCTGGAGAAGTTCTGCCGCACGGCGGCCGTGCTGCGGAACGGCCAGCTCTACATGTTCGACTCGCTGGAGGAGGCGAAGCGCCTTTATGACTACAAAGCTCACGGCTAAGCGGTTCAACATGCGCAAGGCGGGTGCGGCGGGGGCGGAAGCGCCGCCGCTGGACGATCTGTTCAACGAACCCGATGACGGCATGGGCCCGGGGCTGGATCTGCCGCCCCCGCCCACCGGCAAGCGCCGCGAAGGCGTGCGCCCCGAAGAGATCGCGGCCGTGGAGGCCGAGAACCTGACCGCGCGCCAATTGCGCATGGCCCGCCGCATGGCGCTGAAGCAAGGCATCGCCGCCTCTTCGGACCCGGAGGCGGTCGTGCTGCTGCGCCGCAAGGGGATCGACCCGTTCCAGCGTACGACGGTGATGGATCTCGTCGTCCCCCGCGAGAGCGAGGGGGAAAACGGCGAGAACGTCCAACTTCCCCAGCGCATCAAACCGATCAGCGTGCCCTCCACCGAACAGCGGGCCGAGGAAAGCCACCTGTCGGATCTGATCCGCATCCAGCGCGACATCGCCCGCCGCCGCCGCCGCAAGCTGATCATGCTGGCACTGCGCCTTGCGGTCTTCGTGCTGCTGCCGACCTTCGTCGTCGGCTGGTATTATTTCCGCGTCGCGACCCCGATGTACGAGGCCCATTCCGAATTCGTGATCCAGCAGGCGATGGCGCCGCAGGCCGCGTCGGGCGGCGGCGGCCTTCTGACCACCAGTTCGGCCGGGCTGATGGGCGTCGCGCAGGATTCGATCGCCGTTCAGGGCTATCTTCAATCGCGCGAGGCGATGCTGCGCCTGAACAACGATCTGAACTTCGCCGGAAAGTTTGTGGGCGATCATATCGACGCCCTTCAGCGCCTGCCCGACGACGCCACCACCGAAGCAATCTATGGCGTTTATAAGGACAATGTGCAGATCGCCTACGATCCGACCGAAGGCATCGTGAAGATGGACGTGACGGCGGACGATCCCCATGTCGCGGTCGCCTTCTCCAACGCGCTGATCGGCTATGCCGAGGAGCAGGTGGATCAACTGACCCAGCGGATGCGGGCCGACCAGATGGCCGGGGCGCAGGCGGGATACGAAAAGGCCGAGGCGAACATGCTGGCCGCCAACCAGAAGCTGGTGGACCTGCAGGAACGCTTCAGCGTCCTCTCCTCCGATATGGAGGTGAGCCTCGTGACCTCGCAGATCGGCACGTTGCAAAGCCAGATCCTCGAGGACCGCCTGTCGCTGGCGCAGATCGAATCGAACCCCACCCCGAACGAGGCCCGCGCCGAACCGCTGCGCGAGCGCATCGACCGGATGCAGCAGCAGATCGCGGACCTGCGCGGCCAGCTGACCAGCAGCACCGCCAACGATCCGTCCATCGCGCGCCTTCAAAGCGAATTGCTGGTCGCCCAGTCCGACATCGAGATGCGCCAGACCCTTCTGGCCCAGTCGCTGGAGGCGATGGAGGCCGCACGGGTGGAAGCCACGCGCCAGACGCGGTACCTGTCCCGTTCGGTCAACCCCACCCCGCCGGATGAGGCCACCTATCCGCGCGCCTTCGAAAACACCCTCGTGGCTTTGCTGATCTTTTTGGGTATCTACCTGATGATCTCCATGACCGCCGCGATCCTGCGCGAGCAGGTCTCGTCATAAGGAACAGGAATGAAACGCGTTTCCATCGGCAATCTCGTCACCGCCAACGACCTGCCGCTTCTGCTCATCTCCGGGCCGTGCCAGCTCGAAAGCCTCGATCATGCGCAGATGATCGCCGGCCGCATGGCCGAGATCTGCAAGGCGGCGGGCGCGCAATATGTCTTCAAGGCCAGCTACGACAAGGCCAACCGCACCTCGCTGAAGGGGCGCCGCGGCATGGGGATCGAGGCGGGCCTGAAGGTGCTCGAAGCGATCCGCGCCACCGGCCTGCCGGTCTTGACCGATGTGCACGATGCGGGGCAAGCGCGCGAGGCGGCGAGCGTCGTGGATGTGATCCAGATTCCGGCCTTCCTCTGCCGCCAGACGGACCTGCTGCTTGCCGCCGGTGAGACGGGCGCGGTGGTCAACATCAAGAAGGGCCAGTTCCTCGCGCCGTGGGACATGGCCAATGTCGCCGAGAAGGTCGCCTCCACCGGGAACGAGCGCATCCTGCTGACCGAGCGCGGCACCTCCTTTGGCTACAACGCCCTCGTCGCGGATATGCGCGGCCTGCCGACCATGGCGCGCACCGGCTATCCGGTCATCATGGACGCGACCCATTCGGTGCAACAGCCGGGCGGCCTCGGCGGCGCCTCGGGTGGGCAGCGCGAATTTGCGCCGGTGATGGCGCGTGCGGCGGTCAGCCTTGGGATTGCGGGCGTCTTCATCGAAACGCACGAAGACCCGGACAATGCCCCGTCGGACGGGCCGAACATGATCCGCCTCGATCAGATGCAGGCGCTGGTGGAAAGCCTGATGGCCTTCGACGGGCTGGCGAAGGCCGATCCGCTGCGCGTCTGATCCACGTAGATGCACCCGCCCCCGTGGCGGGTGCGATCCCTGCGCAAGACATGCGAAAACGCCCATTGGGCGGCGGTATTCTGAAAGCGGAAGATTTGGGTGGTGCCCAGAGCCGGGATCGAACCAGCGACACACGGATTTTCAATCCGTTGCTCTACCAACTGAGCTATCTGGGCAACCTTGTGCAGGTCTGTTCTGCGTTGGTGGCGCACGTTTACGGCAGCCCGCCGACCGTGTCCAGAGGGTTCTTCGCAAAAATATCACGCCCTTTGCGAAGAACCCTTTGCCCCCGTCAAAGGGGCGGAAAACCGAACAGCGCCTCGGGCGTCGTGACCAGCGCCTGATGCCGCGCATCGTCCGAAGGCAGCCATGACAGCACCGTATCCGTCAGCGCCCGGTCGTCGGGATAATCGGCGGTGGTGCGGGCCTGATTGTGCGGCCAGTTGCTGCCCCAGACGATGCGATCGGGCGCATGGGCGGCGATCTCGCGGGCGATGGCGGCCACGTCGGCGTAATCCGGCGGGCCGCTCCGACTCCACTCATACGCGCCGGCGAACTTGATCCAGCAATTGCCGCGATCGATCAGGCGCTTCATCGCCTCCACCTCCGCCCGCCCGACCCCGCTCAGGAACTTGCCGTGATGATCCAGAACCCAGCGGCTGCGCAATGCGGCCAGCCGATCCTCCTGCGCCGAAATCTGGCTGCCGTCGAACTGCACGATCGTCACCCAGCCGGCATCATGGGCGCGTGCGTCCACCCCCTCCAGCGCGGCAAGGCCCACCGCACCGCCCGCCAGATCCATGATGCGCGCGCCGACGACGCCCGCCGCATCCAGCCGCGCGATCTCCGCCTCCTCCGTATCCGGGTGGATGACGGCCACGCCGCGCGCCACCTCCCCCATCTCGGCCAGACAGGCCAGCAGGTTCGCATTGTCCGATTGATGCGCATTGCCTTGGGTGATCACCACCCGGTCGATCCCGATCCAGCGCATGAAGCGCCGATATTGATCCGCATCGGGCAAGGCCCCCAGCGGCAGCGGCGGGCCGCCCGGCTGCGCCTCGTATCCCGGCAGATACATGTGCATGTGGGAATCGATCGTGCCATGGGGCAGGACGGTCTGCGGCGCGGGGCCGGACAGGGTGCGGATCATGTCCATGCGGACCTCCTGAGGGTTCGGCGTCACGCGGCGGCGCGCGTGCGGCGATAAGGTTCGATCAACCGGGCAAGCTCGCGCTCCTCCTCGGCGGTGAGGTCGGTCAGGGGCGCACGCACCGCACCGGCAGCGAAGCCCTGAAGCCGCACCCCCGCCTTGATGGCCGCCACCGCATAACCCTGACACCGATTGCGCAGCGCCATGAAGGGATAGAAGAACGCGTTCAGCATCTGCTCGCAAGCCCCCCGATCACCGCGCCGCAGCGCCGCATGAAACTCCATCGCCAATTGGGGCACGAAATTGAACACCGCCGAGGAATAGGTCGTGACCCCTGCCCCCAGATAGGCCTCGGCGTAGAGTTCGGCCGTGGGCATTCCGCCCAGATAGGTCAGCCGGTCCCCCATCTTCGCCGTGATCTGCCGCACGAGGCCGATATCGCCGGTGCCGTCCTTGAACCCGATCAGGTTCGGACAATCGTCGCACAAGCGCGCCAGCGTGTCCGGCGTCAGCACCAGCCGGTCGCGGTTGTAGACCATGATCCCGATCTCCACCGCGTCGCACACGGCGCGGACATGGCGATACAGCCCCTCCTGCGGGGCTTCGGTTAGGTAGTGGGGCAGCAGCAAAAGCCCGCTCGCCCCTGCCTCTTGGGCCGCGCGGGCCATCTGCACCGCCATGGCGGTGCCATAGCCGCAGCCCGCCACGATGCCGGTACCGCCCGCCGCATCCACGGCGGTGGAGACGATGGCCGGGATCTCGTCCGGGGTCAGGCTGAAGAATTCCCCCGTGCCGCCTGCCGCGAACAGAACCGGCGCGCCGAAGCCCGACAGCCAATCCACATGCGCGGCATAGCTGTCGGGGGCGAAGCGGCCCGCCGCGTCGAAATGGGTCACCGGAAAGGACAGAAGCCCCGATCCGAGCGCGGTCTTCAGCGTCTGCACATCCATGGCGGCGATCCTTTCATTGCTGGGATCAGCCTATCAGGTCATCATACCTGTGAACAAGAATGCGTGACAACTAGCCGCGCAGCAGCGCCCGGTAGCGGTCCTGCGCGCCGCGCAGATGCACCCGCATCCCCGCCCGCGCACCGGCCTCGTCGCCGGCGAGGATCGCGGTCACGATGCGGTCATGCTCGGCCTGAAGCTGCTCCAGATAGGCGCGGGGGGCGGGTTCGTCATTGGCCCGTACGGCGCGACGCGGAATCACCTGCGCGCCCAGAAGGGCCAGAAACTCGGTGAAGCGGGGGTTGTTCGTCGCCTCGGCGATGGCAAGGTGCAGATCGTAATCGACGGCCGAGGTCGGGGCATCGGCCTCGATCGCCTCGGCCACGGCGCGGAAGGCTTCCACGATCCGCTCCTCCTGCTGGGCCGAGCGGCGCAGCGCGGCAAGGCCCGCGGCCTCCACCTCGACGGCGGTGCGCAGTTCCAGCATCTCGATCATCGAAGACAGGCGCACATAGTCGATGTTCTGGAACGGCGCGGGTTCCGGCACCGGCGGTTCCAGCACGAAGACGCCGGCCCCCTGACGCGCCTCCACCAGCCGGTCGGCGCGCAGGGCGGCCACGGCTTCGCGCACGACGGTGCGGCTGACGCCATGCATCTCGGTCAGCTTCGCCTCGGACGGCAGGCGATCTCCGGGCTTCAGGCGGCCCTCGACGATGTCGGCGCGCAGCATCTCCCCGACACGGGCCACGAGGTTGCCGGCCCGCGGGCGAAGTGGAGTGGTGGTCATGGTTCGGTCCTTCGTATGTCCGCCCATCCTATAGGATGACGCACCAATTGCCAAACCGCCGACCCCCGGCGCCATGGGACAAATGGGCGCGGGTCAGAACGTCGTCAGACCGAGTTCTGTGATGACCGCATCGAGGGGCTGATCCGTCACCTCCACCGGCACGGCGGGCCATTGCTGCGCGGCAAAGGCAAAGCCCACCGCCACCACCGGGCCGCGCTGGCGCAGCCGTTCCAGCGTCCGGTCGTAGAAGCCGCCGCCATAGCCGAGGCGATAGCCGCTGGCGTCGAAGGCGACGAGCGGCACGATCACCACCTCCGGCTCCAGCCAGTCGCCGGTGGCGGGGATCATCACACCAAAGGGGCCGTGCTCCAGCGGGGTGTCCTGCGTCCAGCGGCGAAACCGCAGGGGCAGACCGGCGGCCTCGATCACCGGCACGCAGACGGGGCCGTCATGGGCGGCCATCGCGGCGCGGGGGTCGATCTCGGTGCGCAGCGGCAGGTATCCGGCCAGCACGCGCCCCGCATGGGGGGCGAGCCAGTCGGCCAGATGCGCCGCCGCCGCGCCCTGCCCCGCGCCATGGGCGATGCCCCGCGCCGCCAGCGCCTGATGGCGAAGCTCGGCCTTCACAGCAGCATCACCGTCGCAAGCCCGAGGAAGGAGAAGAAGCCGACCACATCCGTCAGCGTCATCACGAACGTCCCCGAGGCCAGCGCCGGGTCCAGCCGCAGCTTTTGCAGCGTCAGCGGCACGATCACCCCCGCCAGCGCCGCCACGGCAAGGTTGATGATCATCGCAAGGGCGATCACCACGCCCAGCATCACGGTGCCGCCATAGAGCGTCACCCCCAGCGCCCCCATCACCACCGCAAAGAAGAGCCCGTTCACCAGCCCCACCGCCACCTCGCGCCGCACGACCCGCGCCGCGTTGGAACTGGTCAGATCGCGCGTCGCCAGTGCCCGCACCGCCACCGTCAGCGATTGCGTGCCCGCATTGCCCCCCATGGAGGCGATGATCGGCATCAGCGCCGCCAGCGCCACGATGATGGCGATCGTCCCCTCGAACTGCGAGATGACCCATGCCGAGATGTTCGCCGTTCCAAGGTTCACCAGCAGCCACGGCGTGCGCTGGCGCAGCGTTTCCACCACGCCATCGGAAATGGAGCTGTCATCACCGACACCGGCAAGGCGCAGGATGTCCTCCTCGTGCTCTTCGTCGAGCACGTTCATGGCGTCGTCGATGGTGATGACGCCCACCAGCCGCCCGTCGTCATCCACCACGGGGGCGGAGATCAGGTGATACTGGTTGAACTGATAGGCGACATCGGATTCGGGATCTGCGGGATGGAAGGTGCGGAAGCTGTCCTCGGCCAGATCGCGCAATTGCCCGTCGCGCCGCGACGACAGAACCCGCCCCAGCGTGACGTAGGACAGCGGCTTCATCCGCGGATCGACCAGTATGACATGATAGAACTGATCGGGCAGGTATTCGGCCTCGCGCAGGAAGTCGATCGCCTCGCCCACGGTCCAGTGTTCGGGGGCGACCACCGCCTCGCGCTGCATCAGACGGCCCGCCGAATATTCGGGATAGGTCAGCGCCTTTTCCACCGCCGCCCGGTCGGCCCGGTTCAGCGCGCCGAGGATGATCTCCTGCTGCGGCAGTTCCAGATCCTGAACGATGTCCACCACATCGTCGGTGTCCAGTTCGCGCACCGCATCGGCCAGAACCTCGGGGGCCATCGTGTCGATGACCTCTTCGCGGATGCCTTCGCGGATCTCGGACAGCACCTCGCCATCGAGGCCCTGCCACAGCGTCAGAAGCGCGTGGCGTTCCTCGGGGCTGATCTGCTCCAGAAGGTCGGCGATGTCGGCGGGGTGCAGCGGCTCCAGAAGCTGCGTGAGGCGCGACCCCTCCGCCTGATCCACCGCGTCCAGAATGTCCTGAACGAGGCGTTCGTTGAGGCCCTCATCCTCGCGCTCTTCGGATTCTGCCATGCTGCCTCGCGTGTTCTGGTCTTTGCGGCGATACTCTGCGTTTCCCCGGCGAGAAAGAGGGTTTAGTGTGACATCACGGTAAAGCGAGAGACGTAATGGATATTCTTCTGGGCCAAGTGCTGCGATTCGACGGCGATCCCTTTGCGGGGGGCCGCGCGCATATCGACGAAGCCGTGGCCATCGACGGGGGCCGCATCAAGGCCGTCGGCCCCGCGGACCGGCTGCGCGCCGAATGGCCGGAGGCCCGCGTGACCGATCACGGTCGGTGCCTGATCTCGGCCGGGTTCGTGGACGCGCATGTGCATTATCCGCAGACGGCGATCATCGCCAGCTGGGGCAAGCGTCTGATCGACTGGCTGGAAAGCTACACCTTCCCCGAAGAAATGCGCTTCTCCGATCCCGCCTATGCCGACGAGATCGCGGGTCGTTACCTCGATCTGGCGCTGGCCAATGGCACGACCACGGTCTGCACCTATGCCACGATCCACCCCGAAAGCGTGGAGGCGATCTTCCGCGCCGGGCAGGATCGGGGCCTGCGCCTCTATGCCGGCAAGACCTGCATGGACCGCAACGCCCCCGAAGGGCTGCGCGACACCGCGCAATCGGCCTATGACGATTCGCTGCGCCTTCTGGACGATTGGCATGGCGTGGACCGGCTGTCCTATGTCATCACGCCGCGCTTCTCCCCGACCTCGACGCCGGAGCAGCTGGCCGCCCTCGGTGCGCTGTGGCGGGAACGGCCGGACTGCCTGATGCAGACGCATCTGTCCGAACAGACCGACGAGATCGAATGGGTGCGCGAGCTGTTCCCCCAGTCGCGCGACTATCTCGACACCTACGAGGCGCAGGGCCTGCTGCGCGAGGGGGCGGTCTTCGGCCATGCCATCCACCTGACGGACCGCGAACGCGCGCGGCTCATCGAAGCGGGGGCCTCGGTGGTGCATTGCCCGACCTCCAACACGTTCATCGGTTCGGGCCTCTTCGATATGGGGCTGGCACGGCAGATGCGGGTGGGGCTGGCCACCGATACGGGCGGCGGGTCCAGCTTCTCCATGCTGCGCACGATGGCGGCGGCCTACGAGATCGGGCAGCTGCGCCGCGATCCGCTGCATCCGTCGCAGCTGTGGTGGCTGGCGACGGCCGGATCGGCCCGCGCGCTGCGGGCCGAGGACCGGGTCGGCAACATCGCCCCGGAGATGGAGGCCGATCTCGTGGTGATCGACCTCGCCTCCACCCCCGCGATCGAACAGGCCACCCGCCGCGCCGAGGACATCTGGCAGGCCGTCTTCCCCACCATCATGATGGGCGACGACCGTGCCATCCGCGCCGTCTGGACGAACGGAACCCTCAGATCGGGTTGTCGCAGCGGATCGTGACCAGCGCGGTGCCCTTCACCGTCTGCTGCCAGCGCAGGTTGACGAGGTTGCTCTTGGTCCCCTTCGTCGCCTCCGCCCAGCAGCAGGGCGCCTGCGTCGCGCCTTCGGCCGTCGTGACGGCACCCTGCGCCACCACCGCCGGCACGTTGCGCGCCCAAGATGCAAAGGGCAGATAGCCCGAGGCATCGACCTGCCATGTGCTGGCGGCGGTGTTCTGTTCATGCGTCACGGTCACGGGGTTCGCGGTGGCCTGCGTGATGCCGTTGAAGGTGTTCGCCTCGAAGACGACGTTGCGGAAACGCCCGTAATCCAGCTTGGCAAAGCTTTCGTCCACCGCTTCCACCCGGTCCACGGTGGCGTTGATGGTGCGGAAGGCGTTGCCCGTCACGCTCAGCCCGCTGATGAACTGCCCGGTGCCGCGCGGCGTCACCACCAGCCAGCGGAACGAGGCCCCCACCCCGTTGGCGGTGAAGATGTTGCCCGTGACCGTCAGCCCCCCGAACGAGAATTCATCCTCGTAATCGGGTTCGGGATCATGCTCGTTCGTCCATTCGATGAAGTTGTTGTCGATGTAGTTGCCGGTGAACAGCACCTTCACGTTCTTCTCGGTCAGCACGACCCCGGCGCGGCGCACGCCCGACGGCTCGTCGTCGCCGTGGAAGAAGTGGTTGCCGATGAACATGTGCCCCGTGCCCTTCATCACCGCGAAATGGGCGAATTTCACGACGCGGTTGTTGCGCAGCTTGGTGTCGTTGGAATTGACGTTGAGGGCGATGGTGGTGCGGTCCTGCACCTTGTCGCTCTGCTCGTTCGACAGGAACTGGCACTGATCCACCATCAGCCCCTGACATCCCGTCCCGATGGAGGTGATGCCCCGGTCCTTGGGCTTGTTGATCACGCAATCGGCGATGCGGAACACGGTGCCTGCGGGCGGCAGCAGGATGGCGCTGGCGATGCCGTCGCATTGCAGCTCCATATCCGTGATCTCGAATTTCGACATCTTCTCGAACCCCGAGAAGTCGAGCATGTAGCGGAACCGCTCGAAGGTGAAGGTGCGGGTGCCGCCGACCGATCCGGGCGGCAGGTTCAACTCCACCGTGCCCGCGCCGACATTGACGGCGCGCACATAGATTTCGCGCGGGACGTTGTTGCCGGTGACGCGCGCGCCGACCGGGATTTCGGCCACGTTGGCGACGTTGGTCAGCCGGTAGGGATCGCTGGTGGAATAGGTCGCCGAGGAGGTGACCTTCTTGGCCTCCCACGCGGTGCCGTCCTTGGCGCTGAGCTGGCCATTGGCCAGAACGCGGCGCTGCTCGAAGCGGTTGGTCCCGGCCAGCGCCGCGACATCCAGCGGCTCGGTCACATCGACGCGGCGCCCCGACAGATCGAGCGTGACATGCCCGGTATAGGAGAAGATGGCCTGCAACGCGCGGCGCAGCCCCTCCAGCGGATCGCCGAAGGCGGCGGTGTAGGTGTCGAGATCGAAGTTGCGCGTGCACGCAAGGCGCAGCGACGCGCCCATCTTCACCTGCCCCTCGAAGAAGACGGGGCTGTTCAGCGTGACATGCGAAGCCAGCTTGTAGGTGCCGGCCGATACGAAGATCCGCCGCGCGCCCGCCGCCGCCGCATCCGCCGCCGCGAAGGCCGCCGCGTCATCGGTCGTCCCATCGCCCAGCGCGCCGTAATCGCGCACATCCACCAAATCGAGCATGTCGCGCAGGAAGACGGCGGTCACATCCTCCACGGTGATGTCGTCGATGCGCACCACGCCGCCCGACGCGCCGGTCAGATCTAGACCCAGATGGGCATAGACCGGCTCCGTCCCCCACGCCATGTCCACGCCCGAGCGGTTGCCCGATCCGATGATGGCCGACACCTCCACCACCTCGCCATAGCGCGACAGGGTCACTTCCGGCCCGGTCAGCGGCACCTTCACCGCCTTGCCCTTGCTGTTGCCGGCATAGGCGGCGATGCGCACCGTCGGGAACGCCCCCGAGACGCATTTCACCTTGGCGCGGACCTGAAGATACAGGCCCGGCTGGAACGGGATCTGCTGGAAGCAGCGCAGCTTCTGCACGGAATCGAGCTTCAGGAGTTCCAGACAGCCGGCGAAATCCTGATCCGCCGCGACGGTGGCGGCGTTGGACTGGCCGGCATAGCTGCCCTGCCCCGGCTCGCCATCCTCGCGCGACCATAGGTCCAGCCCGGCCGAAAAGGCCGGGGGCATCAGGACCAGACCTTCGGTAATCGCCTTGTTCATCGCAATCCTCACCTCGCTTGGGGTTGCGGGCAGGATTACCAACGAAACGTTAAGGCCCCCGCACGCCACCGTGCGGAGGGCAACGCGGCATCAGGCCGCGAGTTCACCGCGCAAGGCCTGCTCCATCAGGGCGATCGTCTCCGCGACGCCGTAAAGCGCGATGAACCCGCCGAAGCGCGGCCCTTCGGACGCGCCGAGCAGCACCTCGTAGAGCGCCTTGAACCAGTCGCGCAGCGGCTCGAACCCGTGATCCTTGCCGACGGCGAAGACCATCGTCTGAAGCGCCTCGGCGTCGAGCCCGCCCTCCCAGCCGCGCAGACGAGTAAGCAGATCCTCCATCGCGGCGCGTTCCTGATCGGTCGGCAGGCGGAAGCGGCGCGTGGGCGCGACGAAATCGTGGAAGTAGCGCACGGCGAAGCCCGCCGCGGCATCCAGATCGGGGTTCCCCTCGGGCGAGGCGTCGGGCGCGTAGTTCTGGATGAAGCCCCAGAGCACGTCCTTGTCCTTGGCCGCCGACACGGAGGCAAGATTCAGCAGCATGGCAAAGGGCACCACCATCCGCGATTCCGGCGGATTGCCGTTGTGGATGTGCCAGACCGGGTTGTCGATGCGCTTGGCTTCGTCCTGCGTGGCATAGGCGCGCAGCTGCTGGTGGTATTCGTCCACCGCCTTCGGGATCACGTCGAAATGCATCCGCTTCGCCGTCTTCGGCTTGAGATACATGAAATAGGCAAGGCTCTCGGTCGAGGCATAGGTCAGCCATTCGTCGATGGTCAGGCCGTTGCCCTTGGATTTGGAGATCTTCTCGCCATTGGCGTCGAGGAACAGCTCATAGGTGAAATGCTCCGGCTTGCGCCCGCCGAGGATCTCGCAGATGCGGTCGTAGATCGGCGTGTTGGTGGAATGGTCCTTGCCGTACATCTCGAAATCGACGTCGAGCGCGGCCCAGCGCGCGCCGAAATCGGGCTTCCACTGAAGCTTCACGTTGCCGCCGGTGACGGGCAGCGTGGTTTCGGTGCCGTCCTCGTCGTCGAAGGTGATGGTGCCGTCCTTGGCGTTCACGTCGCGGATCGGGACATAAAGGACGCGGCCCGTGGTGGGGCTGATCGGCAGGAAGATGGAATAGGTCGCGCTGCGCTCTTCGCGCAGGCTGGCCAGCATCACCTTCATCAGATCGTCATACCGCTCGCAGGCGCGCAGCAGGATCTGATCGAACCGGCCCGAACGGTAGAAATCGGTGGCCGAGTAGAATTCGTAATCGAAGCCGAACGTATCGAGGAAGCGGCGCAGCATGGCGTTGTTGTGATCGCCGAAGCTGTCGTATTCGCCGAAGGGATCGGGGACCGAGGTCAGCGGGCGCTGCAGATTCTCGCGCAGCATGTCCTGCTGGGGCACGTTGTCGGGCACCTTGCGCATGCCGTCCAGATCGTCCGAGAAACAGATCAGCCGGGTCGGGATGTCGCAGATCGCCTCGAAGGCGCGGCGGATCATGGTGGTGCGCGCCACCTCGCCGAAGGTGCCGATATGGGGCAGCCCCGAGGGGCCGTAGCCCGTCTCGAAGAGCACATAGCCCTTCTCCGGCGCCTTACCACCGACGCGTTTCAGAATCCGGCGAGCCTCCTCGAAGGGCCAGGCTTTGGAATTCATCGCGGCGTCCTGCAGGGCCGTCATGGGCACATCTCCCTTTTCTGCGGCACCTTGCCGCTGCGCTTCGTCTATTGCCGCCACACTGGCTCGTCAATAATCTGGGGCAAAAGAAGGACGCGACCATGGACGACACCCTCCCCTCCCTCTCGCAGCAGGATGCGCTGGTGGCGCTGATGATCGCGGTGTCCGCCTCGCATGGGGCGGTGGAAACGTCGGAACTGGTCGCGATCCAGCAGATGCTGAATCATCTGCCGGTCTTTGCCGATTACGACATCAACCGCCTTGGCCATGTTGCGCGCACGGTGTTCGACCTGTTCAACGAAGAGGACGGTCTGGATGCGCTGTTCGCGCTGGTGCGCACGGCCCTTGAGGAACGTCTGCACGAAACGGCCTATGCGCTGGCCTGCGACGTCGCGGCGGCGGATGGCCACCTCTATCAGACCGAACTGCGCCTGCTGGAGGAGATCCGCGAAGAGCTGCGGATCGACCGCCTGCACGCCGCCGCGATCGAGCGCGGCGCCCGCGCGCGGCACATGCGGGGCTAGGATGGGAACGCTCGACGATACGATCTTCCTGATCCGCGGTCAGCAGATGGACGTGGTGGCGCGCCACACCGCCGCCGCGCTGGAGGCTGCGGGCGCGCGCCGTATCGTCGCCGTGATGGATGAACGCGCGGGGCCAGCGGATACCGCGCCCTATCCCAAGGTCAGCATTGGGGCGGATACGCCCGCCGCGCTCGGCCTGCCCATACTGCCCGAGCATTGGGGCTGGTTCTGCGGGGATATCTGCTATTACGCGGCCCGGCAGGTTTATCCCGATGCGGCCTATTACTGCCTGATCGAATCCGACGTCGCGATGCCCGGCCAATCCGCGAGCGCCTTTCTGAAAGGTCTGGATGGCGTGGATGCGGACCTTCTGGCGGTCGATCTGGGACCGAAAGACGAGCCTCAGAGATTCTCGCGGCAACTGACCCGACTTCACCTCGATCCGACTTGGGGCTGCATCCTACCTGTCACCCGCGCTTCGGCGGCGGCCGTGAAAGTCATGCATAAGCTTCGCCGCGTTTCGTCCCGGCGCGGCTTCCAACGGCTGAACGACGAAGGCGTCTTGTGCGGTGCGGCGCAGCACCCCGACCTGTCCTTCTTGTCACTCGACGAAATAATGCCGGATGTTTTCGGCCACGAGGATTTCAACACCAATCCCCCGCATCTTGCCGAGGCCATTCTGCCCCGTGTCAGAACGTCGCAGGCGATCCATCCTGTGGTGACTCTTGTTAATGTTTTGGAAAGGATTGCGAAGGGGAACAAAAATTACTTCCCGTATCGACTGAGAAAGATTCTCGAGGAAGCGTCCCCTGATCAGCAGGAGGCGATCGCCTCCGCCCTGAGGGATGTTGATGCAAAACGCGAAAGCGAGACCGACTGAACCGCTGCGGCTGTTCTGGTGGAATGTGACGCCCAACTTCGGGGATACGCTTGGCCGGGATATCATCGGGCATGTCGCGCGCAGGCCCGTGGTCTGGTCCAAGGAACGGAATGCCGACCTCATCTCCGTTGGCAGCATCATGTGGAACGCGCGCAAGGGCACGATGAAGCGGGATGCGCGCCGCGCGCCCCTCGTGGTCTGGGGAACCGGCTGCATGAAGTTTCTCGAAAGCGATTGGGTTGCCGGGGCGCATGTCGCGGCGGTGCGCGGGCCCGGCACGGCCGGGATCCTCGGGCTGCCGCCCGTTGCCTTCGGCGATCCGGGACTTCTGGCCCGCCATTGGATCGGCGAGGTGGAGCGCGGCGAGCAGGTCGGCATCGTGCCGCACCATTCCCAAGCGGACGATCCCTGCTGGCACGAGATGTTCGCGGGCGATCCCCGCGTCACGATCATCGACCCGCGCGAGGACGATTCCGCCTCCGTCATCCGCCAGATCGCGGCGTGCCGTCACATCTTCTCGCAGAGCCTGCACGGGCTGATCATCGCGGATTCCTACGGCATCCCGAACAATCTGATCGTGCCGGCCGGGATCCATGCCTCGGCGTGGTTCAAGTTCTACGATTATGCCGCCGGGATTCACCGGCAGCTCCGCGATGTCGTGTCGCTGGACGGGCTACAGGACGCGGTGGACGGTGCCCGCCGCAACGCGCCCCTGCCCTACGCCGCTGCGATCGAGGATGCGTGCGCGGCGCTGCTGGCCGCGTTCCCCGCACATCTCGTCGCACGCCCGTCCTAGGGCCTCAGCCCACCCACGTCTCGATCAGGCGGCTTTGCAGGATGCGCGCGTTGCGGATCCACGTGCTGCTTCCGGCGGGGCGGGTGTCGCTGTCGCTCATCGCGTCGCGGCGCGCCAGATCGGCGGAGAGGATGGCGAAGACCCGCTCCGTGCCGCCCGCGCTGGCATATCCCACGAGACCGGACGCGAAGCTGAGCGTGCCGGTCTTGGCCTTGATGCGCAGGGTGTCGGACAGATGCTCGCGCCCACCGGCATCGAACAGCCCCTCGTCCTTCATCAGCCCGCGCAGCGCGCGGCCCGCGGGATCGGCCTGCGCCCCGACCAGCACCCGGACCATCTGCGACGGCGCGACGCGCGACGCCCCCGACAGGCCCGAATGGTCGCGCAGATCCACGGAGGCGCCGTATTTCGCCGCCACCCACTGCCCCATCGCCGCCCCCGACGCCGTGAGCGATCCCTGCCGCGAGGCGGTCAGGCCCACCGTTTCGGCGGTCATGTTGTTGGAATATTTCAGCATGTCCTGCAGGATTTCGGACAAGGGCGGGCTGGAATGGGTCAGCAGCACCGTGCCGGAGGGCGCGCTGCGCGTGACGACCGGCGCCGGAAGCGCAACGCCGCGCCGCGCGGCGAGCCAGCGAAACACGTCGCCGGCATAGCTGTCGGGCTGGCGCACCGGCAGCCAGCGGTTGCCCCCGCGGCCCAGCGCGGCCTGCGCGACGGTCCAATTGTCCACGCCCTGCCCCGCATCGTAGGTATAGGTCGGGCTGGACCGGCCCACCACGCGCATCCGCGCCATCGTCACCGGCGGCACCACCCGGCCCGAACGCGCATCGAGGCTGACCGCCGCACCGCCCGCGCCCCATGCGAAATAGACGCGGTTGAAGTTCAGGTTCAGCCCCGAGATCGCCGCGTTGTAATTGGCGTCGATCGATTGGCCGCGGTCGATCTCGTCGATGAAGGGCAGCGCGCCGCCATAGGCCATGAACCGCCCCGTGACGCCGCGCACGCCCTGCGCCGCCAGCTCGGCCGCCATGTCGTCCAGCCCATCGGTGTCGAGCGTCGGATCCCCGCCGCCCACCAGCCACAGATCGCCCTGCACGATGCCGCCCCGCACCGGCCCCGAGGCCACGAGCGAGGTGCCGAAGCGGTGCCCCGCGCCCAGCCGGTCCAGCGCATAGAGCGCCGTGATCGCCTTGGCGGTAGAGGCCGGCGGCAGGGCGACATCCGCCCCCCGCCCGTCGAGCATCCGGCCCGACGCATCGGCGACCGCGAAGGCCACGGTGCCCGTCACCCCCGAACGCGCCACCAGCGCCTCGGACGTGGCCGAGCCGCGTGCGACGACGGGCGGACGGGGGGAACGGTCGGGTGCGCCGGCACAGCCGGGAACCGCAGCGATGGCGGACAGGCCGCCCAGAAGAAAGCGTCTGGAAATCATGCGCCCGACGCTATCCGTCCCGCCTCTGCGGCGCTAGCCCCATTCGCCGCGCGCCCGGATCGCCGAGGAGGAAACGTCGATCATCGGCAGGTCCGCAAAGGCCCATGCCGGCGGCTCGGCCCGGCCCAGCCGGACGGGCGGCACCCGGCAGCCCGAAAAGGCCCGCGCCGCCCGCCCCAGACGCCCGCGCACCCCCCAGCCCGGCCGGGCCAGCACGCCGATGGGCACGTTCTTCATGATCCAGCGCCAATCTTCCCAGCGGTGGAACTGCACGAGGTTGTCCGCCCCCATCAGCCACACGAAGCGCACCCCGGGATAGCGCGCCTGCAGCGCCCGCAGCGTCTGTGCGGTGTGGCGGGTGCCGATCCGCGCCTCGAGGTCGGTGACGGCGACGCGGGGGTGGCGCATGACGGTGCGGGCATGGGCCATCCGCTCCTCCAAGGGGCGGGGGCCGCGGGGCTTCAGCGGGTTGCCGGGGCTGACCAGCCACCAGACGCGGTCCAGCCCGAAACGGGTCATCGCCTCGCGCGTGATGTGGACATGGCCGGCATGGGCGGGATCGAAGGACCCACCCAGCAAACCGATCACCATCCCCCGTCGCGCCGTTGGCCAGCCCTGCACGTCATTTCCCCCGATTGCGCGGGCGCCACAAATCACCCCCTGATTGCCCTTGTCCAGCGTTATCGTTATGAAGGCGGCCAAATCCCTGAAAGATGGAACACACCCCATGGCTTCGTATCAATACGTCTATCACATGGATGGCGTCTCCAAGACCTATCCGGGCGGCAAGAAGGTGTTCGAGAACATCCGCCTGAACTTCCTTCCGGGCGTCAAGATCGGCGTGGTCGGCGTCAACGGCGCGGGGAAATCGACGCTGCTGAAGGTCATGGCCGGCATCGACAAGGATTTCCAAGGCGAAGCATGGGCCGCCAAGGATGCGCGCGTCGGCTATCTGCCGCAGGAACCGCATCTGGACGAAAGCCTCGATGTGCGCGGCAACGTCATGGAAGGCGTCGCCGCCAAGCGCGCCATCCTCGAGCGGTACAACGAACTGGCCATGAACTACTCGGACGAGACGGCCGAGGAGATGGCGCAGCTTCAGGATCAGATCGACGCCCAGAACCTGTGGGAACTCGACAACCAAGTCGACATCGCCATGGAGGCGCTGCGCTGCCCGGCGGACGATGCCGATGTCGCAACCCTCTCGGGCGGGGAGCGTCGCCGCGTCGCGCTGTGCAAGCTGCTGCTCGAAGAGCCGGACATGCTGCTGCTGGACGAACCGACCAACCACCTCGATGCCGAAACGATCGCATGGCTGCAAAAGCACCTGATCGAATACAAGGGCACGATCCTGACGGTCACCCACGACCGTTACTTCCTCGACGACATCACCAGCTGGATTCTGGAGCTGGAGCGGGGCCGCGGCCTGCCGCATGAGGGGAACTATTCCTCGTGGCTGGAGGCCAAGGCCAAGCGCATGGCGCAAGAGGCCCGCGAGGACAAAGCCAAGCAGAAGGTGCTGGAGCGCGAGCTGGAATGGATCCGCGCCGGGGCCAAGGCCCGTCAGGCGAAATCCAAGGCCCGTATCTCCGCCTACAACAAGATGGCGGACGAATCGGTCAAGGATCTGGTGGGCAAGGCGCAGATCGTCATCCCGCACGGTCCGCGCCTCGGCTCCAAGGTGATCGAGGTCGAAGGTCTGTCCAAGGCGATGGGCGACAAGCAACTGATCGAGAACCTGACCTTCACCCTGCCCCCGGGCGGCATCATCGGTGTGATCGGCCCGAACGGCGCCGGCAAATCAACGCTGTTCAAGATGCTGACCGGCAACGAGACGCCCGATGCCGGCACGATCGAGGTCGGCGACACGGTGAAGATGGCCTATGTGGACCAGTCGCGCGATGCGCTCGACCCCGACAAGAACGTCTGGGAAGAGATCTCCGGCGGGGCCGAATTGATCGAACTGGGCGATGCGCAGATCAACAGCCGCAACTATGTCGGGGCCTTCAACTTCAAGGGCACGGACCAGCAGAAGAAGGTCGGCCTTCTGTCGGGCGGGGAACGCAACCGCGTCCACATGGCCAAGCTGCTGAAATCGGGCGGAAACGTCCTGCTCCTCGACGAACCGACCAACGATCTGGACGTGGAGACGCTGCAGGCGCTGGAAGCGGCGATCGAGAACTTCGCCGGTTGCGCGATCATCATCAGCCACGATCGCTTCTTCCTCGACCGGCTCTGCACGCACATCCTCGCCTTCGAGGGCGACGCGCATGTGGAGTTCTTCGAGGGCAACTTCGAGGACTATGAAAAGGACAAGATCCGCCGTCTCGGCCCCGACGCGGTGGAGCCAAAGCGCGTGAAACACAAGAAATTCACCCGTTAACGCTAAACGTGATCATGCCTGAACAGGACGCTTGCGCGAATCATTTCTCGTGCTAGCGTCCTGTATGCGACGTTACTCTTTATCGACCTGTCCATTGCGGCCACAGCGATTCGATCTTGCTCTGACTTAGCCACGCCGTCGCATAGTGCGGACGGTACCGGAACAGGAGACACTCACGATGGCCAAGGGCACCGTGAAATGGTTCAACACCACCAAGGGCTATGGTTTCATCGCCCCTGAAGGTGGCAGCAAGGACGTGTTCGTCCATATCACTGCGCTGGAACGCGCTGGCCTGCGCTCGCTCGCCGATGGTCAGGCCGTGACCTTCGACATCCAATCGGGCCGCGATGGTCGCGAATCCGCGGTGAACATTCAGATCGCCTGACATTCGGGGCCCCGCGCCCCCCGCATCGCGGCGGTCCCGGCGGATCGGCGCGATGCTTGCGGCCCGAAGGCCGCCCGTGCGACATCCCGAGGGCAGCGAATCTGCCGGAGGACCCAATGTCGCGCCCCAACATCCTGATCCTGATGGTCGATCAACTCGCCGGAACGCTGTTCCGCGACGGCCCGGCGGATTTCCTGCACGCCCCGAACCTGCGCCGCCTTGCCGAACGCTCGCTGCGGTTCGAGACGGCCTATACCGCCTCGCCGCTCTGCTCTCCGGCGCGTGCCAGCTTCATGTCGGGACAGCTTCCCTCGCGCACCGGGGTGTATGACAACGCTGCCGAATTCGCCTCCAGCGTGCCGACCTATGCCCATCATCTGCGCCGCGCGGGGTATCAGACCTCTCTGTCAGGCAAGATGCATTTCGTCGGCCCCGATCAGTTGCATGGGCTGGAGGAACGTCTGACGACCGACATCTACCCCGCCGATTTCGGCTGGACCCCCGATTACCGCAAACCGGGCGAGCGGATCGACTGGTGGTATCACAACCTCGGCTCCGTCAGCGGGGCGGGCGTGGCCGAGATCACCAACCAGCTCGAATACGACGATGCGGTGGCCCATCAGGCCGTCCGCAAGATCTACGATCTGTCGCGCGGCGCCGATCCGCGCCCGTGGTGCCTGACCGTCAGCTTCACGCATCCCCACGATCCCTACGTCGCGCGGCGCAAATATTGGGATCTCTACAAGGATTGCGCCGAACTCGATCCGCCCGCCCCCATCCCCTACGAGGAGATGGACCCCCATTCCCAGCGGCTGATGGATTCCTTCGATCATACCGCCAGCACGATCACCGAGGACATGGTGCGCCGGGCGCGGCGCGGCTATTTCGCCAGCATCTCCTATATTGACGACAAGATCGGCGAGATCCTCGATGTGCTGGACGCGACGCGGCAGGAGGCGGTGATCGTCTTCACCTCCGATCACGGCGACATGCTGGGCGACCGGGGGATGTGGTTCAAGATGTCCTTCTTCGAGAATTCCTCCCGCGTGCCGCTGATGATCGCGGGCCTGCCCCAGACCGGGCGGGTGGAGGTCCCGGTCTCCACCCTCGATATCGCGCCGACGCTCTGCGATCTGGCTGGTATCCCGATGACCGAGATCGCGCCATGGACGGACGGGGTCAGCCTGCTGCCGGTGGCGGCGGGCGGGGCGCGCGCGGCGGTGCCGATGGAATACGCCGCCGAGGGCAGCATCGCCCCCCTCGTCGCGCTGCGGGAGGGGCGGTGGAAGTACATCCGCTGCGCCGTCGATCCTGAACAACTGTACGATCTGGAGGACGATCCCGGCGAACGGGTGAACCGCGCAGGCGATCCGGCCGCCGCCGAGGTTCTGGCCCGGCTTCGCGCCGAGGCCGATGCCCGCTGGGACCTTGCCCGCTTCGACGCCGAGGTGCGCGAAAGTCAGGCCCGCCGCTGGGTCGTCTACGAGGCGCTGCGGCAGGGCGATTACCGCCCTTGGGATCATCAGCCAATGCCCGACGCCTCGGAGATGTTCATGCGCAACCACATGGATCTGAACATCCTCGAGGAAAGCAAACGCTTCCCCCGAGGCGAGTGATCAGACCGGCAAGGCCAGCCCTTCGGCGATGCGGAACTGGGCCGACAGAAGGAAGGCGTAGGCCGCAAGCTCCACCCCTTCCTCGAGGATCTGCGGATCGCCGGGCCAACCGCCGAGGCTGAGGCCCATATGACGTTCGGCGGCGGTGGAGAGCAGCATCGCCGCGACCACGCCCAGCCCGTCCAGCAGCGGCAGCCGCCGCGTCTGGCGTACGCGCGTCCAGATCCGGCGCGGCCCGGCCATGACGAAGGCGATCACCGCCCCCAGCAGCAGCGCCGCCACCACCGGCGTCACCGCCGGCCGATACGCAAGCTGGGAGGACGAGAAGCTCGGCCCGTGATCGGTCATGGCAATGGGGTCCAGAAAGACCGCGCCCCAGCTCATCTCGCGCGCGGCAAGGAGCGCCCAGAGGATCGCGGCCGCGATCCAGAGGCGCCGAGACGGCCCCTCCCCCACGCGGCACAGCAGCAGTGCCGCGATCATCCCCGCCAGCAATACCCCGACCTGCGCCGATTCCAGCGGCCCGTTCTCCCACCCGACGGGCAGCGGGGCGCGCAGGCTCAGCGCCCATGCGGCGGCCAAAAGCGCACAGGCGGCGCAGCGCACCGCCACCCACAGGGATCGGAGGCGTTCGGGATGGTCAGGCTTGGGAATCATCGCAATGTCTTTCATCGAAAACCCCGCCCTTACGCGTTGCGGCGCGGGATGCAACGGCCTTCCGCAAGCGCGCCGGACCGCTTGACGGACGACGCGCCCGCATTTACATAGGATCATAACATTTAGGCACCTACCGACAATGCCCAGCCCCGCAGAATCCTTTCTCGACCACCTCGTGAAGGTGAACCGCAAGCTGCGGACCGCCTTCGATGCTCGGGCCCGCGAACAGGGCCTGACCCTGTCGCGCGCGCGCCTTTTGGTGACGCTGGCGCGGCAGGACGGACAGACGCAAACCCAGCTTGCCCAAGCGCTGGAGGTGGAGCAGCCCTCCATCGTCGGGCTGGTTGATGCCTTGGTAAAGGCGGGCATGGTCGAGCGGCGCGAAGGTGCGGGCGACCGGCGCACCCGGTGCATCCATCTGACGCCCGCCGCCCGCAAGGATGCGCAGGCGCTTTTGGATTACGTCGCGACGCTGCGGGCCGAATTCTTCGCCGGCATCCCCGAGGACGATCTGCGAAGCGCCACTGCCGTCCTCGAACGGGTGCTGGCCAACACAGCGCCCCCAAGCTGACATGAGCGACGCCGCCGCCCCCCCGCCCGCCGCGCCGGGCCTGTTCGTCATGCCGGTGCCGCGGGCGCTGTGCTATATCTTCGCCTCGTTCCTCCTCGGCATCTCGCAGGGGCTCGGGATGAGCCTTCTGAGCAGCAACATCACCCAAGTTCAGGGGGAGATCGGCGCCACGCAGCAAGAGGCGCTGTGGCTCATCGCGGCCTATATGGCGCCCTCGGCCTCGGTCACGCTGGCGCTCATCAAGATCCGCACGCAATTCGGTCTGCGCCTGTTCGCGCAGGTGGCGCTGACGGCCTTCGTGCTGGCCTCGCTCCTGAACCTCGCGGTCACGGATCTGCATTCGGGCATCGCCGTGCGTTTCATGAGCGGGCTTGCCGCCGCGCCGATGTCCACCCTTGCGTTCCTCTACATGCTGGAGCCGTTTCCCGCGGCGCGCAAGCTGTCGGTGGGGTTGTCGCTGGCGCTGACGGGCATCTCGCTCGGCACGCCCCTGTCGCGGGTGCTGGCGCCGCATCTGTTGGATCTGGGCGGGTTGCAGCAGTTGAACCTGCTGGATCTGGCGCTGGCGCTGCTGGGATTTGCGGTGGTACTGCTGCTGCCGCTCACGCCGGTGCCCCGCCAGAAGGTGATCGAGCGCGCGGACCTCATCAGCTTTCCGCTGATCGCGATCGGGATGGGGGCGCTGGCCGTCGTGCTGACGGTGGGCACCAGCCATTGGTGGTTCGACACCCCATGGCTCGGCACGCTTGTGGCGCTGGCGATCGTCACGCTGGTGATCGCCGCCACGATCGAGCTGCACCGCAAGGACCCGCTGATCGACGTGCGCTGGCTCGCCTCTCCGGCCATCCTGCAACTGACGGGGGCGCTGATCGTGTTCCGCATCGTGCTGGCCGAACAGACATCGGGGGCGCCGGGCTTCTATATCGCGCTCGGCCTGCAGAACCAGCAGATGCAGGGCATGTTCTGGATGATCGTCGCCGTCACGATCCTGGGCGGGCTCGTCAGTGCCGTGATCCTGAAACCGGGGCGCGAGGCCGCGATCCATTCCGCCGCGTTGATCATGATCGTGGTGGGGGCGCTGATCGATTCCCACACCACCAGCCTGACGCGCCCGGCGCAGATGATGTTCAGCCAAGGGCTGATCGCCTTTGCCAGCGCGATCTTCCTGCCGGCGGCCATGGCCTCGGGGCTGATGACGGCGCTGCGGCGCGGGCCGCTCTATATCCTCAGCTTCGTGATCGTGTTCCTGACGACGCAGCGGCTGGGCGGGATCGCAGGCTCGGCGCTGTTCCAGACGGTGATCCGCTTTCGCCAGAACGCCCATCTGTCCGAATTGGAGGCCAGCCTGTCGCAGGCCGATCCGCTGGTGACGGCGCGGCTGCAAACCTATGCCGCGATCTACAACGGGCAGATGGCCGAGGCCGCCGCGCGGCAGTCGCAGGCGCTCACCACCCTGTCGCAGGTGGTGACGCGCGAAAGCACGGTCATGGCCTATAACGACGTCTTCTTCCTCATCGCATGTGTCGCGGGGGCCGCGCTTGCCGTTCTGGCCGTCCATCAGGGCTGGCTGTGGATGCAGGCCCGCCGCGCGCAACCTTCCAGCAACGGGTGAACGATCCATGGGAAAACTGATACGCCATCCGGGCACGATTCTGGCCTTGGTCCTCGGGGTGATCGGCGTGGCCTTCGTGCTCTTCGCATGGCAGTTGCCGCCCTTCTCCACCTCGGTGGAGCGGACGGACAACGCCTATGCCCGCAGCAAGATCACCTTCGTCGCGCCGCAGGTGCAGGGCCATGTCGCCGAAGTCCTCGTGACCGATTATCAGGAGGTGAAGGCGGGCGATCTGCTGGCCCGGATCGACGACCGCATCTATGTCCAGCAGGTGGCGCAGGCCAAGGCGCAACTGGCCCAGCAGCAGGCGGCGCTGGCCTCGGCGGCGCAACAGCGGGCCTCGGCCACCGCGCAGGAAGGCGCGGCAGAGGCCGCGCTGAACGCCGCCCGCGTTAACAGCGATGTCGCGCAGCGCGAATTCGACCGGTTCCAGACGCTGGTGCAGCGCGGCGTCACCTCGCAGGCCGATCTCGATACGGCGCGGGCCAAGCGCGATCAGGCCGCCGCCGACGTGAACTCCGCCGAAGCGCAGGTGGAGATCGCCAAGCAGGACATCCTGGCCGCCGAAACCGCCCGCGGCAGCACCGAAGCCGCGATCGAGGCCGCCAAGGCCGCGCTGCAATTGGCGCAGATCGACCTCGACAACACGCGCATCCTCGCCCCCGAGGATGGCCGCCTCGGCGAGATCGGCACCCGCGTCGGGCAATACGTCACCGCCGGGACGCAGATGATGGGCCTCGTGCCGCACCGCGTCTGGGTCGTCGCCAACTTCAAGGAAACGCAGGTCGCGGATATGAAGATCGGCCAACCCGCCGAGATCTACGTCGATGCGTGGAAGGGCCGGAAGCTGACCGGCTGGATCGAGAGCGTCTCTCCGGCGACGGGCAACGAATTCTCGGTGCTGAAGACCGATAACGCGACGGGAAACTTCACCAAAGTCACGCAGCGCCTGCCGGTACGCATCGCGCTGGATGATGAGGCAAGCGGCCTCGTTCCCGGTCTGTCGGTGGAAGTTCGCGTAGATACCTCCTCCGAACCCGTCGATCACCAAAAGGTTCAGTAGCCTTCGTGCCGGGCCAGCCCTATCTAGGGCCAAGTGTGTTGCAAGGGCCTGTTATGTCACCCGAGGAACGGATCATTTATCTGGAACGAACCGCCATCGATGTCCGACGGGCTGCGGTGGATGTGCTTTTGTTTGCGATGCGGGATCTTCCGGGACCCGCCCGTGCGTCCCTTGCCGCGCGGCTCGCTTCCTTTTCCGCCGAGGGACGGCCTGAATCGGCCCGCCTCGCGCGCCTCATGGCCGAAACCCTGCGACAGGGTTGAGGCTTTGGGGTTGCGGGACGGGCGGCTTGCTTCTAGATAGGCGCGTCAGCATCCGAAGGCCGTGACCCGCATGGAAAACGTCATCCTTACCGTTCATCTCATTCTCGCACTCGTGCTGGTGGTCATCGTGCTGCTGCAACGGTCGGAGGGGGGCGGTCTTGGCATGGGCGGCAGCGGTGGCGGCGCGATGACGCGCCGGCAGGCCGCGAACGCGCTGACGCGGGGCACTTGGATCATCGCCATCGCCTTCATCTGTACCTCGCTCGCGCTGACCATCGTCGCGGCCAGCAACTCCTCCGGCACCTCGGTTCTGGACCAGATCGGCGTTTCGGGCGCGGATTCGGCGGCCGAACCGGCCTCGGACGGCTCGGACCTGCTTCCGCCCAGCACCAGCACGGCCCCCTCGCAGGGCAGCGGTTCGCTGACCCCGCCGCGGCTGGACGATGCCCCGGCGGCACCGCAGACGCCGGGCGACGCGCCCGCGTCCAACTGATCCGAAGTCCCACGGCCGGCCTCCACCGGTCCATCGCATCCCGGGCCGGTTGCGCAGGGCCCCACCCTGCGCTATATCCCGAGTCCCGTGATGCCGCGTTTTCGCATTGGCGAATCGCAGCTTGATTCAGCTTTCACGGGAGTATCCACGCATGGCGCGATATGTCTTCATCACCGGCGGCGTGGTGTCCTCGCTCGGCAAGGGTCTGGCCTCGGCGGCGCTCGGCGCGCTGCTGCAAGCGCGCGGCTATTCCGTGCGTCTTCGCAAGCTCGACCCCTATCTGAACGTCGATCCGGGCACGATGAGCCCCTTCGAACATGGCGAAGTCTTCGTCACCGATGACGGGGCGGAAACCGACCTCGACCTCGGCCATTACGAACGCTTCACGGGCGTGTCGGCCCGCGCGACGGACAGCGTGTCCTCCGGCCGCATCTATTCCACCGTGCTGGAGAAGGAGCGCCGCGGCGACTACCTCGGCAAGACCATTCAGGTCATTCCGCACGTCACCAACGAGATCAAGGACTTCCTCGCCGTCGGCGATGACGAGGTGGATTTCCAACTGTGCGAGATCGGCGGCACCGTCGGCGACATCGAAGGGCTGCCCTTCTTCGAAGCGATCCGCCAATTCGCGCAGGACAAGCCGCGCGGTCAGTGCATCTTCGTGCACCTGACGCTGCTGCCCTACGTCACCGCCTCGGGGGAGCTGAAGACCAAGCCGACGCAGCACTCCGTGAAGGAACTCCGCTCCATCGGGATCGCGCCGGACGTTCTCCTGCTGCGCTCCGAGCATCTGATCCCGGAGAAGGAACGCGAGAAGATCGCGCTCTTCTGCAACGTGCGCAAGGATGCGGTGATCGCCGCCCCCGATCTCAAGACCATTTACGAGGCACCGCTGGCCTATCACCGCGAGGGCTTCGATCAGGCCGTGCTCGACGCCTTCGGGATCGCGCCTGCGCCGAAACCGAACCTCGACCGCTGGACCGATGTGATGGACCGTCTGGTCCATGCCGAGGGCGAGGTGCGCATCGCGGTCGTCGGCAAGTACACGCAGCTCGAAGACGCCTACAAATCCATCGCCGAGGCGCTGACCCATGGTGGCATGGCCAACCGCACCCGCGTGAAGGCCGAATGGATCGACGCCGAACAGTTCGAGAATGACGATCCGGCCCCCTATCTCGGCGGCTATCACGCGATCCTCGTGCCCGGCGGCTTTGGCGAGCGTGGGACCGAGGGCAAGATCAAGGCCGCGCAATTCGCGCGCGAAAAGGGCCTGCCCTATCTCGGGATTTGCCTCGGCATGCAGATGGCCGTGATCGAGGCCGCCCGCAACCTCGCCAAGGTGGAGGATGCCGGTTCGGAAGAGTTCGACCACGAGACGGGTCGCAAGCGCTTCACCCCGGTCGTCTATCACCTGAAGGAATGGGTGCAGGGCAATCACGTCGTGGAACGCAAGGTCGGCGACAACAAAGGCGGCACCATGCGTCTGGGCGCCTATTCGGCGGCGCTGGCCGAGGATTCGCTCGTCTCGCGCGTCTATGGCACGACCGAGATCGAAGAGCGTCACCGCCACCGCTACGAGGTGGACATCGCCTATCGCGAGCAGCTGGAGGCTTGCGGGCTTACCTTCTCGGGGATGTCGCCCGATGGCCGCCTGCCGGAGATCGTGGAGATGAAGGGCCATCCGTGGTTCATCGGTGTGCAGTTCCACCCCGAACTCAAATCCAAGCCTTTCGCGCCCCACCCGCTCTTTGCCGATTTCGTGCGCGCCGCGATCGAGGCGAGCCGCCTCGTCTGATCGCCCCGCCGATCCCGGCATGAAAAAAGCCGCCCCTCGGGGCGGCTTTTGTCTTTGCGCGGGTGGGCGGGATCAGACCTCGCCCTTGCGCGACCCCCAGATGCACAGCAGCGTGATGATCGCCGAGGCGCAGACATAGTAGCCGACCGCCTGAAGCCCGAAATTCGTCTGCAGGTAGGTGGCAGCATAGGGCGCGAGCGAGGCGCCGAAGATGCCCGCGAAGTTGAACGTCAGCGACGAGCCGGTGTAGCGCACGCGCGTCGGGAACGGTGCGGCCAGCGCGGCGCCGATCACGCCATAGGTCACGCCCATCAGCATCATCCCGATCACGACGAAGATGATGATGCCGGTCGCGCCCATGGACCACAGCGGCTCCAGCGCGAAGGAGAAGACGGCGATCAGCAGCGTCACGCCCGTCAGGACCGCGCGGCGGCCATAGCGGTCGCCCAGCTTGCCGGCCACCGGGATCGCGAGGCCGAAGAGCACGGCACCGATCAGCTGGATCTTGATCGCCTCCAGCAGCGGCATGCCGATCACCTTCGTGTTGTAGGACAGAAGGTAGGCGGTGCCGACATAGAACAGCACGAAGGTCGCCAGCGCCACGAAGGTGCCGAGGAACAGGCTGCGCTTGTGGCGCGTGAAGACTTCGGCCAGCGGAACGGCCACACGCTCATGCTTGTCGATGGCCTTCTGGAAGGCGGGCGTTTCGGTGATGGACAGACGCACCCAGAGGCCGATCATGATCAGCAGCGCCGAGGCGAGGAAGGGCGCGCGCCAGATGCCGCTTTCGCCGATCCAGTTGCGGGCATCCACATCGGCCGGGGCGAAGTGCAGGATGACGAAGAACACCCCCGAGGCAAGGAACAGCCCGATCGGCGCGCCCAGCTGCGGGAACATGCCGTACCAGCTGCGTTTGCCCGGAGGGGCGTTTTCCGTCGCGATCAGCACCGCGCCGCCCCATTCGCCGCCCAGACCGAAGCCCTGACCGAACCGGCACATCGCAAGGAACAGCGGTGCCAGCACCCCAATGGAGCCATAGGTCGGCAGAAGGCCGATCACCACGGTGGAGATCCCCATGGTCAGCAGCGCCGCGACCAGCGTGACCTTGCGGCCGATCCGGTCGCCGAAATGGCCGAAGACCACCGCGCCGAAGGGACGGGCGAAGAACGCGATGGAGAAGGTCGCGAAGGAGGCCAGAAGCGCGGTCATCGGATCGCTGTTCGGGAAGAACAGCGACGGGAAGACCAGCACGGCCGCCGTGGCATAGATGTAGAAATCGTAGAATTCGATCGTGGTCCCGATCAGGCTGGCCGCCAGCACACGCGACGGCTTGTTCAGCGGTTGCGCGGCGCCGGTGGCAGCGTCGGATGTGATGTCGGTCATGACGTGTTTCCGATTAGGTTGACAGAGAGGGGCAATAGCGCAACTTTGCTTCGCTGGGAACCCGCAAAATGACGATTTTGTTACGCCACCTCGGGCCGCGCTTGCGCCCCCGGTCAACTGGCGCTAGCTGCTGGGGATGCTGTCCTATCAACATCTCTATCATGCCGGGAATCTGGCCGATGTGCAGAAGCACGCGCTGCTGTGCTTCATGCTGGATTACCTCGTGCAGAAGGACAAACCCCTTACATATATCGAGACGCATGCCGGGCGCGGGCTCTACATGCTCGATGCCGAAGAGGCGGTGAAGACCGGCGAGGCCGAAAAAGGCATCGCCGCGCTGGAGCAGGCCTTCGCCCCGGACCACCCCTACCGCCTGCGCCTGTCGGAGACGCGGGCGCGGTGGGGGGATGCGGCCTATCCCGGATCGCCCTTGCTGGCGGCGCTGTCGCTGCGCGACATGGACCGGATGCATCTGGCCGAACTGCATCCGCAGGAACATCGCATCCTGTCCGAGGTGATCCACCCATGGAGCCCGCATCTGCAAAAGAAGGACGGCCTTGCCATGGCGATGGCCGTCACCCCGCCCGAACCCCGGCGCGGCCTGATGCTGATCGACCCGCCCTATGAGGTGAAGGCCGATTACGATCTTCTGCCCGATCAGATCGCCAAGATCGTGCGCAAATGGAACGTGGGCATCATCGCGCTGTGGTATCCGCTGCTGACCAATGCCGCGCATATCGGGATGCTGGCCGACCTTTCCGCCCGTTTCCCGGACGCGTTGCGCCACGAAGTGCGCTTTCCCGCCGCGAAGGTCGGGCACAAGATGATCGGCTCGGGGATGTTCATCATCAACGCGCCTTGGGGCACCGAGGCCGAGGCCAAGCGCATCTCACGGCTTTTTTCCTAGACTTGCGCGCCAGAAACGTCATGTTTCCCTCCATGTTCGAACAGCTTCTCCGCCGCATCACCGACACCACCGACCGCCGCCTGCCCGACCCGGATTCGCGTCTGGCGCTGGCGGCGCTTCTGGTGCGGATCGCCCGCGCCGATGGCGAATACTCCTCGGCCGAGGTGGCACGGATCGACCGGGTGCTGGCGCGCCGCCATGGCCTTTCTGCGGCCGACGCCACCGCCCTGCGCCATGAGGCCGAGACGCTGGAGGCCGAGGCCCCCGACACCGTCCGCTTCACCCGCGCCCTGAAGGACGCCGTCCCGATGGAGGATCGCGACGCCCTGATGCAGGCGCTCTGGGCCGTGGCGCTGGCCGATGGCGGGCGCGATGCCAACGAAGATCAGTTGATCCGCCTCGTCGCCCGTCTTTTGGGCATCACCGATCAGGAATCGGCCTTGGCGCGTCAGAAGGTGCACCGGGACTGACGTTCGCGTTGCACCCGCCCGGCATCCCGCCTAAAAACGGGAAAAATCCGAGAGGCAACGTGACTCCACCCTCCGCTCCGGTCATCGAGGTCCGGAACCTGCACAAATCCTATGGCGATCTGACCGTGCTCCGGGGCGTGGACCTGACCGCGCCGCGCGGGCATGTGATCTCGCTGATCGGATCGTCCGGGTCCGGCAAATCGACGCTGCTGCGCTGCTGCAACCTGCTGGAGGACAGCGAGGACGGCACCATCCGTTTCGAGGGGGAGCCGGTGGTCTGGCGCGGCGAAGGGGCCGAACGTCATCCCGCCGATCGCAAGCAGGTGCTGCGCATCCGCACGAATCTCTCGATGGTGTTTCAGCAGTTCAACCTGTGGTCGCATATGACCATCCTTCAGAACGTGATGGAGGCGCCGATCACCGTGCTCGGCCGTCCGCGCGACGAGGTGGAGGAGAAGGCCCGCGCCTATCTTGCTAAGGTCGGGATCGGCGACAAGGCCGATGCATGGCCGTCGCAGCTGTCGGGCGGCCAGCAGCAGCGCGCCGCCATCGCGCGCGCGCTTTGCATGGAACCGCGCGCCCTGTTGTTCGACGAACCCACCAGCGCCCTCGACCCCGAGCTGGAGCAGGAGGTGGTCCGCGTCATCAAGGCCCTTGCCGATGAGGGGCGCACGATGATCATCGTGACGCATGACATGAAGATGGCGGCCGATTGTTCGGACCATGTCATCTTCCTGCATCAGGGTCGGATCGAGGAGGAAGGCGAACCCGCCCGCCTCTTCGGCGCTCCGCGTTCCGAACGGCTGCGCAGTTTCCTGTCGGCCGGCGGTCACTAACGATACTACACAGAACAATTCCCAGGGAGACGACGATGAAGACGATGATCCTGACCACCGCGCTTCTGGCGCTGACCGCCGGCAGCGTGTCGGCCCAGCAGGTCGTGCGCCTCGCCACGGAGGGCGCCTACCCTCCGTTCAACTTCATCAACGATGCGGGCCAGGTCGATGGGTTCGAAATCGCGCTGTTCAACGAGCTGTGCACCCGCGCCGAAGTCAGCTGCGAATGGGTCACGACCGATTGGGATGGCATGATCCCGAACCTGCAATCGGGCAATTTCGATGCGATCGTGGCCGGCATGTCCATCACGGATGAACGCCGCGAAGTGATCGACTTCACGCAGAACTACTACCCGCCGGCCTTCTCGGCCTATGCCGCGATGGACCCGGATGCCGATATCGAGGGCGGCGTCGTGGCCGCGCAGACGAACACCATCCAGGCCGCCCATGTCGCCGAAACCGGTGCGACGCTTCTGGAATACGCAACGCCCGACGAAGCCGTGGGCGCCGTCCGCAACGGCGAGGCCGATGCCGTCTTTTCCGACAGCGATTATCTGAAGCCGGTGGTGGACGAATCCGGCGGGGCCTTCGTCTGGCTGGGAGAGCCGGTTCAACTTGGCGACGGCATCGGCATGGGGCTGCGCAAGTCCGACACCGAGCTGAAAGCGACCTTCGACACCGCCATCCAATCCATGAAGGACGACGGCTCGCTCAACGCGCTGCTGACCGAATGGTTCGGCGGCGACGACGCGCCGCAATTCTAACGGCAGGGGCGCGCGGCCCCCGCCGCGCGCCGATCCCATGTTCGCCTATTGCGCCGATCCCAAGACCCTCGAAGGCCTGAACTGGCTGTCATGCTACCTCACCACGGGGACGCATCTGTCGTTCTATGCCTCGTTCCTGACGGTGCTGCTGCTGCTGGCCGTGACGGCGCCGGTGGCGCTGCTGTTCGGCTTTGCCGGCGCGATGGCCAGCCGGTCGGACCTGGCGCCGCTGCGCTGGACAGGGCGGATCTACATGGCGATGGTGCGGGGCATTCCCGACATCATCTTCTTTTTGTTCTTCATCATCGCGCTGGATCAGGGGCTCGAATACCTCGCCCATTTCCTGCGCTGCGACGATCTGAGCCAGCCCGTCCGTCAGGGGGGGGAGTTCCGCGTCTGCCCCGCCGCCAAGATCCCGCCGGGCAATGCGCCGCAGATCGTGCATCAGATCTATGCCTTCGTGCTGGCGGTCTTCACCTTCGCCATCGTCTTCGGCGCCTTTGCGGCCAATGTGCTGGCCGGGGCGATGAAGGCCGTGCCCCGCGCCCAGCTTGAAACCGCCGAAAGCTTCGGGATGACCCAGCGCCAGATCAACCGGCGCATCCTGATCCCGCAGATGTGGGTCCACGCCCTGCCCGGCCTGTCGAACCTGTGGATGATCCTCATCAAGGCGACGCCGCTGCTGTTCATCCTCGGCATTCAGGATATCGTCTATTGGGCGCAGCAGATCGGCGCGATGAAGACGCAGACCTACAGCTATCCGCATCCCGACTGGCGGCTGTGGTACTTCCTCGGGCTGCTGGTCTTCTATCTCGGCATGACGAAACTGTCGGAGATCGCGTTGAACCGCATCCTGTCCCGTGTCACCCCCGGCCAGCCGAAGGTGACGACATGACCTGCCTCGAGACGATTCAGGCCTATGGCTTGCGTTCGCTGGGATATGGCGAACGGCTGCTGCCGCGCGAAGGCTACGATCTGTGCCAGCAGTTCACGCTGATCGGATCGGGCCTGATCTGGAACATCTATTTCGCGGTGATCGCGCTGGCGGCGGGGTTCTTTCTGGCGACGGCGCTGGCCTTGGGCAAGACGGCGCATAGCGCGTGGATCCGCAAGCCCTGCGACTGGATCGTCTTCGTGTTCCGCGGCTCCCCGCTCTTCATCCAGTTCTTCGTGGCCTATCAGCTTCTGGTGCTGCTGCCGCGTCAGGGGCTGACCCTGCCGCTGGGACTGTTCGATCTGCATCTCGACACCGGTTGGACGACGCGGGCTTGGGCGGGGGCGACGCTGGTACTGTTCCTGAACACCGCCGCCTATACGTCCGAGATTTTCCTCGGCGCGCTGCGCTCGGTTCCGCGCGGCGATCTGGAGGCGGCCGAGGCCTATGGCATCGCCGGCTGGCAGCGTTTTCGTCGCATCCAATGGCCGACGATGCTGCGTCTGGCATGGCCCGCCTATACCAACGAGGCGATCTTCCTCTTCCACGCCACGACGCTGGTCTTCTTCTCGGGGTTCCCGGCCTATCAGCAGCGGGGCGACGCGCTGTATTATGCCAGCTATTTCGCGGGCCGGACCTTCAACCCCTTCGTGCCCTATCCGATCGTCGCGTTCTATTTCGTGTGTCTGACGCTGCTGCTCACATGGCTCTTCGGGCGCATCGGGCGGCATCTGAACCGGCACCTGCCCAGCAACCAGCGTCAACGCCGCCGGCCCCGCCTGCTGCCGCAGATCATCCGCTGACGGCAAGAAGCCTCGACAAGGGCGCGATCCTCTGACTAGGTTGCAGGCAGGCAATCTCGGAAACCCCATGCGGATCGGCATCTTGCAAACCGGCGACGCGCCGGCGGACCTTCGGCCCGAAAGCGGCGACTACCCTGACATGTTCCAGCGCCTTCTCGATGGGCGCGGCTTCACCTTCCGCACATGGCGGGTGGTGGATCTGGAGTTTCCCGCCACCGTCCACGAGGCGGATGGTTGGCTGATCACCGGCTCGCGCCATGGCGCCTACGAGGATCACGCCTTCATCCCCCCGCTGGAGGCGTTCATTCGCGACATCCATGCCGCCCGCGTGCCGCTGGTCGGGGTGTGCTTCGGCCATCAGATCATCGCGCAGGCCCTTGGCGGCCGGGTGGAGAAATTCGCCGGCGGCTGGTCGGTCGGTCCCACCGATTACCGGTTCGGCGACGAGACGCTGACCCTGAACGCATGGCATCAGGATCAGGTGGTGGCCCCGCCCCCCGGCGCGCGCACCGTGGCGCAATCCGATTTCTGCGCCCATGCCGCGCTGGCCTATGACGACCGGGCCTTCACCGTGCAGGCCCATCCCGAATTTCCCGACGCCTTCATCCGCGGCCTGATCCGCACGCGCGGCAAGGGCGTGGTGCCGGACCCGCTTCTGGCCGGGGCCGAGGCCCGGATGGGTCCGCCCAACAGCGCGGGCCGACTGGCGGACCATATCGCAGATTTCTTCACAGCGCCGAGGCAGGCATGACCAACTGGACCGACGAGATTCCCGAAGCTGCGCGCGATTACATCGCCGGGCGCCGTCTGGACGAGGTGGAGTGCATCGTGTCCGACATCGCGGGCGTGGCCCGCGGCAAGGCGATGCCCGCGTCCAAATTCGCGCGGCAGACGAGCTTTTTCCTGCCGAACTCGATCTTCCTGCAAACGATCACCGGGGAATGGGCCTCCAACCCGCTCGGCGCGTTCACCGAGCCGGACATGATCCTGCATCCCGACTATTCCACCGCCACCGCCGCGCCTTGGACCGCCGACATCACGTTGCAGGTCATCCATGACGCGGTAACCCAGTCGGGCGATCCGGTCCCCACCGCCCCGCGCAACGTGCTCAAGCGCATCGTGCAGCTATATGCCGACAAGGGCTGGAAACCGATCGTCGCCCCGGAGATGGAGTTCTTCCTCGTCGCGCGGAACATCGACCCGAACATGCCGGTCATGCCGCCCATGGGCCGTTCGGGTCGCCGCGCCGCCGGCCGTCAGGCCTATTCCATGAGTGCGGTGGACGAATACGGCAAGGTCATCGACGACATCTACGATTTCGCCGAACTTCAGGGATTCGAGATCGACGGCATCCTTCAGGAAGGCGGCGCCGGTCAGGTGGAGATCAACCTCGCCCATGGCGATCCGGTCAAGCTGGCCGATGAGATCTTCTTCTTCAAACGCCTGATCCGCGAGGCCGCGCTGCGCCACGACTGCTTCGCCACCTTCATGGCCAAGCCGATCGAGGGGGAGCCGGGCTCGGCCATGCATATCCACCACTCGGTCACGGATCTGGCGACCGGGCGCAACATCTTCTCGGACGACAAAGGCTCCGAGACGGATCACTTCTTGCATTTCATCGCCGGGATGCAGCGACATCTGCCGGCGGCGGTCGCGCTGCTGGCCCCTTATGTCAACAGCTACCGCCGCTATGTCCCGGACTTCGCGGCGCCGATCAACTTGGAATGGGGCCGCGACAACCGCACCACCGGCCTGCGCATCCCCATCTCCGGGCCGGAGGCACGGCGGCTGGAAAACCGCCTCGCGGGGATGGACTGCAACCCCTATCTCGGGATCGCGGCTTCGCTCGCCTGCGGGTATCTGGGGCTGGTGGAGCAGACGAAGCCCCGCCCCGAATGCATCGGCAGCGCCTATAACGTAGAGACGGACCTGCCCTACAACCTTGGCGATGCGCTGGATCTCTTGGACGAGAACATGGCCCTGCGCGATGTGCTGGGGCAGGATTTCTGCCGCTATTACGACGCGGTGAAGCGCAACGAATACAAGGAGTTCCTGCAGGTCATCAGCCCGTGGGAACGTGAGCATCTGCTGCTGAACGTATGAACCTGCTGACCGCCAACGACCGCCCCGGCACCTATCCGCCCAGTTGGTATGCCGCGACGGCGACGCCCCTGCCCGCCTTTCCCGCGCTGAAGGGGGCAGTGCGGGCGGATGTCTGCGTGGTGGGCGGCGGCTATACCGGGCTGTCGGCGGCGCTGCATCTGGCCGAACGCGGCTTCGATGTCGTCCTTCTGGAGGCGCATCGCGTGGGCTTCGGCGCGTCGGGGCGCAATGGCGGTCAGGTCGGTTCCGGCCAGCGGCTGGATCAGGACACGCTGGAGGGGATGGTGGGCCGCGCCGATGCCCGCCGCCTCTGGGATCTGGGGGAGGAGGCGAAGGCGCTCGTCCGCGATCTGATCGCGCGCCACGCCATGCCGGTGCCGTTCCAGCCCGGCATCGTCCACGCCGCCCGCACCGCATCCGAGGTGGCGCACGCCCATGCCTATGCCGAAAAGCTGGCGCGCGATTACGATTACGACCGGGTGGAGCCGCTGGACGCCGCCCGCATCGCCGCAATCCTCGGCACCGACCGCTTTCGCGGGGGCGATATCGACCGCGGCGCGGGCGCGATCCATCCGCTGAACTTCGCGCTCGGCCTTGCCCGGGCGGCCAAGGCCCGCATCTTCGAGGGCAGCACCGTCACGCGGTTGGACGGCACCACCGTGCACACCGCCGACGGGCATGTGCGCGCCGATCATGTGATCCTCGCCTGCAACGGCTATCTCGGCGGGCTGGAGCCGGGGGTGGCGGCGCGCGTCATGCCCATCAACAATTTCATCGTCGCCACCGAACCCGTGGAGGGCCTGATGGAGCCGGTGGCGGCGCATGACACCCGTTTCGTCGTCAACTACTGGCGCATGACCGAGGATCACCGCCTGCTCTTCGGCGGCGGCGAAAGCTATGGCTACCGTTTCCCCGACATCCTGCGCACGGTGCGCAAGCCGCTCTTGCAAGTCTATCCGCAGCTGCGCGATGTGCGGATCGAGTATGCATGGGGCGGAACGCTGGCGATCACGGTGAACCGCCTGCCCTGTTTCCGGCGGGTCGCGCCGGGGGTGCTGTCGGCCTCGGGCTATTCGGGGCATGGGGTGGCGATGGCGACGCTGGCCGGGCGCATCCTTGCCGAAACCGTCGCCGGAGAGGCGGGCCGTTTCGATCTGATGGCCAGCCTGCCGCAGCCCCGGTTCCCGGGCGGCGCGGCGATGCGCGCGCCCTTGCTGGCGACCGCGATGACATGGTTCGCCCTGCGCGACCGGCTCGGTGTCTGACATGGACAGCCGATTGCGGCACGGATAGGCTGGCGGCAACGAACAAGGAGCCTGCCATGCGTGACGACGCCCCCCGCAGCTGGGATAGCCGTGCCGAAGCCGCCACGTTCTACGGCTTCACAGACCTGCCTTCGGTGGCGCAGCGCGGCACGGTCGTGCTGACGCATGGCGAAGGGCCCTATGTCTTCGACACGGCCGGAAAACGCTATTTCGACAGCAATTCGGGCCTGTGGAACATGGTCGCGGGCTTCGACCACCCCAAGCTGGCCGAAGCGGCAAAGGCCCAGTACGACCGTTTCCCCGGCTATCACGCCTTCTTCGGGCGGATGTCGGATCAGACGGTGATGCTGTCCGAACGTCTGGTGGAGGTGTCGCCCTTCGCCTCGGGCAAGGTCTTCTACACCAATTCGGGGTCGGAGGCGAACGACACCATGGTGAAGATGCTGTGGTTCCTCGGCGGTGCCGAAGGGCAGCCGCAGCGACGCAAGATCATCACCCGCTGGAACAGCTATCACGGGGTGACGGCGGTGTCGGCCTCGATGACGGGCAAACCTTACAACTCGGTCTTCGGTCTGCCGCTGCCGGGCTTCCTCCATGTCGGATCGCCCCATTACTGGCGCTTCGGCCAAGAGGGCGAGACGGAGGAGGCGTTCACGCAGCGCCTCGCCCATGAGCTGGAGGCGACGATCATCAAGGAAGGCCCGGACACGATCGCCGGATTCTTCGCCGAACCCGTGATCGGTGCGGGCGGGGTGATCCCGCCCTCCAAAGGGTATTTCCAAGCGATTCAGGCGGTGCTGAAACGCTACGGCATTCCGCTGATCGCCGATGAGGTGATTTGCGGCTTCGGGCGCACGGGCAATGTCTGGGGCAGCCAGACCTTCGATTTCGTGCCCGATGCGATCATCGCCTCCAAGGCGATGACGGCGGGGTATTTCCCGATGGGCGCGGTCGTCCTCGGGCCGGAACTGGCGCAGCGCCTGCAAAATGCAAGCGAGGCGATCGAGGAGTTTCCGCATGGCTTCACCGCCTCGGGGCATCCGGTCGGCTGTGCGGTGTCGCTGGCGGCGATCGACCTGATCCTGAACGGCGGGCTTCTGGACAATGTCCGCGCGCTGACGCCGCGCTTCGAAGCGGGCATGGCGGAACTCGCCGGTCATGCCAATATCGGCGAATGGCGCGGCGCGGGCCTGATGGGCGCGCTCGAAGCGGTGCAGGACAAGGCGACGAAAACGCCCTTCGCCTCCAACCTGTCGGTGAGCGAGCGTATCGCCAACACCTGCACCGATCACGGGCTGATCTGCCGCCCGCTCGGCCAGTCCATCGTGCTGTGCCCGCCCTTCATCTGCACCGAAAGCCATCTCGACGAGATGTTCGAGAAGCTGGCCGCCGCCCTGCGTCAGGTCTTCGCCGAGGTCGCCTAGGCCGGGGCGCAGACCCGGAACCCCGCGTTCCCGACCGAGCTGTCGGGATCGTTGCGGGTGCGCGAATGGACGTGGTAGCGGTCGCAATAGCTGACATGGCACAGGTAGGAGCCGCCGCGCTGCACTCGCGCCTGCCCCGCCTCGGGGCCGACCGGATCGACATCCGGCAGGCGCCCCGGCGCGGGATGCGGTGCAAAGCGGTCCGCCACCCATTCCCAGACATTGCCGGTCATGTTGTACATGCCATAGCCATTGGGCTGGAAACTGCGGGCGGGCGCGGTGCCGATCCAGCCATCCTCGGCGGTGTTGTGATGCGGGAAGGTGCCTTGGAAGGTGTTCATCGCAAAGGCGCCGCCGGGCATCATCTCATCGCCCCACGGGAACTTGCGCTTGGCAAGGCCGCCGCGGGCGGCGCGTTCCCATTGCGCCTCGGTCGGCAGGGACAGGCCGGACCATGTGCAATAGGCCAGCGCGTCGTACCATGCGATCTGCACCACCGGATGATCGCCGCGGCCCGCAAGGTCCGATCCCGGCCCCTCGGGGGCGGACCAGCAGGCGCCGTCCACCTTGCGCCACCACCGCGCGCCGGGCGGGCTTTCGGGCCATGCCTCGGCATCGGGCAGCAGCAGGTGAAAGACGAAGGCCCACCCCTCTTGCTCGGCCACGGTGCGATAGCCGGTGGCGGCGACGAAACGGGCATATTCGTCATTCGTCACCGTCGCCGGTGCCATCCGAAACGGCGCGAGCTTGACCTTGCGCCGCGGGCTGTCGCCGTCATCGGCAAAGGTGGAACGGCGGGCCCCCATCTCGAAGATGCCGCCGGGCACGGGCAGCAGCGCCGCGCGCAGCTCCTGCATCACCGCATCCTCGGCGCGCGGAACGGCGGTCGCGCGCGACAGCAGCAGGGCGTCGCCGGTCAGGACGGTGTCGCGGCGGGCGCCGCAGCAGGGCTTCTTCTCCATCGGGTCAGCTTTCCAGCAGATCGCGGGCCGCATCCCGCGCGGCATCGGTGACGACATCACCGGCCAGCATCCGGCCGACTTCCTCCACCCGCTGATCGTCCGTCAGCGCCAGCACGGTCGAGGTCGTCATCCCGTCCCGCACCCGCTTTTCCACTCGCCAATGATGCGCGCCAAGCGCGGCCACCTGCGGCGAGTGCGTCACGACCAGCACCTGCCCGCCTTCGGCCAGCGCCTTCAACCGGCGGCCCACGGCATTGGCGGTCGCCCCGCCGACACCGCGGTCGATTTCGTCGAAGATCATCGTCACATCGCGCGAATCCCCCGTCAGGCAGACCTTCAGCGCCAGAAGGAAGCGCGACAACTCCCCGCCCGAGGCGATCTTGTTCAACGGTCCGGGCGGTGCGCCGGGGTTGGTGGCGACGGTGAAGGCGACGGCATCCGCGCCCTCCCCCCCGGCTTCGGCGGGCGTCACCAGCGTTTCGAAGACCGCGCGCTCCATCTTTAGGGGGGCGAGTTCCGCCGCCATGGCCCGATCGAGCGCGACCGCCGCCTTGCGCCGCGCGGCGGTCAGCGCGTCGGCGGCGGCGCGATAGGTCAGTTCGGTGTCCGACAAGGCGCTGCGCAGACCGGCAATGTCCCGCTCCCCCCCATCGAGTGCGGCAAGGCGGCGGCGCAGCCCTTCGGCGAAATCGCCCAACTCATCGGCCAGAACGCCGTGCTTGCGCGCCAAGGCGCGGATGGCGAACAGCCGCTCCTCCAGCGCCTCGAGCTCGTGCGGATCGAAATCGAGGGCCGACAGGCACTGCTCGACACCCTGCTGCGCATCGCCCAATTCGGCCATGACGCGGCCAAGCGCCGCCAGCGCGGGATCGAGACGCCCTTCCGCCCGGTCGGCCGCACCCTCCAGCCAGCGCATCGCGTCCATCAGAACGCCCTCCGCCCCCTGATCGGACAAGGCGTGATGGGCGCGGGCGATATCGTCGCGGATGCGCTCGGCCCCCTGCATCGCGCGGCGGCGTGTGTCGAGGCTCGCCTCCTCGCCGGCCTGCGGGTCCAGCTTGTCGAGTTCGGCGACGGCGTGGCGCAGGAAATCCTCCTCGGCGCGGATGGCATCCAGCGCGCTTTCCGCCTCCATCAGGCGGCGGCGGGCGGTGCCCATCTCCTGCCATGCGCGGCGCACGGGGCCGACATCCAGCCGCCCATAGGCGTCCAGCATCAGCCGGTGGCCGCGCGGGTTCAGAAGGCCGCGATCGTCATGCTGACCATGCAGTTCCACCAGCACATCCGACAGGGTCCGCAGCACCTCGCCCGAGACGCGGCGATCGTTGACCCATGCCGTCTTGCGCCCATCGGCATGGTTCACGCGGCGCAGAATCAGCTCATCCTCGGCGGCGATGCCCGCTTCGGCCAGCACGCCCCGGGCGGCATGGCTGGGCGGCAGGTCGAAGACCGCCGTCACCTCGCCAGTATCCGCGCCCGAGCGGACGAGTTCCGCCCGCCCGCGCCATCCCAGCACGAAGCCCAGCGAATCGAGCAGGATGGACTTGCCCGCCCCCGTTTCGCCGGTCAGCACGTTCAGCCCCGGCTGGAACGCCAGCGAGAGCCGCTCGATGATCAGCATGTCCCGAATGTCGAGAGCGCGCAGCATGGTCGTTCCCCGCCGGGTTACAGCCACTCACCCCGGACGGTCTGCCGGTAGATGCTGGCCAGCCAGTTGTCCCCCGTCACATCGGGGTTGAGCCCGCGGCCCGTCAGAAGCCGGTGCGCATCGTCATAGAAGGGAGAGGCCTGATAGTTGTAGCCAAGGATCGCCCCCGCCGTCTGCGCCTCGGCCGTCAGGCCAAGCGCGAGATAGCTTTCGACCAAGCGCAGCAGCGCCTCCGGCGTCTGGCTGGTGGTCTGATACTGCTCCACCACGGCGCGGAAACGGCTGATCGCCGCCGTGTAGTTCTGCCGCTTCAGATAGTAGCGGCCGATCTCCATCTCCTTGGCGGCCAGGTGGTCGAAGGCGAGGTCGAACTGCAACGTGGCGCTGCGGGCGTATTCGCTGTCGGGATAGCGTTCGATCACCGTGCGCAGCGATTGCAGCGCCTGGAAGGTCAGGCCCTGATCGCGGCCGACCTCGTCGATCTGATCGTAATAGGACAGCGCGATCAGATATTGCGCATAGGCCGCATCGTCGTCCCCGCCGTAATAATCGAGGAAACGCTGCGCCGCTTCGCGCGCTTTGTCGTATTCCTTGGCCTGATGATAGGCAAAGGCCTGCATGATCAGGGCGCGGCGCGCATAGAGGGTATAAGGGTAACGCTGTTCGATGGCATCGAAGTAGCGCAGGGCGCGTTCGGGGTTGTCCTGATCCAGCGCGGCCTGACCGCTGCTGAAGATCTGATCGGCGCTCTGCCCCTCGAGATTGATGCCGTCGCGATCACCGCGCGGCCCGCAGCCGGCAAGCAGACCCGCGACGAAAAGCGCGCTGAGGATCCGCCCGCCTGCCCTTGTGCCTGTCATCTTTCGCCTATCCTCGTGCCTTGCCCTTCGGCCACCCGGGACGGCGCGACAGGGTCTCGGCCCTGTCCTAGCACAGAAAAATCCGGGTGGCAAAACGCCTTTCGCCCGCTCAGGCCACGGCCCGAAGGTCAGCCCGAACCACGCCGACGCCCGGCAGCTTCAGCTCGGTCGAGCCGCCGCATTCCACCATCTGCCACGCACCGGGTTTGGCGAACAGCGCCCGCAGAAGGCGGTTCGTCATGGCATGGCCCGAGCGCACGCCGGTGTAGCGGCCCAGAATCGGCCCGCCCGCCAGCGCCAGATCGCCCAAAGCGTCGAGCATCTTGTGGCGCACCGGTTCGTCCCGGTGACGCAGCCCGCCCGGCGACAGAACACGTTCGCCGTCGAAGACCACGGCATTGTCGAGCGTGCCGCCAAGGGCCAGACCGTTCGCCTGCATCGCGTCCACGTCGGACTGGCGGCAGAAGGTGCGGCTGTCGCACAGCTCGCGCACGAAGGCGCCGTTGGCCATGTTCAGGCGTTTGGCCTGACGCCCGATCGCGGCTTCGGCGAAATCGATACGGAAATCGATCTCCAGCATGTCGGCGGGATCGAGGCGGGCGACGGCCTCCCCCTCGCGCACTTCGACCGATTTCAGCACGCGGATCGCACGAACCGGAACGGCCTGTTCCCGCAGGCCCGCCGCAAGGAAACGGTCCACGAACACCGCTGCCGAACCGTCGAGGATCGGAACTTCCGGGCCGTCGATCTCGATCAGGGCGTTGTGGATGCCGCAGCCGGCCAGCGCCGCCATCACATGCTCCACCGTGGAGACGGTGGCACCGGCGTCGTTGTTGAGCAGCGTGCAAAGTTTCGAGGGTTCGACCGAATCCCACCGGGCGGGGATCATCGCGTCACCCGACACGATGTCCGTGCGGCGGAACCAGATGCCGTAATCTGCCGATGCAGGACGCACGATCATGCGCACCGGCCGACCGGTGTGGAGACCCAGACCGGAGAAGCTGACAGCGGATTTCAAAGTGGTTTGCACGGGATCGACTTTCTCTCACTTCGCTCGCACCGGCGGATGACCGCTTGGCACAAGTGTTAATTAAGTGCGGAAAGCCGGAGGCTCAATTCACTCTTTATGACGCCATGTGACAGGATGTGCAGCGACGCAAGTGATTGATATCAATAATAAAAAGGCCCGGCGATCACCGGGCCCCTTCATTCTGTTGCAGGATCAGTTGGCCTGCCGACGCAGGAAGGCCGGAATGTCGATCCGCTCCTGATCGGGATTCTGTTCTTCTTGCTCCTCATAGGCGACCTGCTGCGAGGTGCGGGTCGGCTGCGGGCGCGGCTCGGGCTGATCGGCATGGCCGGCCATCCGGTTGATCAGCGATCCGATGCCGAAGCGCGGACGCTCCCCCTGCTGGGGCTGGCGCGGTGCGGGCTGCGCCGGACGCGGGGCCGACGAGGTCTGCGCCGCCGAACCACGGGCCGGGGCCTTGCTGACCGCTGCCGCAAGGCGGGCCATCGTTTCGGGCGAGGGCTGACCGGCCGAACGCGGGCGCGGCGCAACGAACGCACCGGCGTCTTCGTTCATCGGGGCGCTGGCGCGGGGCTGCGGGCGCGGCTGGGGCGCGGGCTGCGGCGGCTGGGCGGCCTCGGCCGGTGCGGGGCGATAGGCGGGCGGCGGCAGATCGGCCGGCTCTTCTTCCAGCTCTTCGCGCGGCGGCTCGAACATCGGGCGGGTCGCGACGGGTTCGGCGCGCGGGGCCGGAGCCGGCGCGGCGGGCTTGGAAGCGACCATGCGCTCCTCGGCCTTCTGCATCGGCGTGGACAGCGGCTGCGAGGACGGACGCGTCGGTGCGGACACCTGCGATTTCGACGCCTCGATCCCCGTGGCGACGACGGACACGCGGATGCGGCCTTCCATCGTGGTGTCCAGCGTGGAACCGACGATGATGTTGGCGTCGGGATCGACCTTGTCGCGGATGGCCTGGGCGGCCTCGTCCAGTTCGAACAGGGTCAGATCGTAGCCGCCGGTGATGTTGATCAGCACACCCTTGGCGCCGTTCAGGCTGATCTCGTCCAGAAGCGGGTTGGCGATCGCCTTCTCGGCGGCCATCTTGGCGCGCTCGTCGCCCTCGGCCTCACCCGTGCCCATCATGGCCTTGCCCATCTCGTCCATCACGGCGCGCACGTCCGCAAAGTCGAGGTTGATGAGGCCCGGACGCACCATCAGGTCCGTCACGCCCTTCACGCCCTGATACAGCACGTCATCGGCCATCGCGAAGGCTTCGGTGAAGGTCGTGCGCTCGTTCGCAAGGCGGAACAGGTTCTGGTTCGGAATGATGATCAGCGTATCGACGACCTTCTGAAGGTTCTCGATCCCCTCCTCGGCCTGACGCATCCGCTTGTTGCCTTCGAACTGGAAGGGCTTGGTCACGACGCCGACGGTCAGCACGCCCAATTCACGCGCGGCCTGCGCGATGATCGGGGCCGCCCCGGTGCCGGTGCCGCCGCCCATACCGGCGGTGATGAAGCACATATGCGCACCGGCCAGATGATCGACGATCTCTTCGATCGTCTCTTCGGCGGCGGCCGCGCCGACCGAAGGCCGCGCCCCGGCGCCCAGCCCTTCGGTGACCTTCAGACCCATCTGGATCTTGCTGCCGGCATTGCTCTGCTGCAGGGCCTGCGCGTCGGTGTTCGCGACGACGAACTCCACCCCTTCGAGCTGCTGCTCGATCATGTTGTTGACGGCATTGCCGCCAGCGCCGCCGACACCGAACACGGTGATGCGCGGCTTCAGTTCTTCCCGGGGGTCGTTCATCAGATTGAGGGGCATTGCGTTCCGCCTGTGTTCAATGTCCTGCGGCACCGTTCGCGGCGCCCATTCGCGCTTTTACCGGAGAGTTTAGACTCAACCCGTCGCAACGTCACCCGGAAAAGCGGGGACTGCACAAAATATGGATCGGCGCGCCCCGACCTCGGCGGTATCTCGCCGTCGCTACCGGATATGGGTGTCACCAGTTGTCCTTGAACCAGCGCAGCGCGCGTTTGAACGACCGCGCCGGATAGCGTTCGGCCGGAATGTCGAAGTCCCACCATTCGTCCTGCGGATGCGCGGCGAACAGGCAGAGCCCGACGGCCGAGGCGAAGGCCGGGCCGGTGATCTTCTGCGGCAACCCCTGCACGCGCAGCGGCCGCCCCATCCGCACCCGCTGGCCCAGAATGCGCGAGGCAAGGCCGTCCAGTCCCTGCACCTGACTGGCCCCGCCCGTCAGCACGATCTGCTGGCTCGGCAGATGCTCGAACCCGGCGGCGTCGAGGCGGGCGCGCACTTCCTCGAGGATCTCCTCGACGCGGGGGCGCATGATCCCGATCAGCTCCGAACGGCTGACGGAGCGGCTGTCCTTGTCCCAATCGCCGGTATCGGCGCCGATGTCGATCTGCTCGCGGTCATCGAGGCCGGTGGCGTGGATGCCGCCATGCATCGTCTTGATCTTCTCGGCCTGCGCCAGCGGGATCTGAAGCCCCTTGGAGATGTCGGAGGTGACATGATCGCCCCCCATCCGCACGCTGTCGGCATAGATCATATGCTTCTTGATGAAGATCGACACCCCGGTGGAGCCGCCGCCCATGTCGATGCAGGCCGCACCCAGTTCCTGCTCGTCCTCCACGAGGCTGGCGATCCCGGACACATAGGCCGAGGATGCGATCCCCGCGAGTTCCAGATCGCAGCGCTTGATGCAGTAGAGCAGGTTCTGGATCGTCCCCGCATCCACCGACAGCATGTGCATGTCGCAGGCCAGCCGGTTGCCGATCTGCCCGCGCGGATCGCCCAGACCGCTGCGATGATCGAGCGCGAAGTTCACGGGCTGGGCGTGCATCACCTCGCGCCCGCCGCCGATATCGGGCACCTCGCAGGAGGCGAGAACCCGCGCCACGTCCTGCTCGGTCACGACGGAATCCTGAAGCTCCCACTCCCCGGCAAGGCCGTAGCTGCGCGGCTCCCCGCCCGAGAAGGTGGCGATGACGTGATCGACCCGCACCTCGGCCATCTTCTGGGCGGCCTGAACGGCGGTGCGGATGGCGCGCTCGGTCTCGTTCATCACGCTGATCTCGCCGAAGCGGACCCCGCGCGACCGGGTGGAGGCGGCACCGATCACGCGGAACTGGCTCTGCCCCGCCATGCTGCCGACGCCGTCATGCTCGCGCAGACGTTCCGGCCCGTCGAAGCGCAGGATCAGGCAGGCGATCTTGGTCGATCCGATGTCGAGGATGGCGATCACGCCCCGCTGAATGGCCGCGCGGCGCATGTTCCGCATCGCACGCTGGGATTGATACAGATCGGTCATGGGGCGCCTCCACTCGCTGTCTTGCCGCGGGCCCGCGCGCGTTCGGCCACCGCATTGGGGGCCAGACGCAGCACGGGGCGGTTCTTCAGTCTGAAATCGATCACGGTCACGTCGCGGGCCAGAAGATCGTCGGCCTTGTCGAGGGCGAGGATCCGTTCCAGCGCGGGCACCGGGTCCGTCACGGGCAGCATGATGCGCTGCCCCCGGTCCAGCACGATGTCCCAACGCCGTTCCCCCATCCGCACGAACCCGCGCACCCGCGGCATGATCGGCTGGGCCGCGCCGATCAGCGTCAGCACCTCGGGGACGGCATCGTTCGCGCCGCGGCCGGTGATCAGCGGCAGATCCGCTCGGTCGTTGCGCTCGGCGATCAGCAGAACGCGATGGCCTTCCGCGTCCAGAAGCTCGGTATTGGCCGACGAGCGCCAGACGACCACGGGAACCCGCTCCGTCACATCCGCCTGCAAGAGCCCGCCCGCCAGAACGCGCAGATCGACATTCTCCACCGGCGTGAGCGTCATGATCCGGTCGCGCATCCCCGGCAGATCCAGATCGAACGAGCTTTGCGGCAGATGCAGATCCAGCATCCGGCGGATCGTTTCGGCCAGTTGGGGCGAGGCGTTCTCGATCGACAGGGCGTGGACCATGAATTCGGGCCGATCCTCCACCGCTTCGCGCAGCTGGGTGAAGCTGGCGGCGATAGCGGCGCGGCGATCGGCGCTGCCCAGCACCATCAGCAGCACGAGGCCCAGCACCACGAAGGGCAGGCCCAAACGGAAAAGACGCCGATAAAGCGGCGTCAGCATCATCCGCTGAAGGCGGTAGGCCAAAAGGCTCGGGGCAGGATCGCGGCGCGGCGGGCGGTTCATCGATCGCACGAGGCATCCCTCACCAGCCAATCGCAGAGCGCGGGAAAGTCCATCCCGCAATGCGCCGCCTGCTCGGGCGAAAGCGAGGTGGGGGTCATGCCGGGCTGGGTGTTCGTCTCCAGCACCACGAGGCCGTCCATGCCGCGCGCCTCGTCCCAGCGGAAATCGGTGCGGCTCAGCCCGCGGCAGCCGAGCGCGCGATGCGCCGTCAGCGCATGGGCGAGGCAGGCCGCCTCGATGTCCGTCGGAATGTCGGCGGGGACGACGTGATGCGATCCGCCGGCGGTGTATTTCGCGTCGTAATCGTACCAGCCGGTGGTGATGATGTCGGTCACGCAAAGCGCGCGGTCGCCCAGCACGCTAACCGTCAGCTCGCGGCCCGGCACATAGGTTTCGACCATCACCTCGTCGGGCATCGCATCGGACAGGCGCGGCGGCGCATTCGCCCCCCGCTCCACCAGATAGACCCCGACCGAGGAGCCTTCGCTGTTCGGCTTCACGACATAGGGGGGCGGCAGGACGTGGCGGGCCTCCACCTCGGCGCGGGGGGCGATCACGCTTTCGACGACCGGCAGGCCGGCGGTGCGAAACACGTCCTTGGCCCGCGTCTTGTCCATCGCCAGCGCCGAGGCAAGGACACCCGAATGGGTATAGGGAATGCGCAGCCATTCGAGGATGCCCTGCACGCAGCCATCTTCGCCCCAGCGGCCATGAAGGGCGTTGAACACGACATCGGGCTTCAGATCGACCAGCCGTGCGGCAAGGTCCGGGCCGGCATCAAGCTCGACCACGTCGTATCCCGCTTTCCGCAGGGCTGCCGCGCATTCGCGCCCAGTGACCAGCGACACCTCGCGTTCGGCCGAGGGGCCACCCATCAAAACCGCAACCGTGCGGAATGTCCTGCCAGACATGCCCGCCATTTCACTGCCTCGGGTTACATCCGTTAACCGGATGCTAACACTTCATTATTTTTCAGAGGGTTCTCCGACCCTCATGATTTCCCACTCTAACGCAAGTCCGCTGGATTGGAAAACCCTCTTTCGCACCCGCTCGCCCAGATTCTCCAGATCGGCGGCGGAAGCCTGCCCGGTGTTGATCAGGAAGTTGGGATGCTTCTCGCTCATCTGGGCGCCGCCCAGCGTGGCGCCGCGCAGACCGGCATCGTCGATGACCTTCCACGCCTTCAATTCGTGCGTATCGTCGGGCCGCCCGGTGGAGGAATGGCCCGCGGGGTTGCGGAAGGTCGATCCGGCGCTGCGGTCCTTCGTCGGCTGGGTCGCATCGCGGCGGGCCAGTTGCTCGGCCATGCGCGTGGCCAGATCCTCGGGATCGCCCGCCGCGGCGCGCAGCACCGCCTCCACGATCACGCAGCCGTCCGGCACCTCCGAATGGCGGTAGGCAAGGCGCAGATCCGCCGCCGGGATCGTCACCGCCTGCCCGTCCCGCGCGATCGCCCGCACCTCGATCAGGTGATCGGCGATATAGCTGCCATAGCAGCCCGCATTCAGCCGCACCGCGCCGCCGATGCTGCCGGGAATGGTGCGCAGGAAGGTCAGGTCCAGCCCCGCCTCGGCCGCGCGCCGCGCCACATGCGCATCCAGCGCCGCCGCCCCCGCGATCACGCGGTCCCCGTCGGTGCGGATCCCGTTGAACCCGCGCCCCAGCCGGATCACCACCGCCCGAAGGCCGCCATCGCGCACGATCAGGTTCGAGCCGACCCCCATCGGAAAGACCGGCATCGCCGGATCAAGCGCGGCCAGAAAGGCCCGAAGATCGTCCTCGTCCGCCGGTTGGAACAGCCAATCGGCCGGCCCACCGACGCGCAGCCATGTCAGCTCGGCCATGGAGCGGTTCGGCGTCAGCACGCCGCGCACGGGGGGCATCGTCATTGCAGCGCCCTCCGCGCCCGCGCCCGCACGGCGCGCAGCGGCAGGCGCAACAGCGGCAGCGCCGCCGCCAGCGCGACAAAGCCCCAGAACGGCCCCGCATGCAGCGTGATCAGGCCCAGAAGCGGAATCCCCGTCAGCACCAGCGCCCAACCGACGCGGGTCTGCCCGTTCCGGCGCAGGCACAGCGCGGCAAGGATCCACAGCGCGGTCGGCAGCAGCGTGATCATCCCAGACGCTCCGGCAGGGCATTCGCCCATGTGGAGATGGTCCCCGCCCCGAGGCAGACGACCATATCCCCCGGCCGCGCCTGTTCGCGCACCAGCCGCTCCAGATCGGCCTCCGACAGGATGGCGCGGGCATGGCGATGGCCATGGGCGATCAGCCCCGCCACGAGATCGTCGCGCGATGCGCCCTCGATCGGCTCTTCGCCGGCGGCATAGACCTCGGCGATGGCGACGACATCGGCCTCGTTGAAACAGGTGCAGAAATCATCGAAGAGCGTGTGCAGGCGGCTGTAGCGGTGCGGCTGATGCACGGCGATCACGCGGCCCTTGGTGGCCTGACGCGCCGCCTTCAGGACGGCCGCGATCTCCACCGGGTGGTGGCCGTAATCGTCGATGATCGACACGCCGCCGACCTCGCCGACCTTGGTGAAACGGCGGTTCACGCCGCCGAAGGCCGCCAGCGCCTCGCGGATCTCGGCGCGCTTCATCCCAAGATGCCGCGCCACGGCCACCGCCGCGAGGGCGTTGGAGACGTTGTGATCGCCCGGCATCGGCAGGGTGCACCCTTCGATCAGCGCATCCTCGGCCTGAAGCGCCACATCGAACAACGCCACGCCGTTTTCGTAGCGCAGGTTCACCGCGCGCACATCGGCCTGCGCGTTGAAGCCGAAGGTCACGATGCGCCGATCCGTGACGCGGCCGACCAGCGCCTGCACCTCGGCATGGTCCGTGCAGCAGACGGCGAGGCCATAGAACGGGATGTTCGACACGAAGTCGTGGAAGCCCTTGCGCAGGGCATCGAACGAGCCCCAATGCTCCATATGCTCGGGGTCGATATTGGTGACGATGGCGATGGTCGCGGGCAGCCGGTTGAAGGAGCCGTCGCTCTCATCGGCCTCCACCACCATCCACTCGCCCGCCCCGGCCCGCGCGTTGGAGCCATAGGCGTGGATCACACCGCCATTGATGACGGTCGGATCGAAGCCGCCCTTGTCCAAGAGCGTCGCCACCATGGTCGTGGTCGTCGTCTTGCCATGCGTGCCCGCCACCGCGATGTTCGAGCGCAGGCGCATCAGTTCGGCCAGCATCTCCGCCCGGCGCACGACCGGAAGCTGGCGGCGGCGCGCCTCCTCCAGTTCGGGATTGCCGCGCTTGATCGCCGAGGAGATGACGACCACCCCCGCCTCGCCGATATTCTCGGCCCGCTGCCCTTCGAAGAAGGTCGCGCCCAGATCCACGAGGCGGTCCGTGATCTTCGAGGCCTTCGCGTCCGAACCCTGCACCGTATAGCCCAGCGTCATCAGCACCTCGGCGATGCCGGACATGCCGATGCCGCCGATGCCGACGAAATGGATAGGGCCGAGCTCTCCCGGCAGTTTGGTTGCGGCGTTCATGAAGTCCTCAGTTCTTCGACCACCTCGACCAGCCGCTGGGTGGCATCGGGCCGCCCAAGCGCAAGCGCGTTGGCGGCCATGCGGCGCGCGGCCTCCGGCTGGTTCAGGATGGCGGTGATATGTTCGATGAGCGTGGGCGCATCGAGCTGCGCCTCGGGGATGATGGAGGCCGCCTGCCCCTGCACCAGACCGCGCGCATTCGCCGTCTGATGATCGCCCGCAGCGGCGGCGAAGGGGATCAGGATGGAGGGGCGGCCGATCACCGTGATGTCGGCGACCGAGCTTGCCCCCGAGCGCGAGATGACGAGCTGCGCCGCGGCGATCCGTTCGGGCACATCCTCGAAGAAGGGGCGCACCTCGGCGGCGATGGCGCTGTCGCGATAGGCGCGGATGACGGCGTCCGCATCCTCGGCGCGGGCCTGATGGCTGATGCGCAGGCGTTCGCGCATATGGCGCGGCAGGCGGCCGAAGGCGTCCGGCACCACGCGCGAGAGGACATGCGCCCCTTGGCTGCCGCCGATCACCAGCACCTCCAGCGGGCCGTCCGGCATGGCATAGGGCGCGGCGGCGCGGTCCAGCACCGACTGGCGCACCGGATTGCCCGTATGGACGGCCGACACGCCGCGCGGCAGGTCGGTCGGCCAGATGCCGCAGGCCACCCGGTCCACCTTGGGCGCGAAGATGCGGTTCACCCGCCCCAGCACGCCGTTCTGTTCATGGATCATGCGCGGCAGGCGCAGCATCCCCGCCGCCGTCAGCGCCGGGATCGACGGATAACCGCCGAAGCCCACCACCACCGCCGGCCGGTCCGCGCGCATCTTGCGCCAAGCCGACAGAACGCCCCGCCCGATGCGCAGGGGCACCGCCGCCCGCGCCAAGAGCCCGCCCCGCGCGAAGGTGGCCGAAGCCACACGCTCCACCACCACCGCCTCGGGGAAGTTTCCGGCATAGCGGGCGCCGCGATCGTCGGTGGACAGTTTCACGCGCCAGCCGCGGGCGATCATCGCCTCGGCCAAGGCTTGGGCGGGGAACATATGCCCGCCCGTTCCCCCCGCCGCGATCAGCAGGAGGGGGCCGTCCGTCCGTGCCGTCATCAGCGGCCCCGCTTGTTGAACAGGATGTCGCCGATCTCGCCCTGCGGACGCGACCGTGTCAGCGCCAGCAGCATCCCGACGGTGATGCCCGCCGCGATGACGGAGGAGCCGCCATAGCTGACGAAGGGCAGCGTCATGCCCTTGGCCGGCAGAAGGCGCACCGCGACGCCCATGTTGATCATGGCCTGAACCCCGAAGATGCAGGCCAGCCCCGTCCCCGCAAGGCGGATGAACGGATCGCGTTCGCGCATCAGGCGGAACAGGCTGCGCACGACCACCGTCGCATAGAGCGCGATGATGCACAGCACGAGGATCAGGCCGTATTCCTCGGCCGCGACGGCGATGATGAAATCGGTATGCGCGTCGGGCAGCGACCATTTCACCTGCCCCTCGCCGACACCGACGCCGAAGAAGCCGCCTTCGATGATGGCGTTGGTGGCATAGCCGAGCTGCGTGCGCGGATCGAGTTCGGGATTGAGGAAGCCGTCGATCCGCCGGGCGAAGTGCTCGGACGATTCGTAGAAGAGCGTGCCGGCGAAGACGATGGCCCCGATGAAGGTCGCGATCAGAACCATCGGCGCGCCGCCGACGAAGTAGATCACGCTCCAGCCAAAGAGGATCAGCGCCGTCTGCCCGAAATCGGGCTGCATCGACAGGAAGCCCGCGATTACGATCAGCAGCGCAAAGCTGATGCGCTTGCCGGGCGGGCCGTTCACCTCTTGGCTGGAGGCCATGAGCCAGCCCGTCACGATCATGAAGCCGGGCTTCAGAAACTCCGATGGCTGGAACGAGGCGAAGCCGAGGCTGTACCACCGCACCGCGCCCTTGCCGAAATCGGTCCCGGCGACGGGCAGCAGGATCAGCGCGAGGAAGGCCACGAGAAAGCCCATCACGCCCAGACGCCGCACCATATCCGGCGACATCATGGAGATGGACACCATCGCCACCATCGCCATGCCGCCGAAGAACATCTGCCGTTCGACGTAATAGAACTGCGGAAGGCCGTTGCGCGTGGCCAGCGGCACCGAGGCCGCCAGCGCCAAGAGCAGCCCCATGCCGAACAGGATGAAGATGCAGGTCAGCGACCACTTGTCGATGGTGCGCCACCAACGGGGAAGAACCGGCTCCGACGCCCGAGCGGGAATCGCGCCATGAACCATCTCAGTCATGGAATGTGCCTGTCACTGCCTGCCCGATTGTTCCGGGTCTGCCCGAAAGCGTACCCCATGCATCCGCCCCTGACTAGTGCCTTCCTGCCAGCCGCGCCGCCACGAGAGCGGTGAAATGCTCACCCCGTTTCTCGAAATCGGGGTACTGGTCGAAGCTGGCGGCGGCGGGGGCCAGAAGGACGGTATCGCCCGGCTCGGCCTCCTCGGCGGCGCGGGCGACGGCCTGATCCATCGTCTCGCAGATCTCATGCGGGGTGCCGGCCAGTTGCAGCGCGAATTCGCGCGCCGAATGGCCGATCAGATAGGCCTTGGCCACCGCGCCCAGATGCGGCTGAAGCGACACGATGCCGCCCTCCTTGCCCATGCCGCCCGCGATCCAACGGATGCGCGGGAAGGCTTGAAGCGCCTTGGCCGCGCTGTCGACATTCGTGGCCTTGGAATCGTTGACGAAGCGCACGCCCTCGGCCTCGCCCACAAGCTGGCTGCGATGGGGCAGCCCCGCAAAGGAGGCGAGCGCCCCTTCGATCAGCCGCGGCGACAGGCCCAGCGTGCGCGTGGCCGCATAGGCGGCGCAAGCGTTCTGATGGTTGTGCGCGCCCGGCAGGCCCGGCATCTCCCGCAGGTCGATGGAGGCGATCTGCCGCCCCTTGCGCCATTCCGACAGGAACCCCTTGCGCGCAAAGACCGACCAGCCCGGCCCCTCCAGCCGCGCGGCGGCCGAGATGCGGATCACCCGGTCATCCTCGGGGGCGACGGACATCTGATTGGCGAGGAACCGGCCCTCCACCTCATCGACACCGATCACGCAACGGTCCGGGCCGCCTTGAGTGAACAGCCGCCGCTTGGCCGCGAAATAGCCGCCCATGCCACCATGCCGGTCCAGATGATCGGGCGAGAGGTTGGTGAAGACCGCGACATCGGGCGTCAGCGCGCGCGCCAGTTCGGTCTGATAGCTGGACAGTTCCAGCACGACGACGGTCCCATCCTCGGCCGGGGGCAGATCCAGCACCCCGCGCCCGATATTGCCGGCCATATGCACCGGGCGGCCCGCCTCGGCGACGATGTGGCGGATCAGGGCGGTGGTGGTGGATTTGCCGTTCGATCCGGTGACGCAGATCACGCGAGGCATCTGATCGAACCCGTCCCAATCGCGCGTGGCGAAGGAGCGGAAGAAGAGGCCGATGTCGTTGTCCACCGGGACGCCCAGTTCCAGCGCGCGGGCGATCACCGCGTTCGGCGCGGGATAGAGATGGGGGATGCCGGGGCTGACGATCAGCGCGGCCACGTCGTCGAAGGCGGCGTTGCGCGTCAGATCGAACGGGGCAAAGCCCTCGGCCTCGGCGCGGGCGCGCGATTCCGGGCTGTCATCCCAGACCAGCGGCAGCGCCCCGCCCGCCTGCAACGCGCGCGCCGTGGCCAGCCCCGACCGGCCAAGGCCCAGCACCGCCACCTTGCGCCCCGTATATCCCCGAACCGGAATCATCAGCGCACCTTCAGCGTGGCGAGGCCGATCAGCGCAAGGATCAACGAGATGATCCAGAAGCGGATGACGATCTGCGGCTCGGCCCAGCCCTTCTTTTCGAAATGGTGGTGGATCGGGGCCATCAGGAACACCCGCCGCCCGGTCCGTTTGAAATAGAGCACCTGAATGATGACGCTCAGCGCCTCCACGACGAAGAGGCCGCCGACGATGGCCAGAACGATCTCATGCTTGATGCAGACCGCGATCGCCCCCAATGCCCCACCAAGCGCGAGCGAGCCGGTATCGCCCATGAACACCGCCGCCGGGGGCGCGTTGTACCACAGGAATCCCAGACCCCCGCCGACGAGCGCCGCCGCGAAGATCAGCAGCTCTCCCGTGCCGGGAACGTAGTGGATGCCGAGATATTCGGTGAAATCGACCCGGCCCACCGCATAGGCGATCGCCCCCAGCGTGGCCGAGGCGATCATCACCGGCATCACCGCCAGCCCGTCCAGCCCGTCCGTCAGGTTCACCGCATTGGCCGACCCCACGATCACCAGCATCCCGAAGGGGATGAAGAAGAGGCCGAGGTCCAGCATCATGCTGACGAAGGGCAGCGCCAGTTGATCAGTCAGCGGCGCGGGATGGAAGCCTGCGGCGGCGATGGTCGCCAGCAGCCCCGTCAGCAGCCCAAGGCCCATGCGGACCCGTCCCGACACGCCCGCCGTCGTCTGCTTCGTCACCTTGGCGTAATCGTCGGCAAAGCCGATCAGCCCGAAGGCCAGCGTCACGAGGATCACGATCCACACATAGGGATTGGACAGCTGCGCCCAAAGCAGCGTGGACACCATCAACGATGTCAGGATCAGCAGCCCGCCCATGGTCGGCGTACCGGCCTTGGAGAAGTGGGTCGTCGGCCCGTCCGAGCGGATGGGCTGGCCCTTCTTCTGCTTGATCCGCAGGAAGTTGATCAGCGGCCGTCCGAAGATGAACCCGAAGATCAGCGCGGTGAAGAAGGCCCCGCCCGCGCGGAACGTGATGTAGCGGAACAGGTTGAAGACGTCGCCACCGTCCGAGAATTGCACCAGCAGAGAGAGCATCAGTCCGTTCCCTGTTCCAAAGATACGGTGGCCTGCCCGAGTTTGCGCAGCGCGTCAACCACGAGGCTGACCTTCGCGCTCTTCGAACCCTTGACCAGCACGATGTCGCCGGCATCGACCAGCGTGCGCGCATGTTTCGCCAATTCGGCCGCCGTTTCCGTCCACTCGCCGCGCAGCCGCCGGGGAAGCGCGGCATGCAGCGCGCGCATCCGCGGGCCGACGCAATGCACGATGTCGAACCGCGCCAGCACGGGATGATCCGCGATGGCGGCGTGCAGCTCTTCCTCGCGGGGGCCAAGCTCCAGCATGTCACCAAGGACGGCGATGCGCCGCCCCTTGCCCAGACGCCCCACGCCGTCCTGCGGCTTCATCACCGCGACAACTTCGAGGCTGGCCGCGACGGAGGCAGGGTTTGCGTTGAACGCATCGTCCACCAGATCGAAGCTCAGATCGTCGATCGGATCGAGGATCACCCGTTCGCGCGTGCCGCGCCCGGCGGGCGGGCGCCAGCGGCCGAGATCGGCCATCGTCAGCGCCGGATCGAGGCCCAGCGCATCCGCCACCGCCACGACGCCCAACGCGTTCATCGCGAAATGGCGGCCCGGGGTCGCGATCTTGAACAGCATCTCGCGCCCGGCATGTGCGGCGCGCATCACGGTCGCATGCTCGCCGACCTGCGCATCGAGAAGGCGGTAATCGCCCGTCTCGCCGAAGGTGCGGCAGGTGAAACCTGCGGCGCGGGCGGTCAGGATCGGCGTCACCTCCAGATCGGCGGGCAGGATCGCCGTGCCGGTGGGGCGCAGGCCGTCCATGATGGCGGCCTTTTCCTCGGCGATCTCGGCGATGCCGGCGAAGGCGGCCAGATGCGCCGGGGCCACGGTGGTGATCAGCGCGATGTCCAGATCGGCCAGCCGGGCAAGGGGTGCGATCTCTCCGGGATGGTTCATCCCGATCTCGATCACCGCGAAATCGGTGTCGGCGGGCATCCGCGCCAGTGTCAGCGGCACTCCCCAATGGTTGTTGTAGCTGGCCTCGGCGGCATGGACGATGCCCTGCCCGCCCAGCGCGGCGCGCAGCATCTCCTTGGTGGAGGTTTTCCCGACCGAGCCGGTGACGCCGATCACCTTGGCCCCCGTCCGGCGGCGCGCCGCCGATCCCAGATCGCGCAGGGCCTGAAGCACATCGGGCACGATCAGCAGGGCCGACGGGTCCACCCCGTCCGGCACCCGCGACACCAGCGCCGCCGCCGCGCCCCGCGCCAGCGCCGCCGCCACGAAATCGTGGCCGTCCCGCGCATCCGCCAGCGCCACGAACAGATCGCCCGGCCGCAGGGTGCGCGTGTCGATGCTGACGCCCGTCGCATCCCATGCGCCGGTGCGCCCGCCCGTGGCGGCGGCGGCCTCCTCCGAGGTCCAGAGAGGTTTATCGGTCATGCATCCTCCGGGGGGCCTGCGCGGCATCGGCACGCGGGCTCATCATATCACGCCATCCAGCGCCGCCACGGCGACCGAGGCCTGTTCCACGTCGTCGAAGGGAAACACGTCGGAGCCGATCACCTGCCCCGTCTCGTGCCCCTTGCCCGCGATCAGCAGCGCATCCCCCGGCCCCAGCGCATCGACACCGCGCAGGATCGCCTCGGCCCGGTCGGCGACCTCGGTCGCGTCGGGACAGGCCGCAAGGATCTCGGCGCGGATGGCGGCCGGGTCTTCGGACCGGGGGTTGTCATCGGTCACGAAACAGATGTCGGCATGTGCGGCGGCGGCCGCGCCCATCAGCGGGCGCTTCGTGCGGTCGCGGTCGCCGCCGGCCCCGAAGACGACGACGATCCGCCCCATCACATGCGGGCGCAGCGCCTGCAGCGCCGTCGCCACCGCATCGGGCGTATGGGCGTAATCGACATAGATCGCCGCCCCGTTGCGCCGGGTGGCGGCAAGCTGCATCCGCCCGCGCACCCCGACGAGATCGGGCAGCACCTCGAACACCGCGCGCGCGGGCGCACCCGCCCCGATCACGAGGCCCGCCGCCAGCGCCACGTTCTGCGCTTGGAACCCGCCCACGAGGTTCAGCCGCACCTGATGCGCAGCGCCCTTCCATTCGAGCCGCACCTCCTGCCCCGTGGCATCGAAGCGCCGGGCCAGAATGCGCAGATCGGCCCGGGCGCTCAACCCGACGCCCATCGTCGCAAGCCCGCGCTGCGCCGCGCGCCGCGCGACATCGGGGCCATGGGCGTCGTCGAGGTTCACCACCGCCACGCCATCGGGCGGCAGCAGCCGGTCGAAGAGGCCCATCTTCGCATCGTAATACGCCTCGAAGGTGCGGTGATAATCGAGATGGTCCTGCGTGAAGTTCGTGAAGCCCGCCGCCTTCAGATGCACCCCGTCCAGCCGCCGCTGATCGAGGCCGTGGCTCGACGCCTCCATCGCGGCATGGGTGATCCCGGCCTGCGCGGCCTCGGCCAGAATGCGGTGCAGGGTGATCGGTTCGGGCGTTGTATGCGGCGAGGGCGCGGTCCATGCCCCCTCCACCCCGGTGGTGCCGATGTTGATCGCCGCATGGCCCAGCCGCATCCAGATCTGGCGGGCGAAGGTCGCGACCGAGGTCTTGCCGTTGGTGCCCGTCACCGCCACCATCGTTCCGGGCTGCGCGCCGAACCACAGCGCGGCTGCCCCGGCCAGCGATTGGCGCGGATCTTCGGCCACGATCAGGGCGGCATCGACCGCGCCGATCAGGGCCGCGCCCTTGGCATCGGTCAGGATCGCCGCGGCGCCCTGTGCCAGCGCCGTTTCGACGAAACGCGCCCCATGGGCGTGCTGGCCCGGAAGCGCGGCAAAGAGGAACCCCTCGCGCACGTCGCGGCTGTCCACGGCAAGGCCGCAGATGCGCGCCTCGCGGCCCCCGCGGGCGGTCAGGCCAAGATCGGCAAGGGCTTTGCTGCGGGCCATCGGGCCACCTCCGTCACTCTTCGGGCAGGTCGGCGCGAAGCTGCGCGGCCGGCTGCGTCTCGATCGGGCGCAGCCCCATCAGCGGTGCCACGCGCCGGATGATCTCCGCCGCGACCGGAACCGCCGTCCAGCCCGCCGAACGTCGCGGCACCGATAGCGTGTTGTCCGACGGTTCGTCCAGTGTCACCACCAGCGCATATTGCGGCGCGCTGGTCGGGAAGACCGAGGCGAAGGTGTTCACCACCTTGTCGTTGTAATAGCCGCCCTGCGGGTCCGGCTTGTCCGCCGTCCCCGTCTTGCCGCCCACCTGATAGCCGGGCACATCGGCAAAGCTGGCGGTGCCGTTCGTCACCACCATGCGCAGCATGTCCACCGCCTTGTGTGCGACATCGGTCGCCACGACCTGCGGCATCTCCGGCGTCTGGGTGCGGTGCAGCAGCGTCGGCGTCACGCGGTAGCCGCCATTGGCGATGGTGGAATAGGCGGCGGCCAGATGCATCGGGCTGGCCGCGATCCCGTGCCCGTAGGAGGTGGTGATCGTCACGATCTCCGGCCAGCGGGCGGGAACGATGGGCTTGGCGCCCGGCGCTTCCACCAGTTCCACCGGGGTCGGATCGAACAGCCCGAGCGAGCGCATGAACGCCTGCTGCCGCTGTGCCCCCACCTCCAGCGCGATGCGCGCCGTACCGACGTTGGAGGAGTTCTCGATGACCTGCGTTACGGTCTGGATGCCGTAGTTGTGGTTCTGGAACTCCTTGATGCGGTACTTGCCCCAGATCAACGGCGCATTGCCGTCGATGATGGTGTCCGGCCCGACGAGGCCGAGCTGCATCGCGTTCGCCACCGTGAAGATCTTGAAGGTGGAGCCGAGCTCATACACCCCCTGCACCGCGCGGTTGAAGAGCGGGCTGTCGCCGGGATCGCCCGTCAGGATCGGCGCGGGCCGGTCGTTCGGGTCGAAATCGGGCAGCGAGACGAGGGAGATCACCTCCCCGGTATGCACATCCATCAGGACCGCCGCCGCACCCTTGGAGTTCATCATCTTCATGCCGGTGTTCAGCACTTCGGTGATCGCGGCCTGCACCGTCATATCGATCGAGAGTTGCAGCGGCTCGGACTGCGCCGGATCGCGCAGCCGCGCATCCATCGCCCGCTCGATCCCCGCCGTGCCGATCACCTCGGCCGAGGCCACGCCCTCGGCCCCGAAGCTGGTCCCGCCGAGGATGTGCGAGGCGAGGTGCCCGTTGGGATAGAGCCGCATCTCGCGCGGGCCGAACAGAAGGCCCGGATCGCCGATGTCATGGACGGCCTGCATCTGTTCGGGCGACAGCTTGCGGCGGATCCACATGAACTTGCGTCCGTCGGTGAAACGGCGCTTCAGCGCGTCTTCGTCCATGTCGGGGAAGATGCGCACCAGTTCCTCGGCGACATGCATCGGATCGATCATGTCCTGCGGGTGGGCATAGAGCGCATAGGTCTGGATGTTCGTCGCAAGGATGCGGCCATCGCGGTCGGTGATGTCGGCGCGGTTGGCCGAAATCTCGTGCCCCGGCAGGGCCGAGCGCGGCTCCGACGGTTCGGTGGAGGCCAAAAGCCCCATCCGCGCGCCGATCACCATGAACATCATGAAGAACGAAAGCCCGAGGAACAGCAGCCGCACCTCGGCCCGGCTGCGCGCCTTGTCCCGCGCCGCCTCGTGCCGCAGGCGCAGGTTCTCGCGCTCGATCACGTCGGGGTTCTGGCCGTTCAGACGGGCCTGAAGGATGCGGGCCAGCGGGCGAAGCGGTGTGCGGATCATGGGATCAACTCATCCTGCGCAGCATTGGGATCGATCGTGGCCCCGAACAGGGGCTGGGGGGGATAGGTCACCTGCTCGGGCAGGCCGAACTGGTCCGCGGTCATCGGCAGAAGGCGCAGCTTGTCGAAGTTGATGTTCACCAACTCCTCCAGCCGCTCGGGGCGGTTCAGATAGGCCCATTCCGCCCGCTGCATCGCCAGCGAGGACCGCAGATCCGCGATCTGCGCGTTCAGGCGCGACACGCCGCGCAGCATCTCCTGCGTAGCGTAGTTCTCGCGGTAGGCCCAGAAGGCCAGAAGCATCACGCACAGGAAGCTCGCGATGTAGATGAGCGCGCGCATTCAGCGTCTCCGTCGGCCGATGCGGGGGGCGCCGAGGGCGGCGGGATCGACCGTCCCCGCCTCCGCCTCGGTGCGGACCCCGGCCCGCAGCTTGGCCGAACGGGCGCGCGGATTGACCGCCGTCTCCTCCTCGGAGGGGCCAATCGCCCGCTTGGACAGGAGGGTGAAGCGCGGCGCCTCGGTCGCGAGGGCGGGGGCGTAGCGGTTGGCCTGCGCGTCCTGCCCGGCGCGGGACTGGAAGAACCGCTTCACGATCCGATCCTCCAAAGAATGGAAGGTCACGACCGCCAGCTTGCCGCCCGGCTTCAGCGCGCGTTCGGCGGCCATCAGCCCTTCGACCAGCTGATCGAATTCGGTGTTCACCGCGATGCGGATCGCTTGGAAGCTGCGCGTGGCGGGATGGGTCTGGCCGGGTTTGGGGCGCGGCAGGCATTTGGCCACGATCTCGGCCAGATGCAGGGTCCGGGTGATCGGTGCCTGCGTCCGCGCGCGCACGATCGCCCCCGCGATGCGGCGCGATGCCCGCTCCTCTCCGTAGTGATAGAGGATGTCGGCCAGCTCGCCCTCTTCGGCGGTGTTCACGAGATCGGCCGCCGAAGGGCCGGACTGGCTCATCCGCATATCGAGGGGGCCGTCCTTGGCGAAGGAGAAGCCCCGCTCCGCCAGATCGAGTTGCATGGAGGAAACGCCGAGATCCAGCACCACGCCGTCCAAGGGTTGGCCGGCATGGATGTCCAGCTCCCCGAACTCGCCGGCGACCAGCGTCACGCGCCCGCCCCAATCGGCGCGGGCCGCCATCTCCAGCGCCAAGGGATCGCGGTCCACCCCGATCACATGCTCGGCCCCGGCCTCCAGCAGGCCACGGGTGTAGCCGCCCGCCCCGAAGGTGCCGTCCAGCCACACGCCGCCCACCGGAGCCACGAGCTCCAGCAGCGGGGTCAGGAGGACGGGAATGTGCGGTGCGTCTGTCATCTGTTATCCCACGCCATGCAGCAGCGTCAGCATGTCCTGCCCATCGGCCAGAAGCTGCATGTCCTCGGCCTCCTGTTCGGCAAGCCAGGTGTCGAAGTCGGTCTTGCGCCAGATCTGGAAGGTCTGGAGCGTACCGGCGAATACGGATTCGACCGAACCGCGGATCTCTTCCGCCGTCAGGCCAAGCTTGTCGCGCACGCGGGCGGGCAGGACGATGCGGCCATCCTCGTCGATCTCGATCGTGGCGGACAGGGTGATGAAGTTCCGCTCCAGCAACCGGCGCGCCGGGGTGCCGAGCGGCAGTGCCGCGATCTGCGCCTCCAGCGCGGCCATGCCCTCCATGGTGTAGCATTCCACGAAGCGGCGACGCTCGTCGCCATAGACCATCACGAAGCGGGTGCGCTGCGCCGAGGAGTTTGGATCGCCCGCATCCAGAATGCGACGAAAGGCGACCGGGATCAGCACCCGCGCCTTCGCATCGACCTTCTGGCCGAACTCGCCTCTGAACGCCTCTGCCACGGTCCTGCCGTCCTGACTGCCACCCCGTCCGAGGGGGATCCCCGAACGGAAAACGGCGGATCGAGCGGCTGCCACTGCCCGATCCGCCGGTCTGTCCCATCGCTGGGTGTCCAGCTGCGCGCGCCCACCTGGGGGATGACTGCTCGGCCGCGCGCCGGATCTGCTTTTGTCGGACGATTGACGGTTGCCTGTATGAACCCGCCGGGTTCTTGCCATCGGGGTCTTGATGCCCCTGTTCTCGTGCCGCCCTCGTCTTCGTGGAGACAGGAATGACATGGGATGAGGTGGGACGTAAAGGAAAAAAATGGGACGGCGGGCGGAACATTTGGGGGGCGGCAAAGAGCCGCCGATCCCCCACCCCGGTAATCAGACGACTCCGCCCACCCATGTTGGACATGCGACGAAAGCGGCCACAACATCTGGTGGCCGCCCGCATTGTTCCACCGCATCCCATGGGGATGTCGGTTTTCCGCTCATGGTATAGATTCGCTTAAACCGCGGCCCGTAGGCCACAGGCCAGCCCGGCGCCGCGGCCCATCCCGGAATGCCCGTCCCAGACGATCCCAGCCTCAGGCCACACCATCCGCCACGAGGCGGGCGGCCAAAGCGGCATAGGCATCCGCCACCGGCCCCTCGCCCGCCGCCACCGGCGTTCCCGCATCGCCGGCCAGCCGCACCGACAGGTCCAGCGGCAGTTCCGCAAGGAAGGGCAGACCCAGACGCTCCGCCTCGGTCGCCACGCCGCCATGGCCGAAGATATGCGCCTCATGCCCGCAACTGGGGCAGACATAGCTGCTCATATTCTCGATCAGGCCAAGAATGGGGGTGTTCAGACGCTCGAACATGTTCAGCGCCTTGCGCGCATCCAGCAGCGCCACGTCCTGCGGGGTGGACACGACGAGCGCGCCCGTCACATGCGTGCGCTGGCACAGCGTCATCTGCACATCCCCCGTACCGGGCGGCAGGTCGATCAGCAGGACATCCAGCTCCCCCCATGCGACCTGACCCAACATCTGCTGAAGCGCGCCCATCAGCATGGGGCCGCGCCAGATCACGGCCTCGTCCTCCTTCACCATCAGGCCCAGCGACATCATGGTGACGCCATGCGCCTGAAGCGGGATGATCGTCTTGCCGTCCGGCGAGGCGGGCCTTTTCGACACGCCCATCATCCGCGGCTGCGAGGGGCCATAGATGTCGGCATCCAGAAGGCCGACCTTTCGCCCCTGCCGCGCCAGTGCCACCGCAAGGTTCGAGGAGACGGTGGATTTACCCACCCCGCCCTTGCCCGAACCGATGGCGAGGATGCGCTTCACCCCCGGCACCGGCTGCGGTCCGGCCTGCGGCGTCGGATGGCGCCCCATCTTCAGCGTCGGGGCGGCGCTTTCGGCCGTCAGGATCACCGAAACGGCGGTCACACCCTCCAACGCCTCGACCCGGGCCTGCGCGAGGCGGCGCAGCGGCTCCATCATGCGGGCTTCCTCGGCGGTGGGGGCCTCGATCACGAAGCGGACGGAGCCGCCTTCCACGGCCAAGGCGCGCACCATGTCCCGCGACAGGAGCGTTCCGCCCGGAACCTCGATCCCGCCAAGGGCCGCAAGGACGGATTCGCGCAACGATGACATGACGGACTCCTGTGATTGCCGCTGCTCAACTTGGACAAAATGTCACAATACGCAAGGGCTTGGCCGGAATCCGTGCGCACACTGCACAAAATATGTGCGCCCTGCCCTCAGGAGGTCCAACAGCGCCGTGCAAGCCATGCGGACCGCGCATGGCGGAGTTGCCGGTTTCCGGGATTGTGCCCGCGACCCCCACGGGCCAAATTGTCTTCAACAGCGCAGGACAATCCGGTTCGGCGCAGGACGCGAAGCAAACGAGGCTCAAAATGGCACAAGCAATCTATACCGGCACGATCGCTGGCCCCGGCCGTATCAGCTTCTCGCTGGACACGCTCAAGGCCGCTCTGCGCCGCCGCGCGATCTACCGTCAGACGGTACAGGAACTGAACGCCCTGTCCAGCCGCGAACTCACCGATCTGGGCATCCGTCGGAGCGAGATCCGCTCCATCGCCCGCGACGCGGCCTTCGGCGCATAAGAATTTCGACGGGCCCCTCCTCCTCCCTGGGCCTCGAGAAACGCGGCGACATCCTCCTCCTCCCTGATGTTGCCGCACCCTATTCGGAGCCTCGCGCTCCAGACGAAGTACGGACGGCCCCTCCTCCTCCCTGGGCCGATCGTTCCAACGGCGATCCCCTCCTCCTCCCTGGGATCGCCGTACATCTTTCCTCCGGCGGCCCTCCTCCTCCCTGGCCGCCGCGGATCGAGCGGCGCCCCTCCTCCTCCCTGGGCGTCGCTTACCTTCTACGGTTGCCGACCTCCTCCCCGGCGGCCGCAGGTCGGAATGTCGCCCCTCCTCCTCCCTGGGTGATGTTCCATCAGAACGACGGCCCCTCCTCCTCCCTGGGCCGGACGTGACAGAACGGCGGCGCCCCTCCTCCTCCCTGGGCGCCGCCGTTTTCTTTTTGTCAGATGGTCTGTAGCGGCCCGCCGATCAGAACGGCACGTCATCCGCCTGATCGGCCGCGACGACGAAGCTGGCGACGATCTTCTTCGATCCCGCCTTGTCGAAGGCGACATCCAACTTATCCCCCTCGACGGCCTGCACGGTGCCATAGCCGAACTTGCGATTGAACACCCGGTCGCCTTCGGTGAACTTCGCCACCGCCTGCAGATCGATGACGATGCCCGTCGCCTCGCGCGGTTGGGCCATCGGGCGGGCCGTGGCGCGGCCCTGCATCCGCCGCCAACCGGGAGAGTTGTAGACATCGGCACTGGCCACGCGCTGATCCATCGCCGTGGGGGCCGCCGCGCCAAAGCCGCCGCCATGCAGGCCGGGCGGGGTCAGCACTTCCACATGCGAGGCGGGCAGTTCATCCACGAAACGCGACGGCAGCGCCGATTGCCATTGCCCATAGACGCGCCGGTTCGCCGCGAAGGAGATGGTGCACACCTGCTCGGCCCGCGTGATGCCGACATAGGCAAGGCGGCGCTCTTCCTCGAGGCCCTTCAGCCCGCTTTCGTCCATCGCCCGCTGCGAGGGGAAGAGCCCGTCTTCCCACCCCGGCAGGAACACCGCCGGAAACTCCAGCCCCTTGGCGGCATGCAGGGTCATGATCGACACCTTCTCACCGCTTTCGGCCTGTTCGTTGTCCATGATCAGCGCGACATGTTCGAGGAAGCCTTGCAGATTCTCGAACTGCTCCAGCGCCTTCACGAGTTCCTTGAGGTTCTCGAGCCGTCCCGGCGCCTCGGGCGTCTTGTCGTTCTGCCACATGGCCGTATAGCCGGATTCGTCGAGGATCGTTTCCGCCAGTTCGACATGGCTCTGACCGCGCAGCGTGGCCGCGTGCCAGCGATCCACCCCTTCGACGAACTGGCGCAACTGCCCCGCGCCCTTGCCGCCGAGCCCGCCTTGCGCCAAAAGCGCCCGCGCCCCTTCCAGAAGCGGCAGCCCAGCCTCGCGCGCGGTGCGCTGGATCGACTGCTGTGCCTTGTCGCCAAGGCCGCGCTTGGGTGTGTTCACCACCCGCTCGAACGCGAGATCGTCATCGGGCGACACCGCCAGCCGGAAATAGGCCATCGCGTCGCGAATCTCGAGCCGTTCGTAGAATCGCGGGCCGCCGATCACGCGATACGGCAGGCCGATCGTCAGGAACCGATCCTCGAAGGCGCGCATCTGATGCGAGGCGCGCACGAGGATCGCCATACCGTCGAGGCCGAGCGGTGCCATCCCGCGCGTGCCGCGGCTCATGGCCTCCACCTCTTCGCCGATCCAGCGGGCCTCTTCCTCGCCGTCCCAATGGCCGATCAGGCGGACCTTCTCGCCGCCGCGCGCTTCGGTCCAGAGGGTCTTGCCGAGGCGCCCCGCATTGGCCGCGATCACGCCCGACGCCGCCGAGAGGATATGTTCGGTAGAGCGGTAGTTCTGTTCCAGCCGGATCACCGCCGCACCGGGGAAATCCTTTTCGAATCGCAGGATGTTGCCCACCTCGGCCCCGCGCCAGCCATAGATCGACTGATCGTCGTCGCCGACGCAGCAGATGTTGCGATGCGCCTGCGCCAAAAGCCGCAGCCACATATACTGCGCGGTGTTCGTGTCCTGATATTCGTCCACGAGGATATAGGGCAGCCAGCGCTGATACTGGGCCAGCACGTCGGGATGCGCCTGAAAGATCGTCAGCACATGCAGCAGCAGATCGCCGAAATCGACGGCGTTCAGCGCGCGCAGACGGTCCTGATACTGCTCGTAGATCTCGGTGCCGCGATGGTTGAAGGCCCCGGCCTCGGCGGCGGGCACGGCGCGCGGGGTCCATGCGCGGTTCTTCCAGCCGTCGATCAGCCCGGCCATCATCCGTGCGGGCCAGCGTTTCTCGTCGATATTGGCGGCGACGATCAGCTGCTTCAGAAGGCGGATCTGATCGTCCGTATCGAGGATGGTGAAGTTCGATTTCAGCCCCACCAATTCGGCATGACGGCGCAGGATCTTCACGCTGATGGAATGGAAGGTGCCCATCCACGGCATCCCCTCCATCCCGCCGAGCATCCGGCTGACGCGGTCCTTCATCTCGCGCGCGGCCTTGTTGGTGAAGGTCACGGCAAGGATCTCGTTCGGGCGGGCGCGCCCCGTCGTCAGAAGGTGGACGATTCGCGAGGTCAGCGCCTTGGTCTTGCCCGTGCCCGCGCCGGCAAGCATCAGCACCGGCCCATCCAGCGCCTCCACCGCCGCGCGCTGCGCGGGGTTCAGATCGTCCAGATAGGGGGCCGGGCGCTGCGCCATCGCGCGCTGGCTCAAGGGAACGGCGGCCTCGAAGGCGTCGAAATCATCGGATCCGGTCATGCCCGCAAGATAGCCCCTTGTGCGGCGGATTGGAAGCGTTCGCATTCTGTTCGCCCTATTGGCGTTTCCCGTCAGACGCTTGGCCGAAGCCTGAGCGATTTGCTTTCATTCCCGACCGAAAAACTTGGGGCGCCAAAGCTGAGTAAACCTGTCAACATATTGGAAACATTACACTTTTTTCTTGACCTTCGCGGCGTGGCGACTTAGATCTATTCCAAGGAAGGCCGGAACGCCTCCGAACGAAACAGATCGAGATGGAGATTCGGATATGACCAAACATTGCGCCGAATGCGTGTTCTTCGAGGATCACGTCGCCAACGGTACCGCTGCCAGCGATGACGCCGGCCTGTGCCGCTTCAACCCGCCCGTCACCCAGCCCTCCGCGGATGCGCGCGGCTTCTGGCCGGTGGTGGCCTCGAACGATTGGTGCGGCCACTTCGCCGGCCAGATCGCCGCGGAATAAGCAAGCCAGCCAGCCAGCCGCGCAATCTGCGCGCGCCAGCCAGCAAGCCAGCAGACGGGGGCGGTGCCGAAAGGCGCCGCCCTTTGTTTTACGAACCGTCATTTTTCCTCTTGCGCCCGGCAGCGGGCTGGCCTAAATCCCCGCTCGTCCAAACGGTGCGGGCGTAGCTCAGGGGTAGAGCATAACCTTGCCAAGGTTAGGGTCGGGCGTTCGAATCGCCTCGCCCGCTCCAATTGGACCGATGATCTGAAGCGCGGGCGTAGCTCAGGGGTAGAGCATAACCTTGCCAAGGTTAGGGTCGGGCGTTCGAATCGCCTCGCCCGCTCCAGATCAGCCAGACATTGCAGGGCCTTCGCCGGCAGCCTATAAGGCCCGGAACAACGAAGGAAACCGCGATGCGCAAGGCCGATATCACCCGCACCACTGCTGAAACTGACATCTCGCTGTCCGTCGATCTCGATGGTACGGGCGTGTATGACGTGCAGACCGGGATCGGCTTCTTCGATCATATGTTGGATCAGCTGTCGCGCCATTCGCTGATCGATCTGACGCTGCGCGCCAAAGGCGACACCCATATCGACGATCACCACACGGTCGAGGATTGCGGCATCGCCATCGGGCAGGCGCTGACGCGCGCGCTCGGCGACAAACGCGGCATCCGCCGGTATGGCAGCTTCCACCTTGCGATGGACGATGCGCAGGTGCGCTGCGCGCTGGATCTGTCGGCGCGCCCCTACCTCGTGTGGAACCTGCCCTTCCCGACCGAGAAGACCGGCACCTTCGACACCGAATTGGTGCGCGAATTCTTTCAGGCCCTTGCCACCCATGGCGGGATCACGCTGCATGTGGACCTGATCCACGGGATCAACAGCCACCACATCGCCGAGGCCGCGTTCAAGGCCGTCGCCCGCGCCCTGCGCGAGGCGGTGGAGTTCGATCCCCGCAGCCCCGGCCTGCCGTCCACGAAGGGAATGCTCTGATGCTCACGGTTCTGGTCGATTACGACAGCGGCAACCTTCACTCCGCGCAGAAGGCGTTCCAGAAGATGGGCGCCGAATCGGGCGAGACGGTGATCGTCTCGGGCCGCCCCGAGGATGTGGCGCGGGCCGACCGGATCGTGCTGCCGGGCGACGGCGCCTTCCCCGCCTGCCGCCGCGCGCTTGGGGCGCAGGGCGGCCTGTTCGATGCGATCGAAGAGGCGGTGACCACCCGCGCCCGCCCCTTCCTTGGCATCTGCGTCGGGATGCAGATGATGACGACATGGGGCCGCGAATACGAAGACGTGCGCGGCTTCGACTGGATCGGCGGCGAGGTGACGCGCATCGCGCCCGAAGGGGCCGATCTGAAGGTGCCGCATATGGGTTGGAACGATCTGGTGATCGACAATCCCCACCCCGTGCTGGAGGGGATCGCGACCGGCGATCACGCCTATTTCGTGCACTCCTACCACTTCCGCGTGGACGATCCGGCCCAGCGTCTGGCCCATGTGAACTATGGCGACGAGATCACGGCCATCATCGGCAAGGGCACCATGGTGGGAACGCAATTCCACCCGGAAAAATCGCAGGAGACGGGCATGCGCCTCATCCGCAACTTCCTTGCCTGGCGGCCCTAGTCCACGCGGCTCCAGACCCCGCCCGAGCGGCAGATGGCCATGACGCAGCCCCCCACATCCAGCCGGTCGCCTTGCAGGATCAGCCGGGCGACATAGCTGCGGCCCGTGGCGGGGTTGCTGACCCGGCCGCCGCCATAGATGCCGTCCTGTCGGCTGACCCCCTGCAGGATGGTCATCCCCTGAAGGTCGGAAGGGACACGGTCGCCCCCGGCGGTCATATCGGCCACGACCGTCCCGCAGAATCCGCCCTCGCAGGGCACGATGCGGACCAGCCCCGCGCGCCCATCGGCATCGGCGGGGGTGCGCCACGTCCCCTCGATCGGGTCGGCGGCAAAGGCGGCGACGGGAAAGACGATCAGCAGGGCAAGAAGATGGCGCATGGCCCGCAGGTAATCCGGCGCAGGGGCCATGGCAAGGTTTGCGCCGCGCGGCGCGATGCGCTAGGGCAAGCCAAACCTTGCCGGGAGCTTGCCATGATCCTCTACCCCGCCATCGACCTCAAGGACGGCCAATGCGTGCGCCTCTTGCGCGGCGAGATGGAGGCGGCGACGGTCTTCGGCGACGATCCGGCCGCACAGGCCGCCAGCTTCACCGCAGCGGGCTGCGAATGGCTGCACCTCGTCGATCTGAACGGTGCCTTCGCGGGCCATCCGGTGAACGCCGCGGCGGTGGAGGCGATCCTCGCCCGTGTCGACGTGCCCTGCCAACTCGGCGGCGGCATCCGGGATATGGCGACGATCGGCCTGTGGCTGGAAAAGGGCCTGTCGCGCGTGATCCTCGGCACCGTCGCGGTGGAGAATCCCGCCCTCGTCCGCGAGGCGGCGCGCGCCTTCCCCGGTCAGGTCGCCGTCGGGATCGACGCCCGCAAGGGCCGCGTCGCGACCAAGGGCTGGGCCGAAGAGACGGATGTGATGGTGACCGACCTTGCCCGCTCGTTCGAAGATGCGGGCGTGGCGGCGATCATCTACACCGATATCGACCGCGACGGCGCGATGGCCGGCCCCAATATCGAGGCGACCGAGGCGCTGGCCCGCGCCATCTCCATCCCGGTGATCGCCTCGGGCGGCGTGTCGCGGATGGACGATCTTCTGGCGCTGCGCGACACGGGTGTGATCGCGGGCGCCATTTCGGGCCGTGCCCTCTACGATGGGGCGATCGATCTGGCCGAAGCCCTGCGCGCCCTGCGCTAACCCCGAGGTATCCATGCTGAAGACGCGCATCATCCCCTGCCTCGACGTCGCCGACGGGCGCGTGGTCAAGGGCGTCAACTTCATCGACCTGATCGACGCGGGCGATCCCGTCGAAGCGGCCCGCGCCTATGACGCGGCGGGCGCGGACGAATTGTGCTTCCTCGACATCCACGCCACGCATGAAAACCGCGGCACGATGTTCGATCTGGTGACGCGCACGGCCGAACATTGCTTCATGCCGCTGACGGTGGGCGGCGGGGTGCGGACCCCGGACGATGTGCGCGCACTGCTCTTGGCGGGGGCGGACAAGGTCAGCTTCAACTCCGCCGCCGTGGCCGATCCCGATGTGGTGGCCCGCGCGGCCGACCGTTTCGGCAGCCAGTGCATCGTCGTCGCGCTGGACGCCAAGACTGTGGAGCCGGGGCGGTGGGAGATCTTCACCCATGGCGGGCGCAAACGCACCGGCATCGACGCGGTGGAATTCGCCCGCACCGTCGCCGAAAAGGGCGCGGGGGAGATCCTGCTGACCTCCATGGACCGCGACGGCACGCGCGCGGGCTTCAACCTGCCGCTGACGCGGGCCGTGTCGGACGCGGTGCGCGTGCCGGTCATCGCCTCGGGCGGGGTCGGAACGCTCGATCACCTCGTCGAAGGTGTGACCGAGGGCGGCGCTTCGGCGGTGCTGGCGGCGTCGATCTTCCACTTCGGAACCTACACCATCGCCGAGGCGAAGGCCCATATGGCCGCCGCCGGTATCCAGATGAGGCTGTCATGACCGCGCTCGACCGTCTGTCCCGCACCATCGAGGCCCGCCGCGACGCCGATCCCGAAAGCTCGTGGACGGCGAAGCTGCTGGCAAAGGGCCCCGAGAAGTGCGCCGAGAAATTCGGCGAAGAAGCGGTCGAAGCCATCATCGAGGCGGTGAAAGGCGACCGCGACCGCCTGACGAGCGAGGCGGCCGATGTCCTTTATCACCTGCTGGTGATGCTCGCGGCGCGCGATGTCTCGCTCGGCGATGTCATGGCCGAGCTGGAGCGCCGCGAAGGCACCTCCGGCATCGCCGAGAAGGCTAGCCGATAAGGCGCGGAATATCGATCGCGGGGCAGCGGTTTTCCACCACGCGCAGGCCATGCGCCTCGGCGAGCGCGCGCGCTTCGGCGTTGCGGATCCCAAGCTGCATCCACACCGTCTTCAGCCCCGTCAGCTTCACCGCCTGCTCCACCACCGGGGGCACGTCTTCGGACCGGCGGAAGATGTCCACCATATCCACCTCGCAGGGCAGGCTTGCGAGATCGGGCACGACGGTTTCCCCCAAAGCTTCGGTGCCCGCATGGCCGGGATTGACCGGAATCACGCGATAGCCCCGCGCCTTCATGAAGGCCGCGACGTGATGGCTCGCCCGCGACGGATTGGGGGACCAGCCGACGACGGCGATCGTCCGGTTGGTCTCCAGGATCTCCCGCAGGGTGCTGTCGGACATATGGCTCATGGTTCACCTCCTGCTGCAGACTATGGCACGATCCGCAGGTAAAAAAAGCGCCCGATCACGAAGACCGGGCGCAGTTACGGAACGAGGGACAGTGAAGTCAGGAAACGGGGGTTCCGGCCCCGTCCTCTACAAAGGATAGGCGCTTTCGGATGGAATGAAAGGGCATTCTCGATTCTGTGATGATTTCGGATGAAGAAAATCGCGCGTGTCAATCTTCGGCTTCCGATGGCACATCATATGTGGCATCGCTGCCACATATGCAAATCACCCACGCGTGACCGCCGCATAGAGCGAGACCGCCGCCGCGTTCGACACGTTGAGCGAGCCGAACCCGCCGGTGAAGGGAATGCGCACCAGATGATCGCAGGTGTCGCGCGTTTTTTCCCGCAGGCCCGGCCCTTCGGCCCCCAGAACCAGCGCGACCGGGCGCGTTCCGACCTTCGCCAGCCCTTCGGCCAAGGTCATCTCCGCCTCGCCCTCCAGCCCCAGCAGGGTGTAGCCCATGTTCCGCAGATCCTGCATCGCATCCGCAAGGTTCGGAACCCGCAGATAGGGCTGACGTTCCAGCGCGCCCGAGGCCGTCTTGGCCAAGGCCCCGGTTTCCGGGGCGGAATGGCGGTGCGGCGCCAGCACGGCCCGTGCGCCGAACACCTCGGCCGAACGCAGGACCGCGCCCACGTTGTGCGGATCGGTCACACGGTCGAGGCAGACGACCAGCGGCGCCCCCTCCCCCGCGCCGCAGATCTCATCAAGGCTGCCCCATGCAAGCGGCTTCACCTCCAGCGCGGCCCCTTGGTGGACGGAATCGCGGTCAATCGGCACGTCGAACTTGCGCGGATCCACGATCTCCGGCTCCAGCCCGCCCGCCTCGAGCGCGTCGGCCAGCCGGTCGGCGGCGTTCTTGGTCAGCACGAGGCGCAGCTTCTCGCGCGCGGGGTTCAGCAGCGCGTCGCGCACCGCATGGATGCCGAACAGCCACACGGTCTCGGCCGCGGAAGCCCGCTTGGCGCGTTCTTTGTCGATCACCCAGGACGGTTTCTTGGTCATCCGATGCCCCTTTTGGAAGGCCGCGACAATCGCGCGACGGGGCGATGCGTGCAAGCGGAACTTTCCTGCTTGACGCCCCCGAACGCCTTCTTTATGTCCCGCCTCCAGTGGGCGACGTGCTGCAAGGTGCGGCAGCGGACTGTAACTCCGCCGAGGCGACTCATGCCTGGTTCGATTCCAGGGTCGCCCACCATCTTCCTTCCGATCAGCCATCAGGGTTTGGATTATCCGAAGGCTTCCGTATAACGGAAGATATCGGAACGGAGGGCTGCCATGTCGCGACAGGTGTTCAACATCTTGGCCATCGGTCAGGCGGGACGGCTTGAGGCCGAGGCCGCGCTTCTGGCCGCCTCGCTGCGCCACAGCGATCCCGACTTTCCCGGCACGCTATATATCGCCGAACCGCAGCCCGGCCCCCTCTGGCCCGAGGATCCGCGCATGTCCGACGCGGGGCGCGCCTATCTGGAGGGGTTGGGCGCGGTGATCCTGCCCTTCGAATCGCGCATCTTCGGCGCCGCCTATCCCAACGGCAACAAGATCGAGGCGCTGGCCGCGCTGCCCGATGCGCCTTTCCTGTTCCTCGACACTGATACGTTGATCACCGGCAGCTTCGCCGATGTGCAGTTCGATTTCGCCCGCCCCTCCGCCTCGATGAAGCGCGAGAACACTTGGCCGCAAGAAGAGCTCTACGGCCCCACCACCGGCCAGACATGGCGCGCGCTTTACGACCATTTCGGCGTTCCCTTCGCGCCGACCTTGGCCGAGGATGAACCCGAGGATCATTGGGAACGCTATCTCTATTTCAACGCGGGCTGGTTCTTCCATCAAAGCCCCGCAGCCTTCGGAGAGCGTTATGCCGATTGGGCGCGGCGCGTCTGGCACGACCGCCCGGAGGTGCTGGAATGCCAGCCGATCTTCCCATGGCTCGATCAGATCGTGCTGCCGTTGGTGATCGCCTCGTTCGGGGGCGGTCGGCCGGGGCCGGAACTCGACGGGATGGATGGCCGGGTGACATGCCATTGGCGGCTGATGCCGCTGCTCTATGCCCGCGAAGAGGATCGCGTGGTGGAGGTGCTGCACAAGGTGACGAAGGACAACCACCTCAAGAAGGTGCTGAAAGCCTGGCCCGCGATGCGCAAGATGATCTATCAGGGCCAAGGGGACGAGGTGCGCGCCCTGTTCGACCGGCGCGCCCTGCCGCGCAAGGAACAGGCCCTGCGCAACGCCATCAAGCGCGCCGGTCTCTGGACGCGTTAATTCGCAGGCTCGAGGGCGAAGATCATCGTCACCTCGGCGGTGCGGCTGATCTCGCCCGCCGCCACGGGCACGGAGGCGGCGTCGGCCATGCGGTACATCGGTGCGGGGCCGGACGGCTGCCCCCCTTCCGCGATGGACTGCACCGCCCCGAGGCGCAGGCCCGCCGCATCGGTCAGAAGCTGCGCACGGGCCATCGCATCGGCCACGGCGCGGCGGCGCGCTTCCTCCTGCACCGGGGCCGGATCGGCCAGATCGAAGCTGACCCCGTCGAGCCGGTTCGCCCCATCGGCGATCGCGGCGTCCAGCACCGCGCCCAAGCCGTCGATCGCGCGCACCCGCACCGTCAGCATGTTCGCGGCGGTATAGCCGTCGATCCGGCGCGCCTCGCCCTCGGCCATCTGCCAATCGGGGGACAGGGACAGACCGGAGGTCTGCAGATCACGATCCTCGATCCCGGCGGCCCGAAGCCGGTCCAGCACCGCCTGCAACTGCTCCGAATTGGTGGCCATCGCCTCGGCGGCGGTGGCACCCTGCGCGGTCACGCCCAAGGTCACCGTGGCCATGTCGGGGACGGCCCGTACCTCGCCCTGCCCGGTGACGGTGATCATCGGCGCTTCGGCCATGACGGCGACCGGCGCCATCAATGCGGTACCAAGTGCAACAGCCTGCAACCATGTCATGAATCGATCCCTTCTTCATGCGCATCCTAGGATCATCATATAGGCAGGAGCGCGCTGTCCTGCCGGTCTTTTCCTTCCCTTCGGCGAAAAGCTGCACTAAGATCGGCGACGATCAGGGACGGCCGAATGGCCTCCCTTCCTCCAATGGTGCACGCCCCTCCTGATGATTCCCGGTTTTGCCCTCCTCCTTTCGGATGAAACGATTTTCCTGCTTCAGCGCGATGGCCTGAACTGGTCCGAGATCGGCCGCAGCGACGTGGCCGCCCCGGATCTGGACGACGCGCTGCATCTCATGGTCGAAGAGGCGCGCGCCCGTGCCGGCGATGCCTTCACCACGAAGATCGTGATCCCCAATTCGCAGATCCTCTACACCACGCTGGACGCACCCGGCCCTACGGACGAGGAGCGTTTGGCGCAGATCTCGGCCGCGCTGGATGGGGTGACACCCTATGACGTGGGCGATCTGGCCTTCGACTGGGAACTGCGCGCCGATGGGCGCGTAAATGTCGCCGTCGTCGCGCGCGAAACGATGGACGAGGCGGAGGGCTTCGCCTCCGATCACGGGTTCAACCCCGTGTCGTTCGTGGCCTCCCCGCCCGAGGGGCGTTTTTCGACCGAGCCGCTGTTCGGCCCGACGATGATCGCAACCCATCTGGGCGGCGGTAGCCCGGTGGCCGAGGATCACCCCGTGACGCTGCCCGCCGCGCCCGTCGTGGCGATGGCCGAGGTCGCACCGGAGGAGGACGCCTACGCCCTTCCGGTCGAGGACGAGACCCCCGTGGAGGACGAGGCCCCCGCGGAGGACGAGTTCCCCGCCGAGGACCTGCCCGCCGAGGACGAGCTTCCCCAAGACGAGGCCCCGGCCTACACGCCCGAGGACGAGGCTGCGACCTTCGTGGCCGAGGATGTCGCCGCCGAGGACCTCGCCCCCGTCGAAGACGCCTATCCCGCCGAGCCGGAAACCGAGGACGCCTTCGAGGACGACTGGGCCACCGCCCTGCCCGAAGCCGAACTCCATAGCCCCGAGCCGGAGCCGGAGCCGGAGCCGGAGCCGGAGCCGGAGCCGGAGCCGGAGCCGGAGCCGGAGCCGGAGCCGGAGCCGGAGCCGGAGCCGGAGCCGGAGCCGGAGCCGGAGCCGGAGCCGGAGCCGGAGAAAGTGCTCGCGGATGCCGCAGCGGTGCAAGCCCCCATGGTCGCGACTGCGGCCGTGCCGGCGGCGCCCGCGATCGTGCCCGCCGCCACCTTCGATCACCCCTCGTTCGAGGCGGGCAAGCGTCCCTCCCTCCGGGCCGAGCGGCCGCAACCGCCGCAGACGCCCAAACGGCAGGAGCCGGTGGCCAGCCGCCCGAAGGACGCCGTTCCGCGCCCCGATGTCGTGCCCTCCTTGCGCAAGCCTGCGCCGGATATGGTGCCGCCGCCCCTGCGCGTCGCCACCACGCGCCCGCCGGTCGCCGATACGGCCGCGGAACCGGCCGCAAAGGCCCCCGCCAAGACTGAGGGCCGCAAGAAGCGTCGTCCGGTCGGGCTGATCCTGACGGTGCTGCTCCTTCTGGTGCTGGTGCTGGTCGGGGCGTTGTCCTCGTTCTTCATCGAACCCGACAGCGCCGAGCAATCGGACCCGGTCACGCTGCCCTTGTCGCAGCTGGACGCCCCGTCGACCGAGCCTGCTGCCGCAGCGCTGGAGCCGGAGGTGGAGCTTGCCCGCGCCGACATGCCCGCCGACGAACCCGTGACCGCCGAACCGGCGGTCGCGGTCGCGGCGCTTCCGGCCCCGGACATGCCCTCTCCGTTGCCGCAGGTCGCGCGCCTCATCACCGTGGCAGAGCCGGTGGCCGATACGCCCCCCGCCCCGCTTCGGACCGCCGAACTGCCGCAGCCCGCGCCTGACACGGCCCCGGTCCATGTCTCCCCCGATGACGTGGCGCGGGCCGTCACCACCACCGATCCGCCGCCCGTGACCTTGGCGCAGGCTGCGCCGCCGCCGATCAAGCCCCGGGCCCGCCCCGAGACTGCCACCCCAGAGGCTGCGCCTTCGCAAGAGGCCGCAGCCTCTGTCATTTCGGACCCTCGCCTTGCGGCGGCTCGCCCCCGTGCGCGGCCCGCCGATACCGGCCCGACGCTGACCTTCGAGGAAGCGATGGCGCTGGAGGACACCGCCGCCGCCGAGGAGGCCGACGAATCCGCCGGCGACATCGCCGATCTGGAAAGCGCGCCGCTGGTCAGCCCGCGCCCGCAACTGCGGGGCGGAGGCGCGGCCCCGACGCAGACCGCCTCGCTGATGCCGGCGGATGGGCCGTCGGCGGTGTCGGAATCGCTGCGGCCGGAAATCCGCCCGCTGGGCAGCATCTCGGAAAGCTCGGTTCAGGCGGCGCTGCAGGCCGCGATGACGGCCCCCGCCGCGCAGCAGGCCGTCCCGGCCCCCGTGGCCGCGCCCGCGCCGCCCGCCGCCCCCGTCGCAACCGCCACCCGCCGCGTAGAGGCGGAGGCCGATGACGAGCCCGAACCCGTCCCGACCGCCCCCAAGATCCCGACCCGCGCCTCGGTCGCGCAGCAGGCGACGCAGGCCAGTGTCCTGCCCATGCGGCAGACGACGCTGATCGGGGTGTCGGGAAGCTCCTCCAGCCGGACGGCGCTGATCCGCCAATCGAACGGCCGCATCGCGCGCGTCAAGGTCGGGGACCGGATCGACGGCGGCACGGTCGCCGCCATCACCGAGGATGCCGTGCATTACCAAAAGGGCAACAAGCTCTACGCGATCGAGATGCCGAAGGGCTGATGCAAAAAGCCGCGGCAGATGCCGCGGCCTTTGGGATCGTATCGCCGAACGGCCTTAGGCGGCGCGGGTCAGGAGAACCTCGTCCACCTGTTTCTGGGCGCCGGCCTCGTCCGTGCCGGATACGGCCGCAACTTCGCGCGTCAGACGTTCCAGCGCGGATTCGTAGAGCTGGCGTTCCGAATAGGACTGCTCGCGCTGATCGTCGGAGCGGTGCAGGTCGCGCACGACCTCCGCGATCGACATCAGATCGCCCGAGTTGATCTTCTGTTCGTATTCCTGCGCGCGGCGCGACCACATGGCCCGCTTCACCCGCGCCTTGCCCTTCAGCGTGTCCAGCGCCTTGGCCACCACATCCGGCGCCGAGAGCGAGCGCATGCCGATGTCGCTGGCCTTGTGCGTCGGAACGCGCAGCGTCATCTTGTCCTTCTCGAAGGAGATGACGAACAGTTCCAGTTTCAGGCCCGCGATCTCCTGCTCTTCGATGGACATGATCTTGCCCACGCCATGCGCCGGGTAGACGACGAAGTCGTCCGGACGGAATTCGGGCTTCTTGGTCTTGGTCATTCGCTTCCTCGTCACTGACCCGACCGACGACAAATACCCTCCCGAAACGCATTTCGGGAGTGTTCTGGGATCTGTCGCAGGGAAACAGGCCTCCGCGTCAACAAGCAGGGAGGCCGTTCAGGCTTCCATGCGGCTCAACATGTGAAGGATCATAACACGGAATCGGGCCGATTCCAATGGCCGCGTTCCGGCAGGCTCAGTTGCCCTCGCCCGGCTCGGCGACGAAGTATTTGTCCAGCTTGTCCGCTTCGCCGTCCCGCTCGGTCGCTTCGGGCAGCGGATCGCGCTTCTGGGTGATGACGGGCCACTGCTCGGAATACTTGCGGTTGAACTCCACCCAGCCTTCCATATTCGGCTCGGTATCCGGGCGGATCGCGTCGGCGGGGCATTCCGGTTCGCAGACGCCGCAATCGATGCATTCATCCGGGTGGATGACCAGCGTGTTCACACCTTCATAGAAGCAGTCGACCGGACATACCTCGACGCAGTCGGTGTATTTGCAGGCGATGCAGTTGTCGGTAACGACGTAGGTCATGGCAAATCATCCGGTTGCATTGGACGAGCGTTACCTATTCCCCGGACGGCGAAAGGGCAAGCGCGCATAAGGCGGAAAGATCGGTGCCGCCCAGTTCGGCGGCAGGATGGAACATCATTCGTCCTTGTCCGTGCCTTGCGGAACATCCTCCGCAAGGTCGTGGAAAAGCTCGGCCGCTTCGGACGCGGGGCCGCGCCGCAGCGGCAGGTCCAGCACCCGGATCACCCGGATGCGGCCGCCTTGCGGAAAGGTCAGCGTGTCGCCCGCCCCCACCGAAAAGGCGGGCTTGCGCGTCTTGGCGCCGTTGACGCGGACATGACCGGCCTCCACCTCGGACAGGGCGATGGCGCGGGTCTTGAAGAAGCGCGCCTGAACAAGCCACTTGTCCAGACGCATCACCTCCCGCATCTCAGCTCTTCTTCAGCGCGGCCAGAACCGCGAAGGGGTTGTCCGGGTCGATCTTGGCCGGACGCTCGGGACGGGCCTCGAACTGGCGAGGCTTGTCCTGCTCGGGCTTGCGGCCCTTGGCGCGCGGTTTGCCCTGACGCTCCCCATCCTTGCGCGGCGGGCGTTCGCCTTCCTTGCGCGGCGGACGGTTCGCATCGCGGCGCGGCTGTTCGCGGCGGCGCGGAGCCCATGTGAAGGTGTAGAACACCTCCGCCTCGGGGGCGGCTTCCTCGGTCTCGGGGATCGGGTTCTGCTCGGGCTCGGCACCCTCGGCTTCGGGCTTGGCGGGACGGGGCTTCGCACGCTCCCCCCGCTCGGCCTTGTATCCGAGGCCGCCCATCAGATCGGCGAACTGCTCCAGCGTCATGCCCGTGATCGAGAGCATGTCCGGCGTCGCCTCGAACCCGCCGCGGCTGTCCTGCCCGCGCACCAGATCGGCCAGACGTTCCAGCATGTCGATGCGGATCGCGCGGCTGCCCGCCGGGTGATAGCCCGCCAGCATGTAATGCTCGGACGGAACGCCCTCCACATTCGGGATGGTCACGAGGCCGGGCGGCGGGCTTTCGGGGAACTCCTCCAGCCCATGGCTCAGCGACCAGAGCACGAGGCGCAGGCGCGTCGGCGCGGGTTTGAGCAGAACCGGCAGGAAGACCGTGAACTGACCGAACCGAACGCCATGCTTGCGCAGTGCCGAACGCGCGTCCTGATCGAGGGCCTTCACCTCGTCGGCGATGCCGTCGCGCGGCAGAACGCCCATCGCTTCCACCAGCCGGAAGGCGAACCCGCGGGCAAGGCCCGTCAGGGATTCGTCGCGGCTCATGTTCAGCAGCGGCTCGAACTGGGCGGCCACCTTGCGGTCGATGAAGTGCTGAAGACGGCGCTTCACCTTCTCGGCCACGTCATGGCCGGCCTCGTCATCGACGAAGGCCTCCACCTGCGGCTTCAGCGGATCGCCGCCCGCCAGCAGTTTGCCCACCGCCTGACTGCCCCACATGAGGCCACCCTGCTCGGTGAAATCCATCTCGGTGTCGGGCGCGTTGTAGAAACGGTCCGCCCGAAGGTGGAATTCGGGGCGCAGCGCCTGAAACGCCGCTTGCCGCAGCGTCTTCGCCTCGTCCGGGCTGCTCGATGCATCCTGACGGAAGCGGAAGCCTTCCAGACGGCCGACGAATTCGCCTTCCACCGTCACTTCACCCTTGTCGTTCACCTCGGCCACGAGGGTCTCCTTCTGTTTCAACCGCCGCATCAGCACAGATGTGCGGCGGTCGACAAAGCGTTGGGTCAACTGCGCGTGAAGCGCATCCGACAGACGGTCTTCTACAGCGCGAGTCTCCTCGCGCCAATGGGTTTCGTCCTCCACCCATCCCTTGCGCTGTGCCACATAGGTCCATGTGCGAATATACGCCAACCTGCGCGAAATGGCATCGATGTCGCCTTGGGTGCGGTCAATCCGCCGCATCACCCCCGCCAGCCAGTCGTTCGGCACCTTTCCACCCTGCAGGAATTCGAAGATCCGGGCCAGAAGGCTGGTATGTTCCCCTCCCGAACGGCCGCGGAAATCGGGAATGCAGCAAACATCCCACAGCAGACGCACCGATTGCGGGCTGCGCACCCGGTCGTGGATCTCGGGCATGGCGGCCAAGGCCTTCAGCGCGTGCAGATCGTTCGATTCGCGCGTGCGGGCCAGCCAGCCGTCCTGCGTCGGCGCCTCGAGGCTGGCCACCAACCGGTCCAGCGTGCCGAAATCGAGCGCGTCGTTGCGCCATTGCAGCTTGCGGATCGGGGCGAAGCGGCTTTCCTCGATGGCGCGGACCACCTCCGGCTCCAGCGGGCTGGCCTCTCCGGTGACGCCGAACGTGCCCGGTTCGGTATGCCGCCCCGCCCGCCCGGCGATCTGCGCCAGTTCATGCGGAAACAGCGGGCGCATCCGGCGACCGTCGAACTTTTCGGTCGAGGAGAACGCGACATGCCGCACATCGAGGTTCAGCCCCATGCCGATGGCATCCGTCGCCACCAGATAATCGACATCGCCGTTCTGATAGAGATCGACCTGCGCGTTGCGCGTGCGCGGCGACAGCGCGCCCATCACCACGGCGCAGCCGCCCTTGGTCCGGCGGATCAACTCGGCGATGGCATACACATTCTCCACCGAAAATCCGACGATCGCGCTGCGCGGCGGCATCCGGCTGATCTTCTTCGATCCGGTATGCGTCAGCGTGGAGAATCGCTCCCGCCGCATGAACTCCACCCCCGGGATCAGGCCCGCGATCGCGCCCCGCATCACCTCGGAGCCGAGCAGGAGCGTCTCGTGCAGGCCGCGCGCGTGCAGCAGCCGGTCGGTGAAGACATGCCCCCGCTCGGGATCGCCGCAAAGCTGGATCTCGTCGATGGCGATGAAATCGACGCCGATCTCGCGCGGCATCGCCTCCACGGTGCAGACCCAATACTGCGTCCGCTCCGGCACGATCCGCTCCTCGCCCGTGACCAGCGCCACGACCGAGGGGCCGCGCTGCGCCACGATGCGGTCATAGACCTCGCGCGCCAAAAGGCGCAGCGGCAGGCCGATCACGCCGGTCCGATGTCCCAGCATCCGCTGGATCGCGTAATGCGTCTTCCCGGTATTGGTCGGCCCGAGGACCGCCGTCACCCGCCCCTGCTGGCGCATATATGTCAGATCTCCCGCCCGGCGGTTTCGGCCTCGAGCCGTTTGATGTTCTCCTCCGCGCCCGCAAGATGCGGATTGATCGCCAGCGCCGCGCGATAGGCGTCGGCCGCATCGGCCGGACGGTCCATCTCCTCGAACATAAGGGCGAGGCCGGTGATCGCGGTGTAATGGCGCGGGTCCAGCATCAGCACATGGGCGATGTCGTCGATGGCCTGCCCGAACATACCCTGCTGAAAGAAGGCCGCCGCCCGCGCGTTGTAGCCTTCGGCGAAATCGGGGGCGTGGTCGATCAGCGCGCTGAAATGGTCGATCGCGGCCCCCGCCTGCCCGTCGGCCAGCGCGTCCTGCCCCCGGCGCAGCAGAAGGTCCATCGCGGCCGAGCCCGATTTCTGCCATTCGGCCTCGATCTCGGCCTCGATCGCGGGGGAATCGTCGGCCGATGCCGCCCTCAGCCGATCATAGAGCGTGTCCAGATCCTCGGCCTGCACCGGCGCCGAAAGCAGGGCCGCAAGCACGGGGGCTGCAAGGAGGGCTTGGAAAATCGGAACGCGGGCTTTCATATGTCCAAGGTAACGCCGATTGCGGAAATTACCAGAACCCCGCCGGCGCGAAAGGACAAGTGGATGCAGGACGTGATGGACAAGGCCGTGGATCGGCTGGGCAAGCGGCTGAAGGGCTTCGAGGGGACGGCCCGCTTCGTGCTGAAGGAGGCCGGCACGATCATCGCCGATCCCGCGGGCGTGCGCGAAGGGGACGGCCCCGCCGATGTGACGCTGACCGCCACGGTGGAGGATTTCCGCGCGCTCCTCGAAGGGCGGCTGAAACCCGCGACGGCCTTCATGACGGGGCGGCTGAAGGTGGACGGCTCGATGGCGATGGCGATGAAGCTGGGTGCGGCCTTGGCGTGATGATGCTGCGGGCAAAGGACGGAACGCGCATCCGCGCCCGCCGATGGGAGGGCGGCGCCGATACCGTGCTGCTGCTGCAGGGCCGGACCGAATATATCGAGAAGTACGAACGCATCGCTGCCGACCTCGTGGCGCGGGGCTTTTCGATCGTGACTCTGGATTGGCGCGGTCAGGGCGGATCGGAACGAGCCCTGACGGACCCCATGATCGGCCATGTCCGCCGGTTCGAGGAATATCAGGCCGATCTTCGCGCGGTTCTGCCGCTGCTGACGGGCCGCGTCTTCGTGATCGCCCATTCGATGGGCGGGCTGATCGCGCTGCGCTGGCTGATGGAGGGCGGCGCGGCCGATGCCGCGGCCTTCAGCGCGCCGATGTTCGGGCTGCCGATGGGCGGGCTGATGCGGCCGGTGGCCAGCCTCGTGGCCGGTGGGTCGGGCCTTCTGAACCGAGCCGCGAGCCCCGTGCCCGGCATCGGTCTTGCGCCCTATGTGCTGGAGGCGGGTTTTGCGGGCAACACCCTCACCTCCGACCCAGAGGTGTTCGACCGCCTTCAGGCCGAGGCGCGGGCCATGCCCGACCGGATGCTGGGCGCGCCGAGCCTTGGTTGGCTCGGGGCCGCGCTGGCCGAGATGCGCGCCCTGTCGCTGCGCCCTAGCCCGGCGATCCCGGCGCTGGCGATGGTCGGATCGCACGAACGCGTGGTCGATCCCGGCGCGATCCGCGCCCGCATGGCGCGCTGGACCGGGGCCGTGCTGACCACCATCGAAGGCGGCGAGCACGAATTGATGATGGAGCGCCCGCCGATCCGCCGCACCTTCCTCGATGCCGCGGAGATCCTGTTCAGACGTCGACCGTGACGAAGGCTTCGCGCAGGGCGGCGGACCACGCTTCGGACATGCGGCGGAAGGTGTCGTCACCGGTCTCGATCCGGCGATCCTCGCTCAACCGGCAGTCGTCGCGGCGGATCACCGCCAGATCCAGCGGCATCCCCACCGACAGGTTGGAGCGCAGCGTCGAATCCATCGACAGAAGCACCGCCTTCTTGGCATCCGTCAGCGAGGTCTTGCGCGTGATCACCCGGTCGAGGATCGGCTTGCCGTATTTATGCTCGCCGATCTGAAGGAAGGGGGTGTCCTCGGTCGCCTCGATGAAGTTCCCCTCGGGATAGATGAGGAACATGCGCATGTCGCCGCCGCGCCGCTGACCGGCCACGATCATGCTGGCCGATGCCGCCTGCCGCATGGTGGACAGCTTGTCATCCACGTCGGCCCGCACTTGGGCCAGCATGTTGCCGACGATCTCGGCCACGCGCAGCATGGTCGGGGCCTTCATGATCGACGTTTCGCTGTCGGCGTCGGGGCCGTCCATCCGCTCGCGCAGTTGGGCGATGGTGGTCTGGGTCACCGACAGCGATCCGGCCGTCATGATCGCGATGATGCGTTCGCCCGGCTCTTCGAAGACGAACATCTTGCGATAGGTGGCGATATTGTCGAGCCCGGCATTCGTGCGGGTATCCGACAGCAGCACCATCCCCTCATCCAGCAACAGGCCGACGCAGTAGGTCATGTGATTCCGTTTCCCTAGGGCTGACGACCCTACTGCTGCGCCTGATGGACCGCAACCGTCACATCCAGAACCTCGCCGCCGCCGCCCCGCGCCGATCCTCGGATGGGGGCCGCGTCCTGCGCATCGAACCCCGAGGCAAGGCGGATGTAGCGATCATCCGGGCAGCAGCGGTTCGCGGCATCGAACCCCACCCAGCCAAGACCCGCCACGAACACCTCGGCCCATGCATGGGCCGCATCCTGCGTTCCGTCGGCCACCATGTATCCCGCGATATAGCGGGCCGGCATCCCGGCATGGCGCGCCGCCGCGATCAGCGTATGCGCATGGTCCTGACAGACGCCCTTGCCGCGGGCCAGCGCCTCGGTGGCGGTGGTGCCGGCCTCGGTCGCGCCGGGGGTCCAGACGATCTCTTCGGCGACGCGGGCGGCAAGGTGATGGGCCACCTGCAACGGCTCGCGGCCCTGCGCCTCGGCGGCAAGGGCGCGGATCGTGCCGCCCGGATGGGTCAGCGGCGTGTCGCGCAGATAGCAGGTCGGGTCCACCATCTCGCGGTGGCCGCGCAGCACGCCCAACTGGTCCGAGGTTTCCACCCGGCCCATGACCGACACCTCCACCTCCGTCACGGGGCCGGTCACGGACCAGCTTTCGAACATGTCCCCCGCCCCGTCGCGGAAACAGCCGCCGCGGATGCCGTTCGACACCTGCACCGACCAGTCGATCACCCGCTGGCCGGCATGGCTGGCGGGCGTCAGCCGGTGGCTCTGCACCAGCCCGCGCACCGGCGCATCGTAGGAATAGCGCGTCACATGATGGACCGTCAGGATCATCGCACATCCCCCGTGAGGTAATCTTCCCAGATCTGACCGGACAGAAGCGCGACATCGCCGATGAACCGGCTGATGAAATCGTGCATCCCCTCGTCGAAGATCTGCTCCACATCCGCGCCGCTCAGCGTGGACATCATGGCGCGGGCGCGCGTCTGGCTTTCGGTCTGGCGGCCATAGGCCAGCGCGATCCGGTCGAGGGCGGCGTTGATCGCCTCGGTGCTGGTGATCAGGGCGCGCGGGTTCTGCGGATTCAGGATCAGGAAATCGGCGATCTTGCGCGCCGTGATGTCGCCGGCATAGCTCCAATGGAAGGCCCGGTGCAGCGACAGCGCCCGCAAGAGCGTCATCCACTGATAGTTGTCGAGACCGGAGCCGACGAATTCCACCCGCGGCAGCAGGACGTAATACTTCACGTCGATCAGCCGCGCCGTCGCATCCGCCCGCTCCAGCGCGTAACCGAGGTTCAGGAAATCGAACCCGTCATTGCGCAGCAGCGTCGCCATGATCGCCCCGCGCACCACCGCCGCCGTGCGCGTCACCCAATCGGTCAGGCGCGTCAGTTCCAGTTCCGACCGGGGGGTGCGCTCCAGCTGGCCCAGTTCCTGAAAGGCGATGTTCAGCGCGTCCCAGACCTGCGTCGTCAACGCGGTCCGCACGATGCGCGCGTTCTCGCGGGCATGGGTCAGGCAGGACGCGACCGAGGAGGGATTGTCCCGATCGAAGAACAGATAGCTTTCGATGTTGCGCGCCACGGGGTCGCCGTATTTGCGCGCGAACCCATCGGCGGTGCCCGAAGCCTGCAACAGGCTGTCCCATTCGCTGCGATAGCCCTGCACCGTGGGCAGCAGCGAGATGCGCGCCCCCACTTCCAGCAGACGGGCCATGTTTTCCGCCCGTTCCATATGGCGGGCGATCCAAAAGAGTTTCTCGGCGGTCCGGCTCAACATTGCATCACTCCGCCAGCACCCACGTATCCTTGACCCCGCCCCCCTGCGAGGAGTTCACGACGAGCGATCCTTCCGTCAGCGCAACGCGCGTCAGCCCGCCCGGCACCAGTTCCACCCGGTCCCCGACGAGGCAGTAGGGCCGCAGGTCCACATGGCGGGGGGCCACGCCTTCCTCCACGAAGGTGGGGGTGGTGGACAGCGCCAGCGTCGGCTGGGCGATGTAGTTGCCGGGGTTGGAGATGATCCGCCCGCGGAATGCCTCGATCTGGCCCTTGCTGGCCTTGGGGCCAACCAGCATCCCATACCCGCCCGAGCCGTGGACTTCCTTCACCACCAATTCGTCCAGATGTTCCAGCACATAGGACAGCTCGTCGGGGCGGGCGCATTGCCATGTGGGCACGTTCTTCAGGATCGGCTCCTCTCCCAGATAGAAGCGCACCATTTCCGGCACATAGGTATAGACCGCCTTGTCGTCGGCCACCCCCGCCCCCGGACAGGAGCAGATGTTCACCCCGCCCGAACGGTATACGTCCATCAGCCCCGGCACGCCCAGCATGCTGTCGGGCCGGAAGCAGAGCGGGTCGATGAAGGCATCGTCGATCCGGCGATAGATGACATCGACGCGCTTTGGCCCTTCGGTGGTGCGCATCCAGACATATTCGCCCTCCACGAACAGATCCTGCCCTTCCACCAGTTCCACGCCCATCATGTCGGCAAGGAAGCTGTGCTCGTAATAGGCGGAGTTGAAATGCCCCGGCGTCAGCAGGACGATCGTCGGCTCCCCCCGGCATTTCATCGGCGCGACCGAGGCGAGGGTGCGGCGCAGCAGCGCGGGATAGCTGTCCACCGGCTCGATCCGGTTCTCGCGGAAGAGGTCGGGGAACATGCGCATCATGATCTCCCGGTTCTCCAGCATGTAGCTGACACCGGAGGGGGTGCGGCAGTTGTCCTCTAGGACGAAGAAATCGTCGGGGCCGGTGCGCACCAGATCGATGCCGACGATATGGGAATAGACGCCCTTGGGCGGCACCACGCCCACCACCGCCTTTTCGAACGCGGCGTTGCGATAGACGAGATGGCCCGGAATCCGCCCGGCGCGCACGATCTCGCCCCGGCCATAGATGTCCACGAGGAAGGCGTTCAGCGCCCGCGCCCGCTGCTTGATCCCGCGGTCCAGCCGCTGCCATTCACCGGCGGTGAAGACGCGGGGGAACATGTCGAACGGGATCAGCCGGTCCGGATCGCCCCCCTCGCCATAGACGGCGAAGGTGATGCCGATGCGCCGGAACAGGGCCTCCGCTTCGGCCTGTTTCATGTGGCGCAGCCCGTCGGGCATCCCCTTTGTCCAGTCCTGAAGCCGGGCATAGGGGGGGCGCACGTCGTCGCCCTCGAACATCTCGTTGAAGTAGGCGGTCACGTTTTTCGGCCCCTCCGTCTGCGTGATCCGGCTCTGCGTCCGGTTCTTCGAAGTCTAATCCCGGCTTTGCGCGGGTGGAAAGGGTGTTTCGGCGAAACCGCCCCATATGGACCATGCCGCCTGCACCGCTAGATGCCTTGCCATGACAGAGCCGGTCCTGACCTTCACCGATCGCGGCATCTACTGCCCTGCCGGCGATTTCTTCGTCGATCCGTGGCGCCCGGTCGAACGGGCGCTGATCACCCATGGCCATTCCGACCATGCGCGCGGCGGGCATGGGCGCTATCTGGCGACCGATGTCGCGCTGCCGGTGATGCGCCACAGGCTGGGCGCGATCCGCGCCGAAAGCGTGCGCTTCGGCGAGGTGCGGCGGATCGGCGAGGCCGATGTCAGCTTTCATCCGGCGGGGCATCTGCCCGGTTCGGCGCAGATCCGCATCGCCGTCGGCGGCGAGGTCTGGGTGGTGTCGGGCGACTACAAGACCGAACCCGACGGCCTGTGCGAACCGTTCGAGCCGGTGCCCTGCCACGCCTTCATCAGCGAATGCACCTTCGGGCTTCCGGTGTTCAACTGGCGCCCGCAGCCGGAGGTGATGGCGGACGTGAACCGCTGGTGGGCCGCCAATGCCGCCGAGGGACGGGTGTCGATCCTTGGCGCCTATTCCTTGGGCAAGGCGCAAAGAATTTTGGCGAATGTAGATCCGGCGATCGGCCCGATCCTGACCCATGGCGCGGTGGAGGCGACGAATCGCGTGCTGCGGGCCCAAGGCATCCGCCTGCCGGACACCCATTGGGCCGGGCCGGATGTCACGGGGGCAAGCCATCCCGGCGCGCTGGTGATCGCGCCGCCTTCGGCGCTGAACACGCCATGGGCGGCGCGGTTCAAGGGGGCGTCGCAGGCCTTCGCCTCGGGGTGGATGGCGCTGCGCGGCGTGCGGCGGCGGCGCGGCCTTGCGCAGGGGTTCGTGCTGTCGGACCATGCCGACTGGAACGGCCTGAACGCGGCCATCCGCGCCACGGGGGCCGAGCGGATCTTCGTCACCCATGGCTACACGCAGGTGTTCCGCCGCTGGCTGGCCGATCAGGGCTATGACGCCGGCATCGTGGAGACGCAGTACGAAGGCGACGATGCCGAACAGGATGCCGATGTGGAGCTTTTGGAATGATCCGCTTCCTCGCGCTGTTCGACGCCTTGGACCGCACGACGAAGACGACCGCGAAGGTCGCCGCCCTTGCCGACTATTTCCGCGAGGCGCCCGAACCCGACCGCGTCTGGACCATCGCGCTGCTGTCCGGCCGCCGCCCCAAACGCGCCGTCAATTCGACCGAATTGCGCCTTTGGGCCGCCGAGGCGGCGGGCATCCCCCTCTGGCTGTTCGAAGAGGCCTATCCCGTGGTGGGCGATCTGGCAGAGACGATTTCGCTGGTTCTGCCCCCCGCCACCCGCCCCGAGGATCGCCCCCTGTCGGATTGGATCGGCGATCTCGTCGCGCTGACCGGCCGCCCGGCCGAGATGCGGCAGGCCGCGATCCTCGATGCGTGGGACCGTCTGACGGGCGGGGAGAGGTTCCTCTTCAACAAGCTGATCACCGGCGGCTTTCGCATGGGGGTCAGCCAAGGGCTGATGGTGCGCGCCCTTGCCCGCGCGACGGGCCACGAGGAAACCGACCTCGCCCACCGCCTGATGGGCGATTGGCGTCCGCAGGATACGACATGGGACGCGCTGATCCTGTCCGACGATCCGGCGGCGGCGGGGGCGCGGCCCTATCCCTTCGCGCTGGCCTCGCCCTTGGATGATCCCGAGGCGCTGGGCGATCCGGCGGAATGGCAGGCCGAGTGGAAATGGGACGGCATCCGCGGGCAGATCATCCGCCGCGCGGGGGCCTTCGCCCTTTGGTCGCGCGGCGAGGAGTTGATCACCGACCGCTTTCCCGAATTCGCCCCTCTGGCCGATCTCTTGCCCGAAGGCACCGTGATCGACGGCGAGGTTCTGGCATGGGACGGCGCGGCCCCCCTGCCCTTTGCCCGCCTGCAAAAGCGGATCGGGCGGCTGAACGTGACCCGCGCGCTGCTGCGCGAGGCGCCGGCCCATCTTCTGGCCTATGACCTCTTGGAGGAGGGCGGCACCGATCTGCGCGCCCGCCCCCTGTCGGAACGCCGGGCGCGGCTTCGGGCGCTGCTGGCGGCGCTGCCGGCGGATGCGCCGATCGGCCCCTCGCCGGTGATCGAGGCGGCCGATTGGCCCGCCCTCGCCGCGATCCGCGCCACCGCCCGCGAACGGCAGGCCGAGGGGCTGATGCTCAAACGCCTCTCCTCGGCCTATCATGTCGGGCGCAAACGGGGGGACTGGTGGAAGTGGAAGCTCGACCCGTTCACGGTGGATTGCGTGATGCTCTATGCCCAGTCGGGCAGCGGGCGGCGCGCCAACCTGTTCACCGATTTCACCTTTGCCGTGCGCGACGGCGATCAACTCGTGCCCTTCACCAAGGCCTATTCCGGCCTGACGGATGCCGAGTTCAACGAGATCACCCGCTGGGTCCGCCGCAACACGCTGGAGAAGTTCGGCCCCGTGCGGCGCGTTCCCCCCGAACTCGTGTTCGAGATCGCTTTCGAGGGGATCCAAGCCTCGGCCCGGCACAAATCGGGCATCGCCCTGCGCTTTCCGCGCATGGTGCGCTGGCGCCGCGACAAGCCCGCCGAGGAGATCGACGCGCTGGACGGCCTACGGGACCTGCTGAACGCACAATCGTGACGGCCCTTGCCCTGACCCGCCCGCCGCCCCTACATCGGGGGCAAGCTGAAAAAGGACCGTATCATGACCCTTCCCCTGCCCCGCCCCGTCTTTGACGCCAATGCCAGCGGCAAGGGCTTCGGCAAACTGCCCGAATGGGATCTGACGGACCTCTATCCCGCGCCGGATGCGCCGGAGGTGCAGCGGGACATGGATTGGCTGCACGACACCTGCGCCGCCTTCGCCGAGCGGTATCAAGGCAAGCTTGCCACGCTGGACGCGGCGGGCCTCTTGGACTGCGTGCGGCTTTATGAAGAGATCGACATCACCGCCGGGCGGCTGATGTCCTATGCCGGGCTGCGCTACTATCAGAATACCATGGACAGCGAACGCGCCAAGTTCATGGCCGACGCGCAGGACCGCATCACCACCTTCACGACGCCCCTCGTCTTCTTCACGCTGGAATTCAACCGGCTGGAGGATGCGCATCTGGACGCGCTGCTGGCCGCCGATGCCGACCTTGCCCGCTATGCCCCGATCTTCGCGCGGATGCGCGCCATGCGCCCCCACCAGCTTTCGGACGAGCTGGAGACCTTCCTGCACGATCAGTCCACCGTGGGCGCGGCCGCATGGAACCGCCTGTTCGACGAGACGACGGCCGGAATGACCTTCGAGGTGGACGGCGAGGAGCTGAACCTCGAAGCAACGCTGAACCTTCTGACCGATGCCGACCGCGCCCGCCGCGAGGCCGCTGCACGGGCACTCGCCGCCGTGTTCGACAAGAACGTGAAGCTGTTCGCGCGCATCCACAACACCCTCGCCAAGGAGAAGGAGGTCGAGGACCGCTGGCGCAAGATGCCGTCGCCGCAGGCCGCGCGCCACCTGTCCAACCATGTGGAGCCGGAGGTGGTCGAGGCGCTGCGCGATGCCGTGGTCGCGGCCTATCCCAAGCTGTCGCACCGCTATTACCGGCTGAAGGCGAAATGGCTCGGCCTCGATCGCCTTCAGGTCTGGGACCGCAACGCCCCGCTGCCGACCGAGACGCCGCGCGTCATCGACTGGGACGAAGCCTGCACCACCGTGCGCGAGGCCTATGCCGCCTTCGATCCGCGCATGGCCGATCTGGCGCAGCCCTTCTTCGACAAGGGCTGGATCGATGCCGGGGTGAAACCGGGCAAGGCGCCGGGGGCCTTCGCGCATCCCACCGTCTCCACGGTGCATCCTTATGTGATGCTCAACTACCTCGGCAAACCGCGCGATGTGATGACGCTGGCGCATGAGCTGGGCCACGGGGTGCACCAGCGCCTCGCCGCCGGTCAGGGGGAGCTGTTGTCCGCAACGCCCCTGACGCTGGCCGAAACCGCGTCCGTCTTCGGCGAGATGCTGACCTTCCGCAAGCTGCTGGACGGTGCCCGCACCAAGGAGGAGCGCAAGACCCTTCTGGCCGGCAAGGTGGAGGATATGATCAACACCGTCGTCCGCCAGATCGCGTTCTACGATTTCGAATGCAAGCTGCACGCCGCCCGCGCCGAGGGCGAACTGACGCCCGACGACATCAACGCGCTGTGGATGTCGGTGCAGGCCGAAAGCCTTGGCGATGTCTTCGACTTCATGGACGGCTACGAGACGTTCTGGTCCTATGTGCCGCATTTCGTGCACTCGCCGTTCTACGTCTATGCCTACGCCTTCGGCGACGGGCTCGTGAACGCGCTCTATGCCGTCTATGCCGAAGGCGGGGCCGATTTCCAGGACAAGTATTTCGAGATGCTGAAGGCGGGCGGATCGAAGCATCACAAGGAGCTTCTGGCGCCGTTCGGCCTCGATGCCTCGGACCCGGCCTTCTGGGACAAGGGCCTTGCGATGATCGCAGGCTTCATCGACGAGCTGGAGGCGATGGAAGACTGATGCAACAAGGCCGCCCGGTTCGCCGGGCGGCCTATCATGCGGCGGGGATCAGGCCGGGATGGCCATCCCCTTGCCGCGGGCCAATTCGCGCATCTTGGCCTGAAGCTTCTCGAAGGCGCGCACCTCGATCTGGCGGATGCGCTCGCGGCTGACGCCATAGGTCTCGGACAGATCCTCCAGCGTCACCGGCTCATCGGCCAAGCGGCGCTGTGCAAGGATGTCCCGCTCGCGGTCGTTCAGAACGTCCATCGCCTGCATCAGCAATTCGCGCCGGGCTTCCAACTCGTCCCGCTCGGCATAGTCAGAGGCCTGATCGCTGTCCTCGTCCTCCAGCCAGTCCTGCCACTGCGCGCCGCCGTCTTCGGATCCGACCGTGGCGTTGAGCGAGGCGTCCGCCCCCGCCATCCGGCGGTTCATGGAGATGACCTCGTCTTCGGTGACGTTCAGGTCGGTGGCGATACGGGCCACGTTCTCGGGGCGCAGATCGCCTTCCTCCAGCGCGCCGACCTTGGCTTTGGCCTTGCGCAGATTGAAGAACAGCTTCTTCTGCGCGCTGGTGGTCCCGAGCTTCACGAGGCTCCACGAGCGCAGGATGTATTCCTGAATGGAGGCGCGGATCCACCACATCGCATAGGTCGCAAGGCGGAAGCCCTTTTCGGGGTCGAACCGCTTCACCGCCTGCATCAAGCCGACATTGGCCTCCGAGATGACCTCGGCCTGCGGCAGGCCATAGCCGCGATAGCCCATGGCGATCTTGGCCGCGAGGCGCAGGTGCGAGGTGACCAGTCGGTGCGCGGCCCCCGAGTCCTGATGATCCACCCAGCGTTTGGCCAGCATGTACTCCTCCTCCGGCTCCAGCAGGGGGAACTTGCGGATCTCCTGCATGTAGCGGTTCAGCCCCTGTTCGGGGGACGGAGCAGGAAGGTTTGTGTAGCTGGCCATGTGAACCTCCATATAAGCCTGCGGCGCTGCCGATTGGGCGGCCCGGCGCGGCCGTTATGATCCTCTAACGCGAGAGAGGGGCAAAACCGTCGAGGAACGGCAAATGTTGCGCAGCCTCACGGGAATGTGGCCGATATGGGGGTTCATGTTTCAGTTTTGAAGTCTTCGTTCCGCGCGGCCCCGGCCCGAAGAAGATCCAAGAGGTCCTGCATGTCGGGGGGCAAGGGCGATTCGAAGGCCAGTTCCTCCTCCGTGGCCGGATGCACGAAGCCGAGCGTGGCCGCATGCAGCGCCTGACGGGGGAAGGCGGCCGCCGCCTCGGAGGCGGCCGCGCCCAGCGCCTTGGCGGCGACCTTGCGCTTGCCGCCATAGGTCTGATCGCCCAGAAGGCCGTGACCGACATGGGCCATATGCACGCGGATCTGGTGCGTGCGCCCCGTCTCCAGCCAGCATTCCACAAGCGCAGCGGTGCCGAAATCCTCCAGCACGCGCATCCGCGTGACGGCGTGGCGCCCGCCATGGGACACCACCGCCTGCCGCTGACGGTCGTTGCGGTGACGGTCGAGCTGGGTCGCGATCTTCAGGATGCCGCCGGGTTCGAAGGACACGCCGCTGATACCACGCAGCCGCGGATCGGCCTTGTCCGGCACACCGTGGATCAACGCGACGTAACGGCGGGTCACGCTGTGCGCTTCGAACTGGGCAGCAAGGCCGTGATGCGCGCGGTCGGATTTCGCCGCGACCAGCAGGCCGGAGGTGTCCTTGTCGATCCGGTGCACGATGCCCGGACGTTTCGCCCCGCCGATGCCCGACAGGCTGCCGGCGCAATGGAACAGCAAGGCGTTCACCAGCGTGCCCGACGGCGATCCCGGCGCGGGATGCACGACCATGCCCACGGGTTTGTCGATCACGATCAGATCGTCATCCTCGTACAGGATGGTCAGGGGGATATCCTCGGGCTGGGCATCCACATCCTCGGGCGCGGAAAGTTGCAGCACCAGCACGTCGCCCTCCGCCACGCGGTCCTTGGCGGCAACGGGCAGGCCGCCGCGCAGCACGTCGCCCGCCGCGATCATCTTGGCCAGCCGCGAGCGCGACAGGGCCGCCTCCTCTGGCACCTCCCGCGCGAGGGCCTTATCAAGACGGTCGGGCGGGTTCGGCCCGATCACCACCTGAAGTTGTGCCCCATTCGGGCCGGAAAGGTCTGCCATGAAAGAGGCTCCGCAAGACATGCCGCCCGGACTGGGCTTTCTGAAGGCGCTGGTCACCATACTGACCCTTGTGCTGATCGGTGGCCTGATAACCGTGATATGGCTGCTTGTCACGCGCGTGCCGGAGATGGCCGCGCGCGAACCGATGCTGCCCCCGGCGATCCGGTTGGACGGGGCGGTGCCGACCGCCGTCACGCTGGGTCGGGGATGGACGGCCGTCGTCACCGAAGATGGCCGCATCCTCATCTTCAACGATGACGGCACCCTGCGGCAAGAGGTGCGGGTGGAATGACCCTGTACCGTCTGCTGATGCTGGCCGCCCTGCCCGTGCTGGCGCTTCTGGCGCTGCGGCGCGGGACGCTGGCGCAGCGGATGGGGCGCGGGCCGTGGCCGGAGGGGGCGCTGTGGCTGCACGGCGCCTCGAACGGAGAGATCACGTCCGCCCGCGCCGTGATCGAGCGGCTGTCCCGCGCCGCGCCCGTCGTCGTGACCTGCAACAACCCCACCGCCCGCGCCTTGGTGCAGGGCTGGGCGCTGCCGGGGGTGACGGCGCGGCTGGCACCCTTCGATCTGCCATGGCCGCTGGCGCGCATCCTGCGCCGCCGCCCCCGCGCCCTGATCGTGGTGGAGAACGAGCTTTGGCCCGAACGCATCCTCGGCTGCGCGGCGCGCGGGGTGCCGGTCTTCGTCATCGGGGCGAAGATGTCGGAACGTTCGGCCCGCCGCTGGGGGCGCATCGGGCTGGCGCGGCGCATCCTCGGGGCGCTGACATGGGTCAGCGCGCAGGACGCGGGCGGAGAGGCGCGGCTGCGCGCCCTCGGCCTTCCGGCGGACCGGATCGGCCCGCGCCTGATGCTGAAGGCCGCCGTCGAAACGAGGGCGGACCCTCTGCCCCCGGCCCCGGTGCCGCGGGCAGAGACGCTCCTCGCCGCCTCCACCCATGAGGGGGAGGAGGAGGCGATCCTCGACGCCTTCGCGCGCCAATCGCGGTTCCGCTGGCTGATCCTTGCGCCGCGGCATCCGGCGCGGGGCGCGGCGGTGGCGGCCCTTGCCGAGGCGCGGGGGATGGTCGCGGCGCAGCGCAGCGCGGGCGCGGCCCCCGGCGGCGCGGTCTATGTCGCCGACACGATGGGCGAGATGCATCTGTGGTACCGGATGGCCGCCGCCACCGTGATCGGCGGCACCTTCACCGACCGGGGCGGCCATACGCCCTACGAACCGGCGGCCTATGGTTCGGCCATCCTGCACGGCCCGGATGTCGCGAATTTCGCCGATGTCTTCGCGCGTCTGGATGCCGAAGGGGGCGCCATCCCGGTCCGGGCGGACCTGCTGGCCGAGGCGCTGGACGCGCTGAGCGATCCGGGGGCGGTGGCGCGGCAGGCGGAACGGCTGGCCGACCGGGGGGATGCGGCGCGCATCGCCTCGGAGGCCATCCTGTCCCGCCTTGCCTGATCAGTCGACCAGCGCCGCCGTTTCGAACGAGCGCAGCACCCGCCGGGCGGTGCATCCATACGCGCCTGGAACCGCGCGCAGTTCGGGGAAGATCGTCAGAAGCTCGTCGCGCGTGGCGCAATCCATCGTCTCGACGCTGTAATTGCCGGGGTAATAGCTTTCGGTCGCGGCGTCATTGGCATAGACGATCTCATGCCGGTCGAAGGTCATGTGGATGTAGGTGACGGTCTCCGTCTCCTCCACCGTCACGAATTTCCCGTCCACCATGTGCTGCGCCGTGGCCAGAACCTCGTTCTCGCCGAAGAGCAGTTCCGCCCGATACCCTTCGATCAGCATCCGGTGCTGCGGCGAGACGACGAGATCCTGCGTCAGTTCCGGCACCGCGCCCGGACGGATGCGGATCGGGGCGAAGCGGCCGGTGCCGGGCACCGTGGTCCGCCCGATCCAGCGGATGGGTTGCAGGCCGCTGTCGCGCGTCAGCACCAGATCGCCCTCGGCCAGCGTTTCGATCGCGCGGGGGCCATCGGCGGTGCAGATCATCGCGCCGGGGGTGAAGCAGAAGACATTCTCGATCCCCGAGACGTTGATCGTGAGCGTGCCCGCCGCGCCGCGATCCAGCACGATGGACCCGGAATAGACGCCATCCTCCAGCGTCAGTTGGCTCTTGCCGCCCAGACCGTTCAGGTTCAGCTGGTCGTTTCCATCGGCGCCGCCCGCGATGGTGATCGTGCCGACATCGTTCGCGCCCACCACGACATTGATCGTGTCGTCGCCGGCATCGCCGCTGGCCGTATCGCCCGCCCGGACGGTGATCACGTCATCGCCCGCCCCGCCGAACAGCGTATCGCTGCCCGCCAAACCGTCCAGCGTGTCATTCCCCGCCCCGCCATAGAGGATATTGTCCCCCGACGATCCGGTCAGCGTGTCGCCGAAGGCCGAACCGATGACCCCTTCGATCCCGCTCAGCGAGTCGGTGCCGAGATTGGTGCCGGCGGTGAAGGTGGTGGTGCCAACGGTGAAATTGATCGCCGCGTTCGCATCCGAATAATCGACGACATCCACACCGGCCCCGCCGATCAGCGTGTCGTTGCCTTCGCCGCCGCCCAGCGTGTCGTTGCCCGCGCCGCCGACGAGGGAATCGGCCCCGGCGCCGCCGTAGATGACATCGTTGCCCACCCCGCCATAGACATCGTCCGCCCCGCCCCCGGCGAAGATCGTGTCATTGCCGCCGCCCGTCGTGCTGGTCGCGCCGCCATAGATCAGATCGGCCTCGTCCGTGCCGGTATAGCTGTCATCGGCCTCGGTCAGATAGACCACCGAGGGGAAGGTGAACTGCCCCGTCGTCAGGAACGTGGCCTGATTTTCCACGAACCACGCGTATTCCGCCGATGTCATCGGAATGGCGACTTCGACATTCGACAAGAGCGAAATGCTCGAATTGCCCTCGAGATACAGAATACCGTTGCGATAGCTCGCCCCGGAAAGGTTCGGATCGAGCCTGATGGCGTTGAGGTTGAAATCATCCCCCCCGCTCATTCCGGTGACGGAGACATTCACCGTGGACAGCAGCGTGGCCGTTCCCGGGTTGAATGTGAAATCCCCCGCTCCATCGCCCGAATAGGTGACGCTGTAGCTGGACAAGCCGCCAAGGGCGCTAATAGTCGGTGCGTTGTAGGTAATGCTGCTGTCATCGCTGACGTTGAAGCTCATGGAGCTGAGCGCATTCAGCCCGGTCAGCCCGGAATTGATGGTGATCGATCCGCCATTGATCGCCGAAAACGTGGGGCGAGCCCCCCCGCTGACGCCGAGGAGCGAACTCACCGTGACGTTGACACCGTCCACGATCAGCGTGTGCGACCCAAGCGCGCTGACGGAGAGGGTGTTCGTGTCGTCCGCGTTCGAGCTGTCGATCCGGGTCGTGCCCGATCCGCCGAGGTTCAGGTTGAGAAGTGCCATGCCGAGCCATCCTTCTGCTTGAGGTTGCAGACCCTTCGTTCGATGCCGCGAACGGATTGGGGCTGTACAACTCGTGCAAGGCGAATCTCCGACGCTTCGCACGTTGTGGTTGTCAAAATCGCGTACAACCCAAGGTTGCGTCAAGTGACGCGTTAACGACTTATTAGGATTAATCGGCGGTCATCATATTACGCCCAAAGGTTGTGGCGATCCGGGCACAGTCCCGCTGAACTTGTGGGCGGAAAATGATCGGGCAAAAGACCAATTGGACAGGATCCGCACGGAGGCGTTGCAACGGGCGCCATCATGGGCTATGTCTGGATCGGCATCGTCATTTTCGACTCTGAGACCTTCTGGGCACAGCTCTCGATGATCTTCTGTGCCGGGTCGCCGCATCCTGCGGGCGACAAAAGAATGAAGGAAACACACGATGGCCAACGGCACCGTGAAATGGTTCAACGCTGACAAAGGCTACGGCTTCATCCAGCCCGAAGGCGGCAGCAAGGACGTGTTCGTCCACATCTCCGCTCTCGAGCGCGCGGGCATCCGCTCGCTGAAGGACGGCCAAGCCGTGACCTTCGACGTGGAAAAAGACCGCAACGGTCGCGAATCGGCTGTCGGCATCGCGCTGGCCTGATCGCCCTCCACGGCGAAACGCATGAAGCCGCCCCACGGGGCGGCTTTTCTCGTTTTCGGGGGCGGCGAACGAATGCGATGCCCCTGTGCCGGACGGCCGAAACCGGATCACCCGGCGTGATCGGAGAATACGTCATGGCCCCGCCCCTACCGGCGAAACCAGAACCTTGCGATGATCGGGATCTTGCTGGTGCTGCGAGAGAGGATTGAACTCTCGACCTCTCCCTTACCAAGGGAGTGCTCTACCACTGAGCTACCGCAGCAACGAGGCGGGGAATAGTCGCAATTCCGCCGCCTTGCAAGCCCCAACTGGACGGTTTTTTTGCATCGCGCTACAAGCGCGCATGGACAGCGAAAAACAACCCGCAGGCAAGGTGGCGCCGACTGGTGGCCGCCCGGCGCCGCAGACACGCGAAGACCGGTTGAAGGCGGCGCTCAAGGCCAATATGGCCCGGCGCAAGGCTCAGGCCCGTGCGCGGGCCGATGCGGGTCAGGGGCAGGACAAGGAATAAACGGCATGGACTCCATTCTGGTACGGGGCAATGGCCCCCTGAAGGGGCAGATCCCCATTGCAGGGGCCAAGAACGCCTGCCTCACCCTGATGCCGGCGACGCTGCTGACGGATGAGCCGCTGACGCTGACCAATGCCCCGCGCCTGTCGGACATCCGCACGATGACGCAGCTTCTCGGCTCGCTCGGGGCGGAGGTGGCACCGCTGCAGGGGGGGCAGGTTCTGGCCCTCTCCTCGCATGACATCACGAGCCAGCGCGCCGATTACGACATCGTGCGCAAGATGCGCGCCTCGATTCTAGTGCTCGGCCCGCTCTTGGCGCGCTTCGGCCATGCCGAGGTGTCGCTGCCCGGCGGCTGCGCCATCGGGGCCCGCCCGGTGGACCTGCACCTGAAGGCGCTGGAGGCGATGGGCGCCGAACTCGATCTGCGCGACGGCTATGTCCATGCCAAGGCTCCGGGCGGGCTGAAGGGGGCGGTGTTCGATTTCCCCATCGTCTCGGTCGGGGCGACGGAGAACGCGCTGATGGCCGCCACGCTGGCCAAGGGCACCACGGTCCTGAAGAACGCCGCGCGCGAGCCGGAGATCGTGGACCTTGCCCGCTGCCTGCGCCGCATGGGCGCCCAGATCGAGGGCGAAGGCACCTCCACCCTGACGATCCAAGGGGTCGAACGGCTGGGCGGGGCGACCCATGCCGTCGTGACCGACCGGATCGAACTGGGAACCTATATGCTGGCCCCCGCGATCTGCGGCGGCGAGGTGGAGCTTTTGGGCGGGCGGATCGACCTGCTGGCCAGCTTCTGCGAAACGCTGGACAAGGCCGGCGTCTCGGTGACGGAAACGCCCGCCGGCCTGATGGTCGCGCGGCGCGAGGACCGGGTTCGGGCCGTGGATGTCGTCACCGCGCCCTTCCCCGGCTTCCCGACCGATCTTCAGGCACAGATGATGGCGCTGCTGGCCACCGCCGACGGCACCAGCATCCTCGAGGAGCGCATCTTCGAGAACCGCTTCATGCACGCCCCCGAACTGACGCGCATGGGCGCGCGGATCGAAGTGCATGGCGGCCACGCCACCGTGCACGGCGTGGAGAAGCTGCGCGGCGCGCCGGTGATGGCGACGGATCTGCGGGCCTCGGTCTCGCTGATCCTTGCCGCGCTTGCCGCCGAGGGGGAGACGGTGGTCAGCCGCGTCTATCACCTCGACCGCGGATATGAGCGGGTGGAGGAGAAGCTCTCGGCCTGCGGCGCATTGATCGAGCGCATTCATTGACTTGCCCCCACCTGTCGTCCGGTTATCCTTGGGCGGCAGACTGGGAGAGACGGACATGACCGACGCGCGGTTCGAGGATGGCGATGAGCGCCCCCTGTATCTGGGGGCGCAGGACGCGGAGGATCTGAAGATCGTCTCCGCCCTCGTGCAGGACGCCGTCCTGCCGATCACCGAAATGCGCTATCGCCCCGGTCGGCGGCAGTTCCTGATGCTGATCAACCGCTTCCGCTGGGAAGACCGGGTTCCGGCGCCCGAACGGGTGCGCGCGCTTCTGGCCTTCGACGGCGTGCTGGGGGTGCGCAGCCAAGGCATCGACCGCACGGACCGCGATCTGGTGCTGTCGGTGCTGTCGCTGCGGTGGACGCCCGGCGATGACGGCGCGGGCGTCCTTGAGCTGGTGCTGGCGGGCGACGGCGCCGTCGCCCTGCAGATGGAGGCGCTGGATGTCACGCTGCGCGATGTGACACGCCCTTACGTCGCCCCCTCGCGGCGGGTGCCCAACCACGATTAATGGATGCGGGCCGCCGGCAAGGCGCGGATGGCCACGTTCCAATGGCGGGGATCGCGGTCGCGCATTAGATCGCCCGCCACTTCCAGTGGCCGGTGCGTCGTCACCTTCAATGGGACGGCACCGAAGCGCCCCGTGGGATCGCCGATCAACTGCACCTCGAAAAGATTTTCGGTCATGGCCATCGTTCCGGGGCGGGACGAACGAAGGGCCGTGCCGATCTGCTTCAGAACCTGAACGAACATCTAAACCTCCTGAGCCTGTACTGTGCCGGACCGTTCCGACACGTTTAAATCTACAAGCTTAGTCGTGTTTTTCAAAAGCACGTCCGATGCGTTCTTCGCCGCATCTGGGGAACGTCATTCCCCCGGAACGGGCACCGAGAGGCGATCGATCACATCCACGCTGTCCGTCAGGTCCGCCAGCGTCAGCGATTCGATCAACAGCAGATAGGACCAGTACACCTGCCCGAACATGCGGCGGATGCGGCAGGACGCTTCGTCGGTGCAATCCTCGCAGGGCTGATAGGCGCTGCGCGACAGGCACGGGAGCGGCGCGATGGGGCCGTCCATCTGGCGCAGCAATTCCCCGATCGGAACGGTGCGCGGCTCCTTGATGAGCATATAGCCGCCGGCCCGCCCCCGCTTGCTGCGGATCAACCCGATGTTGCGCAGGTCCAGAAGGATATGCTCCAGAAACCGCTTGGGCGTGGCGGAGCGTCGGGCGATCTCTTCGATCGTCAGCGCGGGCTGGTCGGTGCGCGCGGCATCGGCCAGCGTCATCAGCGCCTTAAGCGCGTATTTCGTGCGTTGCGAGATCATGCCCCGACCCTATCCGGCACGACCTTCCGGCGCAATAAACGATAAACACGATAAACCTTATAGACTTTTACGGGTAACGTGCCATTCTCCTCCTCGAAGGTATTGGAGAATCGCCATGCAGACCCTCGATTTGATCGACCGGAAGATCCTGGCGGAACTGATGCGCGACGCCACGATCCCCATCGCGCGCCTTGCCGACCGCGTCGGCCTGTCGCAGACGCCCTGCTGGAAGCGGGTGCAGAAATTGCAGGCGCGGGGCATCATCCGCGGCCGCGTGGCCATCGTGGATCAGGCCAGCATCGGCTTCGGGCTGACTGCCTTCGTCGGGATCGAGGCCGGGGATCACTCCCCCGGCTGGCGCACGTCCTTTCTGAACGCGCTGCATCAGTTGCCGCAGGTGCTGGAGGTGAACCGCATGGCGGGCGATCTGGATTACCTGCTGCGCGTGGTGCTGCCGGATATGGCCGCCTATGACAGCTTCTATCACGCGCTGACGCAGGCCGTCGCGGTGAAGCGGGTCGCCGCGCAATTCGTGATGGAGCAGCTGAAGGCCGACACCGTGCTGCCGCTGAACGTCACCACGCATTGAACCGGCGGCATGGGCGCGCGATAAGCGGCCCATGTCCCGGCTTCCCATCGACGATGTCCTTCCCGCCCTGACCGATGCCCTGCGCCTGCGCGGGATGGCGGTGCTGCAGGCCCCGCCCGGCGCGGGCAAGACCACGCGCGTGCCCCCGGCCCTGCTGCCGCGGGTGCAAGGCCGGATCGTCATGCTGGAGCCGCGCCGTCTGGCCGCCCGCGCCGCCGCCGAACGCATCGCCGAGGAGATGGGCGAACCCGTGGGCCTGCGCGTCGGCTACCGCATCCGCGGCGAGGCGAAGGTGTCCAAGGCCACCCGGATCGAGGTGGTGACCGAAGGCATCCTGACGCGGATGATTCAGGACGATCCCTCGCTCGACGGGATCGGCGCGGTGATCTTCGACGAATTCCACGAACGCTCGCTCAACGCCGATCTGGGGCTGGCGCTGGTCCTAGAGGCGCGGGCCGCGCTGCGCGAGGATCTGGCGCTGGTCGTGATGTCGGCGACGCTCGATGCCGCGCCGGTGGCGGCGCTGATGGGCGATGCGCCGGTCATCACCTCCGCCGGGCGCGCCTATGAGGTGGAGACGCGCTGGCTGCCCCGCCCCGCCCAAGGCCGGCTGGAGATGGAGACGGCGGCCCTTATCCGCCAGGCCGCCGAGGAGGAGACGGGCGACATCCTCGTCTTCCTGCCCGGCGAGGGGGAGATCCGCCGGGTGCAATCGCAGCTGTCGGGCGATGTGCGCGCGCTGTTCGGGGCGATGGATTTCGCGGCCCAGCGGGCGGCGCTGGCCCCTTCGGCGGGGCGGCGGATCATCCTTGCCACCTCCATCGCCGAAACCTCGCTGACCATTCCGGGCATCCGCGTCGTGGTGGATGCCGGGCGGGCGCGGCGGGCGCGGTTCGATCCGGCCTCGGGGATGTCGCGCCTCGTGACCGAACGCGTGACCCGCGCCGAGGCCGAACAGCGCCGCGGGCGCGCCGGGCGCGTGGCCGAAGGCGTGTGCTACCGCCTTTGGACGCGGGGCGAGGAAGGGGCCCTGTCCGCCTTCCCCCCCGCCGAGATCGAGGTGGCCGATCTGACGGGCCTTGCGCTGGAACTGGCGGCTTGGGGCAGCGACGATCTGCCCTTTCTGACGCCACCCCCCGAAGGCGCGCTGACCGAGGCGCGGGCGCTGCTGCACGATCTGGGGGCGCTGCGGGGGGGCCGCATCACCGATCACGGCCGGATGCTGGCCCGCGCGCCGCTGCATCCGCGGCTGGCCCATATGCTGACCCGCGCCGCCGGCAGCGCCGAACTGGCCGCGCTGCTGGCCGAACGCGACCCGCTGCGCGGCGAGCCGGCCGATCTGGCGCGCCGCATGGCCGCCATCCGCGATCCGGGCCGCTTTGCCGCCGCCCACCGCCCCACGATCGAACGCATCCGGCAAGAGGCGCGGCGCCTGTCCCGCCTGCAAGGCTCCGACGATCTGACGCTGGGGCAGATGGCCGCCCTCGCCTATCCCGACCGCATCGGCCTGCGCCGCAAGGGCGATGCGCCGCGCTGGATCCTGTCGGGGGGCAAGGGCGCCGCGATGGAGCCGGGCCAGCCCCTGTCCGCTCAGCGCCTGATCGTCGCCACCGATCTCGACGGCGACCCGCGCGAGGCGAAGGTCCACCAGGCCGTGCCCATCGCCGAGGGCGATCTGCGCGCCCTGTTTCCCACCCAGTGGCGCGACCTCTGCGAATGGTCCCGCCGCGAGGGCCGCGTGATCGCCCGGCGGCAGGAGATGCTGGGCGCGCTGGTGCTGGAGGATCGCATCTGGACCGCGCCCGCCGAGGCGATGGCCCGCGCCGCCTTTGACGGGTTGCGCCTGATCGGCCTGCCTTGGACGCCCGCCGCCGCCCGCCTGCGCGCCCGCATCCGCCTCTGCGAGGTGATGGACGTGTCGGACGAGGCGCTGCTGGCCGAGGCCGACTGGCTGCTGCCATGGCTGAACGGCAAGCGGACCGAGGCGGATCTGCGCGCCCTCGATCTGACAGAGGCGCTGCGCGCGCGCCTTGGTTGGGACGGGGTGCAGCAGATCGACCGGCTGACGCCCAGCCATTTCACCTCCCCCCTCGGGAACCGCATCCCGATCGATTACGACGGCGAGGCTCCGGCCATCGAGGTGCGCCTGCAGGAGATGTTCGGCCTCGACCGCCATCCCACCGTCGCGGGGCGGCCTCTGCGCGTCACGCTCCTGTCGCCCGCCCGCAGGCCCGTGCAGGTGACGATGGACCTGCCCGGATTCTGGGCCAGCAGCTATGCCGATGTGCGCAAGGACATGCGCGGCCAGTATCCCCGCCACCCCTGGCCCGAGGACCCGACCGAGGCCGCCCCCACCCTGCGCGCGAAACCACGAGGGCCCGAGGCGCGTTGAACGGGAAAAGGAGACTTCCCATGAAACGCAGACTTGGCCAGACCGACATCCAGATCGCCCCGTGGGTCCTCGGGACGAACACCGCCGGCTGGACCGCGGACGAGGCGACCTCCTTCGCGACCTTCGACGCCTTCGTCGATGCCGGGTTCACCGCGCTCGATACCGCCGATGTCTATTCCCGCTGGGTGCCCGGCAATGACAGCGAGAGCGAGAAGATCATCGGCCGCTGGATGAAGGCCCGCGGCAACCGCGACAAGGTGCATGTCTTCACCAAGACGGGGATGGATATGGGCGACGGGCGCAAGGGCCTGTCCGCGCGCCGCATCGAAGAGGCGGTGGAGGATTCCCTCACCCGCCTTCAGACCGATTACATCGACCTCTATCAAAGCCACCAGCCCGACCCCGACACCCCCGAGGAAGAGACGCTCGAGGCCTATGAGCGTCTGGTGCAGGCGGGCAAGGTGCGCTGGATCGGCTGTTCCAACTACAACACCGCCGAGCTGGAACGGGCGATCCGCACCTCCAAGGAAAAGGGCATCGCGCAGTACCAATCCGTGCAGAACGAGTTCAACCTCTATGCCCGTGACAAATACGATGCCGATCTGGCCGAACTGATGCAGGGCAACGGCCTCAGCTTGCTGCCGTTCTTCTCGCTTGCCGGGGGGTTCCTGACGGGCAAGTACCGCAGCGAGGACGATCTGCGCAAATCCAAGCGCGGCGAGTCCATCGGGCGGCGCTACATGAACCCCAAGGGCCATGCGATCCTGCACGCGATGGACCGCGCCGCCGAACGCGAGGATGCCAGCCTGACCGAGATCGCGCTGGCATGGATCGTGGCCCAGCCGGGCGTGGTGGGGGCGCTCGCTTCGGCCAGTTCGCCCCAGCAGGTGGCCGAACTCGCAGGTGCGGTCACGCTGGAGCTGTCGGCCGACAGCCTACGGGAGCTGACGGCCGCCGGGATCTGATCCCTCAGACCCCGAGGCACCAACGCATGACGGCCTTCTGCGCGTGAAGGCGGTTCTCCGCCTCGTCGAAGATCACCGAATGGGGGCCGTCCATCACCGCGCTCGTGGCCTCGTCGTTGCGATGGGCGGGCAGGCAATGCATGAAGAGCGCGTCGGGGTTCGCCCGCTCCATCAGCACCTCGTTCACCTGATAGGGGCGAAGCTGGTTGTGGCGCCGCTCCTTGGCCGATTCCGGATCATGCATCGACACCCATGTGTCGGTCACGACCAGATCGGCCCCCTCCACCGCCCGCGCCGGATCGCGTTCGATGGAAAAACCGATGCCCGCCTCGCGCGCCATGCGCTGCCACTCGGCCTCGGGATCGAGGGTGGGCGGGCCGGTGAAGGTGAAATCGAAGCCGAACTGCACGGCGGCATGCATGAAGCTGGCGCAGACATTGTTGCCGTCGCCTGCCCAGACCACCTTGCGCCCGGCGATGGGGCCGCGCTTTTCCTCGTAGGTCATGATGTCGGCCATGATCTGGCAAGGATGGGTGCGGTTGGTCAGCCCGTTGATCACCGGCACGGTGGCGTGTTCGGCCATCTCGTGCAGGGTCGCCTCCTCGAAGGTGCGGATCATGATCAGATCGACATAGCGCGACAGAACGCGCGCCGTGTCGGCGATCGTCTCGCCATGGCCAAGCTGCATCTCGCGGCCCGACAGGACCATCGTCTGCCCGCCCATCTGGCGCACGCCCACATCGAAGGACACGCGCGTGCGGGTAGAGGGTTTTTCGAAGATCAGGGCGACCATATGGCCCGCCAGCGGCTGATCCGCATCCGGCGTGCCCTTGGGCAGCCCGGCGCGGGCGGTCTTCATGGCGATCGCCGTGTCCACCATCCCCCGCAGATCGGGCTTGGATGTCGTGTGGATGTCGAGGAAGTGTTTCATCTTGCTGCTTTCTTCGGCCGGGGGCGCACCCCCGGCGCAGAGGGATCAGGAGAGCGAGGTCGCGGCCCGGTCGAGCCGCGCAAGCGCCTCGGCGATGTCCTCGTCGGGGATGTTCAACGCGGGCAGCAGACGCACGACATTGTCGGCCGCCGCCACCGTCAGCAGGTTCTGCGCGTATCCGGCCTGCACCACCTCGGCCGCCGGTTTCACGCAGCGCAGGCCCAAAAGCAGCCCTTGCCCGCGCACCGCCTCGAACACGTCCGGATGGGCGGCGACCACCGCCTCCAGTCCCTGACGGAACAGCGCGCCCTTGCGGTTCACCTCGGACAGGAAGGCCGGGTCGGACACGATGGACATGACCGTGCCACCCACGGCGCAGCCCAGCGGGTTGCCGCCATAGGTCGATCCATGCGTGCCCGCGACCATGCCGCGCGCCGCCGCCTCGGTCGCCAGCACCGCGCCCAAGGGGAACCCGCCGCCGATGCCCTTGGCCACCATCATGATGTCGGGATGCACGCCCGACCATTCATGCGCGAACAGGCGGCCCGTCCGGCCCATGCCGCACTGCACCTCGTCGAAGACCAAGAGCGCGCCCGTCGCATCGCAGCGCGCCCGCAGCGCCTTGAGGAAGGCATCCGACGCGACGCGGATGCCGCCTTCGCCCTGCGCAGGCTCCACGATCACGGCGGCCGTCGCCTCGGTGATCGCCTCCAGCGCGGCGATGTCGTCGAAGGGAAGCTGCACGAAGCCGGGCAGCAGCGGGCCGAAGCCCTTCACCATCTTCTCCGCGCCCGAGGCCGCGATCGCCGCCGAAGACCGCCCGTGGAACGCGCCGTGGAAGGCCACGATCTCGGACCGCTCGCCATGGCCGTCCCAGTATTTGCGCGACATCTTCACCGCCAGCTCCATCGCCTCGGTGCCCGAATTGGTGAAGAAGACGGTGTCGGCGAAGGTCGCCTCCACCAGCGCGGTGGCCAGCGCCTCTTGCTCGGGGATGCGGTAGAGGTTGGAGACATGCCAGAGCCGCCCCGCCTGCGCGGTGATCGCCGCCACCAGTTCGGGCGCGGCATGGCCCAGCACGTTGACCGCGATGCCCGCGCCCAGATCGAGGTATCGGCGTCCGTCCTCCGTGGTCAGCCAGCTGCCCGAACCCGCCACGAAGGCGAGCGGGGCGCGATTGTAGGTCGGCAACACGGAAGGGATCATGGTCGTATCCTCGGAAAGACGACGGAAGGGGTGCCAAAGGCACGCCTGCAAGTCAATGTCATAAGGGGAATGCGCGCAAGGGTGGTCGCCCGCGCGAAGGGCGCGATCGGAACGTCAGCGACGTCGGGGGCGATATGCGGTCCGTGCGATCATGGCACAGCGTTACTCCACGCGCGCCGCGCCTGACAAGAGGATTCGGGGCCCGGGTCTTGAAATCGGCACCCTGCGCTTGTATCTCGGCCCCTCGCGCGGATAAGATACGCGCCTGGCGGAACCCCTCAGCGGAAGACCCTGCATGTCCTGGACAGATGAACGCGTTGAAACCCTGAAGCGGATGTGGACGGAGGGCCAGTCGGCCAGCCAGATCGCCAAGGAGCTTGGCGGCGTCACCCGTAATGCCGTCATCGGCAAGGTCCATCGTCTGGGCCTGTCGAACCGCGGCACCGAAGGCGAGGAGATCGCCCCGGCCCCCGCCGCCCCGGCGGCCGAGCCGAAGGTGGATGTCGCCCCGCCCGCGCCCGAACCCGAACAGGCCGCGCCCGAGCCGGTGGCCCGCCCGGCCCCGGCCCCCGCCGCGCCGATCCCGGCCCGCCGCCCGATCGTGCCCGCCGGTCAACCGCTGCCGCCGCAGCCTTCGGCCAACGAGATCAGCCCCGAGGCGCTCGCCTCGCAGCGCGAGGTGGAAAAGCGCGCCCGCAAGCTGGGCCTGATGGACCTGACCGAGCGGACCTGCAAATGGCCCATCGGCGATCCGGCCACCGAGGAGTTCTGGTTCTGCGGCCTGCCCTCGGCCGCTGGCAAACCCTATTGCGAGGCGCATGTGGGCGTGGCCTTCCAACCCATGAGCGCGCGGCGCGACCGCCGCCGCTAAGGCCCCTTTTCCCATCCGATACCAAAGGCGCGGACCCGTTCCGCGCCTTTTTTCGTTTTTCGTGGAACCTGCCGCCCCTTTGCGCGTTGAGGGGCGAGATTTTGTGCCCATGCCTTGCGGTGCAAGACGAAAGGATCAACGGATGTCACGTCAGGACCAGGACGCTTTCGGCCATCGGGCCGGCGCAACATCCGCGTTCCCCGCCCCGCTTCCCCGGCTTCCCGGTGTCGATCACACGGTGACGCTGTTGCGTCAGGGCTACGGCTTCATCGGCCATGGCTGCGACCGGTTGGGGGTGGACGGGTTCCGCGCCCGCCTGATGGGCCGGGAGGCAATCTGCCTGCGCGGCCCGGAGGCAAGCCAGCTTCTCTATGGGGCCGAAGGGCTGACCCGCACCGGCGCGATGCCCACGACGGTCCTGCGCCTGTTGCAGGACAAGGGCAGCGTGCAGCAACTCGATGGCGAGGAGCATCGCCGCCGCAAGGCGATGTTCATCCGCCTCGTGATGGATCCGGGCCGGATCGACTCGCTCCGCCGCGGGTTCGAAGCCGCATGGCGCGCCGAGCTGCATCCCGGCCTCGAGGTGTCGGTGCTGGATCTGGCGAACAGCGCGCTGACCCGCGCCGCCTGCCATTGGGTCGGCCTCTATCCCGCCCCCGCCGATCTGCGCCGCCTGACGCGCGATCTCTTTGCCATGAGCGATCGGTCCGGACATTTCGGCCCCTCCACCGCGCTGGCGCTGTGGCGCCGCCGGGGGATCGAGCGTTGGCTCCGCCGCGAGATCGCGGCCGTCCGGGGCAGCGCCGATGCGGCGGCCACCCCCCTCGCCATCATCGGCAAGGACCTTCCGCTGGAGGTTGCGGCGGTGGAGGTGCTGAACCTTCTGCGCCCGATCGTCGCCGTGGGGCGCTATGTCGCCTTCGCCGCCAAGGCGCTGCACGATCATCCGATCTGGTGTGGGCTGTTCCGCAGCGGCAATGCCGATTTCATCTCGGACTTCTGCGAGGAGGTGCGCCGCACCGCGCCCTTCTTCCCCTTCACCGCCGCCCGCGCCACGCGCGATCTGACATGGCACGGGGCGACGTTGCCCGCCGGGTCATGGCTGCTCTTCGACATCTACGGCACGGCGCAGGATGCGCGCCACTTCCCCCGCCCGCAGGCCTTCCGCCCCGAACGGATGCTGGATTGGCGGCTGAACGATCCGTCCTTCGTGCCGCAGGGCGGCGGCGATGTCGCCACCACCCATCGCTGCCCCGGCGAGGCGGCGACGCTGGCGCTGATGGAATCGGCGGTGCGGATGCTGTGCTGCGAGATGAGCTACGACGTGCCGCCGCAGGATCTGTCGGTGGCGATGGACCGCATCCCGGCGCAGCCCGCATCGGGCATGCGCATCCGCGTTCAGCGGATCGACTGAACCAGCGCCGCAAGATCCGCCCAATGATCGAAGCGCAGGCGGTGCGGCAGATCCTCGGGTTCGGCCTTGCGATAGCCGCCGGTGAACAGCGCGAAGTCGATCCCCGCCCGCGCCGCCGTTTCGGCATCCACCTCGCCATCGCCGACATAGAGGATCGGCCCCTCGCCCAAGGCTTCGGCCACGGCCAGAAGCGGGGCCGGATCGGGCTTGCGGACGGGCATCGTATCGCCGCCGATCAGCGCCTCGAACGGGCCGAGGCGCAGCGCCTCCACCACGCCGCGGGCCAGCGCCTCGGGCTTGTTGGTGCAGATGCCCATCCGCGCCCCATCCCCCAGCACCCGAAGCGCCGCCGTCACCCCGTCGAAGGGCTGCACCAACGTGCCATTGATGCGGGCGTAATGGCGGTTGAACACCTCCACCCAGATCGCGCGATCCTCGGCGCCGCGCACGGTGTCGTGGACTTGGCCGACCAGCGCCTCCACCCCGTGCCCGATGAAGCGGCGGATGGTGGCGGTGGGCAGCGCCTCGTGGCCGAACTCGGTCAGCATGGCGGTGGCCGCGCCGTGGATTTCGGGAAGGGTGTCGACCAAGGTGCCGTCGAGGTCGAACACGATCCTCATTCGGCGGTTTCCTCGGTCAGATAGGCGACGATGTCGGCCACGTCCTGCGGATCGCGCAGGCCGGCAAAGACCATCTTCGTGCCCGGCACCGCCCCTTTGGGATCGGCAAGGAAGGCCGACAAGCGTTCGGCATCCCAGACCGCGCCCGACATGCCCAGATCGCGCAGCGCCGCCGAATAGGCATAGCGTTCCTGCTTGGCGACGGGGCGGCCCACCAGATCGTGCAGCGTGGGGCCGTTGCGGTTCATGCCCTCGGCCAGCGAATGGCAGGCCATGCACTTGCGGAACACCTTCGCGCCATTTTCGGCATCCTGCGCAAAGGCGGGGCCAGAGGCCAAGGCGGCAAGGATGACCAGCCAGCGCATCAGAACACCACGACGCTGCGGATGCTCTTGCCCTCGTGCATCAGATCGAAACCCTCGTTGATCCGGTCCAGCGTCAGGGTGTGGGTGATCATGGGATCGATCTCGATCTTGCCGTCCATGTACCAATCCACGATCTGCGGCACATCCGTGCGCCCCCGCGCCCCGCCGAAGGCCGAGCCCTTCCAGACGCGCCCCGTCACCAGTTGGAACGGCCGGGTCTGGATCTCGGCGCCCGCCGGGGCCACGCCGATCACCACCGACACGCCCCAGCCGCGATGGGTGCATTCCAGCGCGTCGCGCATCACCTTCACATTGCCGGTGCAGTCGAACGAATAATCCGCCCCGCCGATCTGGTCGATCGGGGTCTTCGTCATCTCCACCAGATGCGCAACGAGGGGACCGTCGATCTCGGACGGGTTGACGAAATGGGTCATGCCGAAGCGTTCGCCCCATTCCTTCTTGTCGTTGTTCAGATCGACGCCGATGATCATGTCGGCCCCGGCCATCTTCAGCCCTTGAATAACGTTGAGGCCGATGCCGCCCAGACCGAAGACGACCGCCTTCGATCCGATCTCCACCTTGGCGGTGTTGATGACGGCGCCGATCCCGGTCGTCACGCCGCAGCCGATATAGCAGATCTTGTCGAACGGCGCTTCGGGATCGACCTTGGCCAGCGCGATCTCCGGCACGACGGTGTGGTTGGCGAAGGTGGAGCAGCCCATGTAATGCAGGATCGGCGTTCCATCCAGCATCGAGAACCGCGTCGTGCCGTCCGGCATCAGCCCCTGCCCCTGCGTCCCCCGGATGGAGGTGCAGAGGTTCGTCTTGCGCGACAGGCAGCTCGGGCATTCGCGGCATTCGGGGGTGTAGAGCGGGATGACGTGGTCGCCCGGCTTCAGCGTGGTCACGCCCTCGCCCACCTCCAGCACGATGCCCGCGCCCTCATGGCCGAGGATGGCCGGGAACATGCCTTCGGGATCGGCGCCCGACAGGGTGAAGGCGTCGGTGTGGCAGATGCCGGTCGCCTTGATCTCGACCAGAACCTCGCCCTTCTTCGGACCTTCGAGGTTCACCTCCATGATCTCCAGCGGCTGACCGGGGGCGATGGCGACGGCGGCACGGGTGCGCATGGCGGCTCTCCTTCATTGGCTGTCCCTGTTCTGCCCGGTGGGGCCGCGCCTTGCAAGCGGGGGATCGCCACCCTAAACCTTACGGCAAACAGGAGTATCCCGCATGATCCGTATCGATCTGGCCGACGCCATCGGCAACACCCCCCTGATCCGCCTGAAGCGCGCCTCCGAAGAGACGGGATGCGACATACTCGGCAAATGCGAGTTCCTGAACCCCGGCCAGTCCGTGAAGGACCGCGCGGCGCTGTTCATCATCCGCGACGCCATCGCGCGCGGGGCGCTGAAGCCCGGCGGCACCATCGTCGAGGGGACGGCCGGTAATACCGGGATCGGCCTCGCCCTCGTCGGCGCGTCCATGGGTTTTCGCACCGTGATCGTCATTCCTGAAACGCAAAGTCAGGAAAAGAAGGACATGCTGCGCCTTGCCGGGGCCGAACTGGTGCAAGTGCCCGCCGCCCCCTACAAGAACCCCAACAACTATGTCCGCTATTCCGAGCGGCTGGCCAAGGAGCTGGCGCGGTCCGAGCCGAATGGCGTGATCTGGGCCAACCAGTTCGACAACGTCGCCAACCGTCAGGCCCATATCGAAACGACCGGCCCCGAGATCTGGGAACAGACCGGCGGCAAGGTGGACGGCTTCGTCTGCGCCGTCGGCTCCGGCGGCACGCTGGCCGGGGTCGGCCTTGCGCTGCAGCCCAAGGGCGTGAAGATCGGCCTTGCCGACCCGGAGGGCGCGGCCCTGCACAGCTATTACACGACGGGCGAATTCGCCTCGCCCGGCAGCTCCATCACCGAAGGGATCGGTCAGGGCCGGATCACGAAGAACCTCGAAGGCTTCACCCCCGATTTCAGCTGGCGCATCCCGGATTCCGAAGCGCTGCCGATCGTCTTCGACATGCTGGAGGATGAGGGCCTGTGCCTCGGCGGATCGTCGGGGATCAACGTCGCGGGCGCGGTGCGCATGGCGCGCGAGATGGGTCCGGGCCATACGATCGTGACGATCCTGTGCGATTACGGCAACCGCTATCAGTCCAAGCTGTTCAACCCGGCCTTCCTCAAGGAAAAGGGCCTGCCCGTTCCCGAATGGCTCGACCGCGCACCCAAGGACATCCCCGAGGTCTTCGAGGACTGATCTTGCGCCCCGCGCCCCGGCATCCTATCTCGGGGCTGACGGGTTCTGCTCTTCTCGTGCTGAGGCATTTTTCCAGTGGCCGATAAGCACTTCCGAGGGGGCTGGCTCTGCCACGGTCCTGGCCGTGGTATCTGGCTCCCACCTGATTCGTCAGGCTCTCGGGAAATCTCACCCTCCACGGTCGCTGCGGGCCCGTCACCTTCCCCCGCCATCACGACATGAAAAAGGGGCGGCTTGCGCCACCCCTCAGGTTCGCCTTGCGACGAAACCGGGTTTCTTAGAACCCGTAGACCAGCGACACACCCAGGGTGTTGTCGGTGCGGATCGCGCGGCTCTCGTTGTAGTCCGTCAGGTAGCTGATACGGGTCGAGAACGCGTCCGTGACCTTGAAGTTCACGCCGAGGTCGTTGTTCACGCGCAGAGCGGCGTCCGAGTTCAGGGCATCGGTGTCCATCGTGATGAACACGTTCTGGTTGATGTCCCAGTAGAAGCGCGAGGACAGCACGTAGCCGACTTCGGAGTCGCTCTCGCCGTCACCGTATTTCAGGTAGGACTGACCGACACCGGCCTGAACGCGCCATGCGAGATCCGGACGGTTGAAGATGCGGTAACCCGGACCAATGCCGAGGAAGGCGTCCTGCTCGACTTTGTCGCCGATGTCGAGGTTGCCGTTGTCGATGTCTTCGTCGGTGATTTCGTCGGCCAGACCATCGGTGACCACACGGCCCATGATGAAGCCGTAGAAGCGGTCGTTGATGTCGTAGAGACCGTCATAGACGCCGTACACCTTCTCGGTGGTCGCATCGCTGTCTTCTTCTTCGAAGCGCATCAGGAAGGACAGGTTCTGCGTGAACGGACCTTGGTGATGCGTGACGCGGGCGCCGACGTCGAGGTTCTGGCTCTCGTCGTTGCCGGTCGCGCCGGAATAGCCGAGCGAGGCGCTGCCCGAGAAGCCTTCACGAGCGCCCGGAGCGCCGTAACGGAACGCGTCGCTGGAACGGTCGAACTGCTGTTCGACGTCGAAGCGCTGCTGATCGATCTGATCGTCGATCGCGTTCGGGTTCACGATGCTGTCCGACGCCGTCTGGGCGAAGGTCGGAGCGGCGGCACCGAGCATAAGAGCGAGCGCGGAAACGCCTGCGATTTTCATTTGATTGTTCATGTCCTGTCCTTTCAAACGGAAGCCCGGCAGGCCGGGTGGCCGTATTTCTCGTGCCGAAACGGAACATATGGCGGGACCGTGCAAGGTCCATACGCATCATCTTTGTTGAAGAAAATGCGAGGCATACGCCGAGCAGCCCTTGACGGCCCGTTCGGCGGGAACGTGCCAAGCGAGGGCACGGATTTCGCGTTTTGACGCAACGTTACAAAGCCGCTGTGCCCGAAGCGAGACATCCTTTCGGAGCATTCCGTGAGGATGTTACAAAATTGGATAAGATTTCGTGAGGTTTTGCTGTTGCATATGCGCAACAAAAAACCCGCCTTTCGGCGGGTTTCCAAGGGCTTCAGAAGCGCTCGGGGGCGGCCTCTCGGGCCATATGGTCCAGAACGGCATTGACGAACTTCGGTTCGCGCCCATCGGGGAAGAAGGCTTTGGCCACATCCACGAATTCCGTGATGACCACTTTGGGCGGTGTGTTGCCCAAGGTCAACTCGGCACCCGCCGCGCGGAACAGTGCACGCAGCACCGGATCGATCCGGTCGATCGGCCATTTGGCGACCAGCGCGCGGTCGGTCATCTGGTCGATGCGGGCCTGACGCTCCACCGCTTCGGACAGAAGGTGGCGGAAGTGATCGGGCTCGCCCTCGGCCATCTCGTCGCCGTCATAGACGGCACCGAAGCGATGGCTTTCGAATTCCTTGGCGACCGCTTCGACCGTCTGGCCGCGCGCCTCCATCTGGAACAGCGCCTGCACGGCATAGAGCCGCGAGGCGGATTTCATCTGACGTTTCTCGGCCGGGGTCATGCGAGGGTGCCTTCGCCCTTGGCAAGGTGCAGCTCGTCGGCGCGGAAACCGATGTTGCGGCGCGGCGCGGCGAACCGGCGGCGCAGCGCCACGAGATGCAGCGCCGCAGCCGCAGCCCCGCCGCCCTTGTTCTGGCCCGCCGCCTCGGCGCGCACGACCGCCTGTTCGCGCGTTTCCACGGTCAGGATGCCGTTGCCGATGCAGGCGCCCTGAAGGCCCAGCAGCGTCAGGGCGCGGCTGGAATCGTTGCACACCGTCTCGTAATGCGTCGTCTCGCCGCGGATCACGCAACCGAGCGCGACATAGCCGTCGAACTCCGCCTGCCGTTCGCAGATGGCGATGGCGGACGGGATCTCCAGCGCGCCGGGCACCTCGATCACCTCCACCGTCGCGCCGACCTCTTCGGCCACGGCGCGCGCACCGGCCACGAGTTCCTCCGCGATGTCGCCGTAATAGGGCGACACGACGATCGCCAGTTTCACCGGCGCCTCGAAGGTGGGCAGCGGCAGGGTGTGATGCTGTTCCGAAGCAGCCATGTCAGTCCTTCCTGATGGAGCGTGTTCCCGCGATGGAGAGGCCATAGGCCTCCAGACCCACCACCTTGGGAGCCGCCGAATTGGTCAATAGTTCGAGGCTGTGCAACCCCAGCGCGGCCAGAATCTGCGCCCCGACCCCGTAATTGCGCAGCGTCTGCGGCGAGGCTTCGCCCGCAGCGGCCAATTTGGGGGTGGCGTCGCGCAGCAGCACGATCACGCCGCGCCCTTCGGCTGCGACGGCCTCCATCGCGGCGGGCACCTCGTCGGTGCGCCCGGCGGTCAGGCCGATGATATCCTCCAGCGGGTTCAGCACATGGATGCGCGTCAGCACCGGATCGGGGGTCGTGATGTCGCCCTTGGTCAGCACGATATGTTCGGTGCCCGTCGGCTCGTCGGTGAACAGGCGCATCATCCACGCGCCGCCATGCACGGATTGCACATGGCGCACCTCGCGCTCGCTCACCAGATTGTCGTGGCGGCGGCGATAGGCGATGAGGTCGGAGATGGTGCCGATCTTCAGCCCGTGGCGCTGCGCAAAGGACACGAGGTCCGGCAGGCGCGACATGGTGCCGTCCTCGTTCATGATCTCGCAGATCACGCCCGAGGCGTTCAGCCCGGCCAGCCGCGACACGTCGACCGCCGCTTCGGTATGGCCCGCGCGCACCAGCACGCCGCCATCGCGCGCGCGCAGCGGGAAGACATGGCCCGGCGAATGGATGTCGGCCGCGCCCTTGGTCGGGTCGATCGCGACGGACACGGTGCGTGCGCGGTCATGGGCGGAGATGCCGGTCGTCACCCCCTCCTTCGCCTCGATGGACAGGGTGAAGGCGGTTTCGTGGCGGCTGCCGTTGCTCGCGCTCATCTGCGGCAGGCCCAGCGCCTCGATGCGGGCCGAGGGCAGCGCGAGGCAGATCAGCCCGCGCCCATGCGTCGCCATGAAGTTGATCGCGGCAGGGGTGCACATCTGCGCCGGGATCACCAGATCGCCCTCGTTCTCGCGATCTTCGTGATCGACGAGAATGAACATGCGGCCGTTGCGGGCGTCTTCGATGATCTCCTCGATGGAGGAGATGGCGTCGCTGAATTCGGTGGTCTCGGTCATGGCATTCTCCGCGCGGATGGCCCGGACATACTCCGCACGCGCAACGGATGCTAGGCGAAATACCTATTGGCGGGGATGTGTCCGGCCAGACGCCCGGCCTCCACCCAGTCCCGTTCGCCCATCGTCTCGGCGATCAGGAGCACGCGGTCGGCGGGCCAGTTCCGGCGCAGATCCGCGATCCGCTCCCGCAGCGCCGGCCATGGCAGAAGCCCCGGCGCAGCGCCCGCGCAATCCAAGGGCAGGCCGCGGGCGTTCAGGTCCGCCGCCGCCGCATCCACGGGCATCGGCGGCGCGACGGCCAACGCGCGCCCGGCCTTCACCGCCGACAGCGCGGCGATCCGCGCCGCATCCCCCTGCCCCGGCCGCAGCATCCGCAGCGCGTTCGTGGAAAAGAGGAGCGCGATCACGTCATGCCCCGTCTGCGCCCGGATGCCCGCATAGGTGCTGTAATCCAGCCCCAGTTCCGCCGCGCGGCGCACCCGCAGGCGCACCACCTCCACCGGAAGGCGCGGCATCAGCGCCGCCCGCGCCTTGGTCCATGCCAGCCGCCGGAAGGCATGGCCCTCCAGCCCCGGCCCCCCGTTATGGCCGATCAGGCCCATTCGCGCAGCCGCGCGACATAGCGGGCCATCGTATCCACCTCGAGGTTGATGCGGTCGCCCAGCGCGACATCGCCCCAAGTCGTCACCGCCTGCGTGTGCGGGATCAGGTTCACCCCGAAATCGACGCCCGCCACCTCGTTCACCGTCAGCGAGGTGCCGTTTAGCGTGACCGAGCCCTTGGGCGCGATGAATTTCGCCAGCGCCTCGGGCGCGCGGAAGGTCACGCGCAGACTGTCGCCGTCCTGCGACAGGCCCACCACTTCGGCCAAACCGTCCACATGGCCCGACACGATATGCCCGCCCAACTCATCCCCGACGCGCAGCGCACGTTCGAGGTTCAGCCGCCGCCCCTCGGTCCAGTCGGCGGCGGTCGTCACGCCCACCGTCTCGGCCGAGATTTCCACGTCGAACCAGTCCGGCCCCAGCCGCACCACGGTCAGACAGACCCCTTCGCAGGCGATGGAGGCGCCGATGTCGATCGTACTCGTGTCGTAAGAGGTGGTGATGCGGGCGCGCAGATCGCCCCGCTGCTCCATCTCGGCGACGCGGCCGATATCGGTGATGATTCCGGTGAACATGATCGTCCTCGCATTGCCTTTGGTGCCTCGCACGAAGGCCTAGCCTCCGCCCGCCCACGACGCAAGAGATTGCACCCCGGCGCATGGCGGGTAACATCCCGGCGGCAGGACGAAGGGCGGACACGATGACAGGCAGGCGCAGCTTCCTTTTCCTTCAAGGCCCGCACGGGCCTTGGTTCAGGACGCTGGCGCGCGGGATCGCGGCGTCGGGCGCGGCGGTGGCGCGCGTCGGATTCAACCGCGGCGACGAGGTGTTCTGGCCCAAGCGCCACTTCATCCCCTTCCAAGAGGATCACGCGCATTGGCCGCAGACCTTCCGCCGCATCGTGGAGGAGCGGGCGGTCACGGACCTCGTCCTCTACGGCGATACGCGCCCGGTCCACGCGCAGGCCGTCGCCATCGCGCGCGAGTTGGGCATCACCGTCCACGTCTTCGAGGAAGGCTATCTGCGCCCGCATTGGGTGACCTATGAACGCGGCGGTTCCAACGGGCATTCGCGGCTGATGACGATCGACGTGCCCGCGATGCGCGAGGCGCTGGCCCGGTCCGACATGGAATTCCCCGAGGCGCCGGCCCTGTGGGGCGACATGAAGGAGCATATGTTCTGGGGCGCGGTCTATCACGGCTTCGTCCTGTTCGGGCGCGGCTGGCCGAACTTCCGCCCCCACAGATCGCTGACGGTGCAGGAGGAGTTTCGCCTCTATCTGCGCCGACTGGCCCTGATGCCCGTGCATCATGTGGAACGGCGGATCGCCTCGCGGCGAATCATGCGCGGCGGCTTTCCCTACCACCTCGTGCTGCTGCAACTGGAGCACGACTCCAGTTTCCGCATGCATTCCCCCTACGCCACGCTGCGCGATTTCCTGCAGGAGGTGATGGAGGGCTTTGCCGAAGGCGCGCCGCGCCATCATCATCTGGTGTTCAAGAGCCACCCGCTGGAGGATGGCCGCACCCCCGTCGCCGCCGACATCCGCGATCTGGCCCAAAGCCTCGGGATCACGAAACGGGTGCATTTCGTGCGCGGGGGCAAGCTGGCGAAGCTGTTGAACGATGCCCGCAGCGCCATCACCGTCAATTCCACCGCCGCCCAGCAGGTGCTGTGGCGCGGTTTGCCCCTGAAAGCGACGGGGGCGGCCGTCTATGGCAAAGACGCCTTCGTCTCGCCCCAGCCCTTGCCCGAATTCTTCGCCGCACCTCAGCGGCCCGATGCCCGTGCCTATCGCGACTATCGCCACTACCTTCTTGAAACATCACAGGTTCCGGGGGGATTTTATTCCGCGCGGGGGCGGCGGGCGCTGCTGCGTCAGGTGGTCGATATGATGCTTTCGGAGGTGGACCCCTACGACGCATTGTCGGCCGGACACGCCTCCCCCCGCCTTCAGGTGCGCATTCTGCGGTGAATGCGGCCGAATTTTGGCTCGCATCCTCAGGCGATCTCTGTAATATCGAAAAAAAAAATCCGGACGAGGGTAACGTGGACGTGAAGCCGAACCTGACCAGGGTCGCACGCATTGCGATTCTGCTGACCGTGATGAGTGCGGTGGCCGCGTGCGGGCTGCCCCGCTCCGGTCCCAACAAACGCGAAATCTATGCCAGCTCCGTGGAGAACGGGGGCGATGCCTTCATCTTCGCCGTGACGCCGCAGGTGACGCGGATCACGTCTCAGGAGGCCACCTATGGCTTCGGCAGCGCGTTCCGCGGTGCCGGCCTCGTGGGTTCGGACACGATCGCGGCGGGCGACCAGTTGACCGTGACCGTCTATGAAAACGTGCGGGACGATCCGCTTCTGGGCAATTCGGGGCAGCGCGTTTCCGCGCTGAACCAGCTTCAGGTCGATGGTCAGGGCAATATCTTCGTGCCCTATGCCGGACGTATCCGCGCCGCCGGGCAGACGCCCGACTCGCTGCGCGAAACGCTGACGCGCGCGCTGTCGAACCAGACGCCCGATCCGCAGGTGCTGGTGCAGCGCGTGGCCGGCGACGGCTCCACCGTGACGGTCACCGGCTCGGCCGGGACGCGCGGCGTCTTCCCGCTGGAGCAGCCGACCCGCACGCTGACGGCCATGCTGGCCGCCGCCGGGGGCAGCACCGAAGATCCGCAGGTGACGCTGGTGCGCGTGACGCGCGGCAGCCAGACCGGGCAGATCTGGCTTCAGGATCTCTACGATCACCCCGAGGACGACATCGCCCTGCGCCCCGGCGACCGCATCACCGTGGAGCGGGACACCCGCAAGTTCATCGCCCTCGGCGCGACCGGCCAGTCCGTCGTCCCGTTCGAGACGCGCGATCTGTCGGCTATCGAGGCGATCGCCACCGTCGGCGGCCTTCAGACCAACCTCGCCGATCCGAAGGGCGTCTTCGTCTTCCGCGACGAAGATCCCGCCACGGTCCGCGCGCTGACCGGCCGCACCGACATCACGACGCCGCAGCGGGTGGCCTATGTGCTGAACCTGACCGAACCGTCGGGCCTGTTCGAGGCGCGGGACTTCCGCATCGACGACGGTGACACGCTCTATGTCACCGAAGCGCCCTTCGTCCAATGGACCAAGACGGTTCAGGCCATTCTGGGCACCACCAGCGCCGCCGACTCCCTCACCAGTGTCGGCCAGTAACAGCGATCGAACGGCCGCCGGGGCACCTCGGCGGCTTTTCTACTACAATGCCGGGCTTTTGCGCCAACCGCGCCTGCGCCGCATCCTGACACTTGCCGGGCACGATCTGCGGCTTGGCCTGCCCCGCGATGGGGATGGCGTCATCGTCTGGGGGCGCAGCCCCTATGCGCATCGGGGCGAACGGATCGCCGCCGCCCGCAATGTCCCCCTCTACCGGCTCGAAGATGCGTTCCTGCGCTCGGTCCATCCGGGGCGTGCGGACCGGCGCGGCCCTCTTGGCCTCTTGCTGGATCACACCGCCCATTTCGACAGCGCCGCCCCGTCGGAGCTTGAGCGCCGCATCGCCGCGCCCCCCGCCGATCCCGGCCTGCTGGCGCGGGCCGAAGATGGCATCGCCCGCCTCCGCCATCTGCATCTGAGCAAATATAACGGCTTCGACCCGGCCGCCCCCCTGCCCGAACCGGGTTTCGTGCTGGTGGTGGATCAGGTGCGGGGCGATGCCTCCATCCGGCATTCGGGGGCGGATGCCGCGACCTTCGCCCGGATGCTGGCCGCCGCGCGGGCGGAAAATCCCGGCGCGCGCATCGTGGTGAAGACCCATCCCGAAACGCTGGCGGGGTTGCGCCCCGGCCATTTCCCGTCGGACCTGCCGGCGGTGGGGACGGTCTCGCCTTGGGCGCTGCTCGACCGGGCGGCGCGGGTCTATACCGTATCCTCGCAGATGGGGTTCGAGGCGATTCTTGCCGGCCACCGTCCCCGCGTCTTCGGTCAGCCCTTCTATGCCGGCTGGGGCCTGAGCGAGGATGACGCCCCCCTGCCGCGCCGCACCGCGCGCCCGACGCCCGCGCGCCTCTTTGCCGCCGCCATGATCGAGGCGCCCTTGTGGTACGATCCCTGCCGCGACCGCCTCTGCCCCTTTGAGGAGGCGGTGGACCAGCTCGAGGCCGAGGTCCGCGCCTTTCGCGACGATCGGCGCGGCCATGTCGCCGCCGGCATGCGGCTGTGGAAGCGGGGGCGCTTGCAGGCGGTGTTCGGGCAAGAGGCCCCACTGCGCTTTCGCGACGATCCGGCCAAAGCGGCGGCCGAGGCCGCGCGCAGCGGGCGCGATCTTTTGATCTGGGCCGGGCGCGAGGCGCCGACCCCGCCCGCCCCCACGGTGCTGCGCCGGGTGGAGGATGGGTTCCTCCGCTCGCGCGGGCTGGGGGCGGAACTGGTGCCGCCGCTGTCGCTCGTGGCCGACGATCTCGGCATCTATTACGATCCGTCGCGGCCCAGCCGTCTGGAACGCCTGATCCTCGATCCGCCCCCGGCCGGGGCCGAAGCGCGGATCGAGGCGTTTCTGGCCCGGCTGACGGCGCATCGGTTGACGAAATACAATCTGGGGGGCGCGGCTCCGGCGCTGCCGCCCGGCCATCGCATCCTCGTACCGGGACAGGTGGAGGATGACGCCTCCATCCGGCTGGGGGCGGGGAGCGTGCGGACCAACGCCGCGCTGCTGGCGGCGGCGCGCACCGCCCATCCGGGGGCCGTCATCGTCTTCAAGCCCCATCCCGATGTGGAGGCGGGCCTGCGCCCCGGCGCGATCGACGCCGCCGATGCCGACATCGTCGCCCATCGCGCCGATCCCGCCGCCCTGATCGAAGCCTGCGACGAGGTTTGGACGATGACCTCCCTTCTGGGATTCGAGGCGCTGCTGCGCGGACGGAAAGTCACCTGCCTTGGAACGCCCTTCTATGCCGGGTGGGGCCTGACGCAGGACATGGCGCCCCCGACCGGGCGACGGGCACCGCGCCCGCTGTGGCGGCTGGCGCATGCCGCCCTCATCGCCTATCCGCGCTGTTTCGATCCGGTCAGCCGCGCGCCCTGCCCGCCCGAAGTGGTGCTGGACCGCCTGATCACCGGCCGCATCCCGCATCCGGGCCGCGCCAACCGGCTACTGGCCAAGGCGCAGGGCGCTCTGGCGGGCCATGCCCGGCTGTGGCGTCAGTAGATATAGCGGATCTGCTCGGTCCAGAACCGTTCCAGCCGCCGCAACAGATGGGCGGCATCCTCCATGCCCAGCGGGGTCACGATCTCGCGCCGCTGCAACTGACCGGCATGGCGGTCGAACAACCCCGACAACGCATCGTGAATGTCCCGCCCCTTGTCCGTCAGCCGCACGCGCACCGACCGGCGATCCACCGCCGAGCGTTCGTGGTGCATATAGCCCAGATCCACCAGCTTCTTCAGGTTGTAGCTGACATTCGAGCCTTGGTAATAGCCGCGGGTCTTGAGCTCCCCCGCCGTCACCTCATGCGGGCCGATGTTGAACAGCAGCAGCGCCTGCACCGGATTGATCTCCACGATGCGCATCCGCTCGAACTCGTCCTTCACGACATCGAGCATCAGGCGGTGAAGCCGCTCCACCAAAGACAGCATCTCACGATAGGGAAGCGCGATCTGCGCCTCCTCTCCGCTGCCCAAGACATGTGCATCCATCCTGCCGATCCTTTCCCTGTCAGGGGGCAGCATCGGCACAAATAGGAAACATCGCGTAAACGGATCAGGCTTTCTGCCAGCGCGTCCGTGCATGGCCCGAAATCGTGGCCAGAAGCGGGGCGAACGGCCCCCACGGCTCGCGCCGACCAAGGATGCAGGCCAGAAGGTCCTGATCGTTCTCTTCCAGCAGCAGTTCGTACTGATCCAGCTCCTCGGCGGTCAGGCCGGACAGATGCGTGTCCGACCACGGGCCGAGCACCAGATCCATCTCCTTCATGCCCCGCCGCCAGGACCGCATGGACAACCGCTTCAGACGGGCATCCGCCGCCTCGCCCGTTCCCGTATCCATGCGCATCCTCCTTAACGCTTGCTTGGCCAGTCCCCGCAACTTAAGACTTTGCGCGGCGAAGTACAAACCGGGACATGACATGGCCTTTCTTTCCGATACGCTGGCGCGCGTGAAACCCTCCCCCACGATTGCCGTGACGAACAAGGCGAACGAGCTGAAGGCGGAGGGGCGCGATGTCATCGGCCTCGGCGCCGGCGAGCCCGATTTCGACACGCCGCAGAACGTCAAGGACGCGGCCAAACGCGCAATCGACGCCGGAAAGACGAAATACACCGCCGTGGACGGCATTCCCGAACTGAAGAAGGCCATCTGCGCCAAGTTCGAACGGGAGAACGGCCTGTCCTACAAACCGAACCAGATCTCGGTCGGGACGGGCGGCAAGCAGATCCTGTACAACGCGCTGATGGCGACGCTGAACCCGGGCGACGAGGTGATCATCCCCGCGCCCTACTGGGTCAGCTATCCCGACATGGTGCTGCTGGCGGGCGGCACGCCGGTGCCGGTCGTCGCCGGGATCGAGACCAACTTCAAGCTGACCGCCGAGGCGCTGGACGCCGCGATCACGCCGAAGACGAAGTGGTTCATCTTCAACTCCCCCTCCAACCCGACGGGTGCGGGCTATACGCGCGACGAGCTGAAGGCGCTGACGGATGTGCTGATGAAGCATCCGCATGTCTGGGTGATGTCGGACGACATGTACGAACACCTCGTCTTCGACGATTTCGAGTTCTGCACCCCCGCGCAGGTGGAGCCGGGCCTCTATGACCGCACGCTGACCTGCAACGGCGTGTCCAAGGCCTATGCCATGACCGGCTGGCGCATCGGCTATGCCGCCGGCCCGGCCGCGCTGATCAAGGCGATGGGCACGATCCAGTCGCAATCGACCTCCAACCCCTGCTCCATCTCGCAATATGCCGCGCTCGAAGGGCTGACCGGCCCGCAGGACTTCCTCGAGGGCAACAAGGCCCTGTTCCAGCGCCGCCGCGATCTGGTCGTGGCCCTGCTGAACGAGGCCGAAGGCATCGTCTGCCCCAAGCCCGAAGGCGCGTTCTACGTCTATCCGGACATCTCGGGCTGCATCGGCAAGACCTCGGCCAAGGGGACGGTCATCTCCGATGACGAAACCTTCGCCAATGCGCTGCTGGAAGAAGAAGGCGTCGCCGTCGTCTTCGGCGCCGCATTCGGCTTGTCGCCGAACTTCCGCGTCAGCTATGCTACCTCCGACGAGGTGCTGAAAGAAGCCTGCGGGCGCATTCAGCGGTTCTGCAAAGGTCTGGTCTGACGCATGGCAAGCGAGCTTCCCGAATATTATTTCCGTGTGCGCGAGAACGGGGCCATCGTGTTCCGTGTCGACACGGAAAACCGTCAGCGTCGGATCGAGATGGATCAGATCGCGACGGTGAATACGCGCAACGGGGAGTTCAAACCGCAGGGCGACACAGTGCTGTCGCCCGAAGACGAGCGCGTGATCCGCGAATGGATCGCCGCCCGTCAGGAGACGCTGGCCCGGCGCGACGTGGATGACATCCTGCGCGCCATCGACCATCTGAACCTGACCGCCCATTGGGCCCAGAGCCGCGCCACCGAGGCGCAGCTCGAAGCCGTGACCGACGATCTGCTGCTGGCCATGCACGATCTGCGCACCGTTCTGGTGCGCAAGAAGGCCGACCGTCTGGCCAAGGGCTGACGGTCAGCGGATCGCGCGGATCGCGGCATCGAGCCGCGCCCGCGGCAGCATCACCAGCATCCCCGGCCCCTCGAAATCAAGCGTCACCTCGGCCGCGCCTGCCGCGTTCGAGGTGCCGATGCGCCCATCCGGCGCGAAGGTGATCCCCTCGATCGGCCAGACCAGCCCCTTTGCCCGCCCCGCAAGCCGCGCCATTGGAAACAGCGACACCCGATCCCCCACCCGCAGGCCCAGCCGCAGCGGGCGATGGGCGTGCAGGATCACATCCTCCGGTCCGATCAGAAGGCAAGGCGGCCCCCGATGCCGGACCAGCGCGTTCAGCACCGCCAGCCCGTGATCGGCCCGCGCCCCCGTCACCCCCGCCGCCAGCACGAAAGGCGCGTCGATGTTGCGCAGCGCCTTGTCGAAATCGGTGCTCTCCTGCTCGGTCACATGGTGCAGGCGGCCCGCCAAGGCCTGCCGCGCGCCGTCCGAGATGGAATCGAGATCGCCGATCACCGCATCCGGGCACAGCCCCGCCGCCAAGGCCCGGTCCGCCCCGCCATCGGCCGCCACCAGATGGGGCGCGCGGCGCAGACACAGGCGCAGATCGCGCCGCGTGGCCGGGCCGCCCGCCACGAGCGTCACAGGGACGGATGATTGAACAATCGGTTTCGTCATGCGAGTGAAAGCGGAAAGACTCCCGTCGGGTCCGAGATTACGGATGATACCGGGTGATTGATCGATAAAACCGACCCGTAACGGGCGCGAGGGGCGGGCGTCATGACAAGCGGACCGAAAAAGATAATGACCGTCTCCTACGGCAGCTTCTCCTGCACATTGGAGGGGTTCGACGATCCCTTCAACACGATGACGCAGGTGACGGCGCATTTCCGCGATCTGGCCGCCCGCGACCGGGATTTCGGCGCCGCGCCCCCCGGGCCGGAGCCGGCCCCCCCGGCGGAAAGCGCCGCCCCCTCGTCCGGGCCGCTGCCCGATCCCACACTCGACCGCATGATTCGCACGGCTGACACGCATATGAACGATCCCGCCCATCAGCGCCGCGTCTCGGCGCTGCGCGCCCTGAAACGCGCCGTCGCCGCCGGTGTCGCCGACCGCTTGGACGGGCGCGCCCCCCGCCCCGTCACGCCGCTGGCCGATCAGACGCGGCCCGATCCGGCCTCGGTCGGCTTTGCCAGCTTCGCCCTGACGCTGGGCGCGGAAACCACCGAGGAACTGGTGGAGGCCGCCGCCGTCTGGACCGCCCGCGTGGAGGATCGGCCCGAATTCACCCGTCCGCAGGTGCTGCGCCATGTCGGCGCCCAGACCGGCATACCCTATCCCGATCTTGCGCAGGCCTTCGATGCGCTGATCGCGCGTGGCCTGCTCCAGAGACAGAAAAGCGGCCGGTTCCGTGTCACCGACCGCTCCCCCTATCTGCATGAAACCGGCTGATCAGTCCGCGAAGGGATCGGTCACCAGAATCGTGTCGTCCCGCTCGGGCGAGGTCGAGAGCAGCGCCACCGGGCACTGGATCAGCTCTTCGATCCGGCGAACGTACTTGATCGCCGCAGCCGGAAGCTCGTTCCAGGTGCGGGCCCCGGCGGTGGACTGGCTCCAGCCCTCCATCTCTTCGTAGATGGGGGTGCAACGGGCCTGCTGATCGGCGGCGATCGGCAGGTGATCGAGGCGCTGACCGTCCAGATCGTAGCCGACGCAGATCTTCAGCGTCTCGAACCCGTCGAGCACATCGAGCTTCGTCAGCGCGATTCCCGACACGCCCGAGGTGGCGCAGGTCTGGCGCACCAGCACCGCATCGAACCAGCCGCAGCGGCGCTTGCGCCCGGTGACGGTGCCGAATTCATGCCCCCGCTCGCCCAGACGCTGGCCGTCGGCATCGTGCAGTTCGGCCGGGAACGGGCCTTCGCCGACCCGCGTGGTATAGGCCTTTACGATGCCCAGCACGAAACCGATCGCGCCCGGCCCAAGGCCGGTGCCCGTCGCCGCCTGCCCCGCGATCACGTTCGAGGACGTGACATAGGGATAGGTGCCGAAATCGATGTCCAGAAGCGCGCCCTGCGCCCCTTCGAACAGGATGCGTTTGCCGGCCCGGCGGGAATCGTTGAGGATCTTCCACACCGGCGCGGCATAGGGCAGCACCTGCGGCGCGATCTCGCGCAGCTTGGCCAAGAGCGCGTCCCGGTCCACCGGCTCCATCCCGAGGCCGCGGCGCAGCGCGTCGTGGTGCACCAGCGCGCGGTCCACACGCAATTCCAGCGTGGCATCGTCGGCCAGATCGGCGACGCGGATCGCCCGGCGGCCGACCTTGTCCTCGTAGGCCGGGCCGATGCCGCGGCCCGTGGTGCCGATCTTGGCGACCGAGGCTTGGCTTTCGCGGGCGCGGTCCAGCTCGCCATGCAGCGGCAGGATCAGCGGCGCGTTTTCGGCGATCATCAGGTTTTCGGGGCTGATTTCCACGCCTTGGCCGCGCAGCTTCTCGATCTCCGAGACGAGGTGCCAGGGGTCCAGCACGACACCGTTGCCGATGACCGAGATCTTGCCCCCGCGCACGATCCCCGAAGGAAGCAGCGACAGCTTATAGACGTTCTCGCCGATGACCAGCGTGTGCCCGGCGTTATGACCGCCTTGGAAACGCGCGATCACATCCGCACGCTCCGAGAGCCAGTCCACGATCTTGCCCTTCCCTTCGTCGCCCCATTGGGCGCCGACGACGACGACATTGGCCATTTGGCGGTCCTTTCCGGTCCTTGGTCAAACCGTGCGTGTCATAGCGGCAACGCGCGCACGGGAAAACCCCAATCGACGGAAATCGACCTGACGAAACCCTGATCACGCCGCCCTTTCCCTCGGCGGCATCCGCTTTTATGCTGGCGCCGCGCGAGACATGGGATGACCACGGGGACCAATGCGATGAAACGGCTGATGCTTGCCCTCCTTCTGACGGCCGTACCGGCCCTTGGCCACGCGTTCGAAACGAGCGCGACTTCGGCCTGGGTCTACGACATCACGACGAAGACGGTGCTTCTGGATAAGAACGCCCACACGCCGGAACACCCGGCCTCCATGTCCAAGCTGATGACGCTGAACATGCTGTTCGAGGCGCTGCACGATGGCCGCGTCACCATGCAGACCACGTTCCCGGTGTCGGAAAAGGCGTGGCGGATGGGCGGATCCAAGATGTTCGTCAAACCCTCCGACCGCCCGACGGTGGAGGAGCTCATCCACGGCATCATCGTCAATTCGGGCAATGACGCCTGCGTCGTCGTCGCCGAAGGCCTCGGCGGGACCGAAGAGAACTTCGCCCAGATGATGAACGAACGAGCGCGTCAGATCGGCCTGACGGAATCGCATTTCGCCAATGCCTCGGGCTGGCCGGACCCCGACCATCTGATGTCGATGCATGATCTGGGCGTGCTGGCGACGCGGCTGATCACCGAATTCCCCGAACTCTATTCCAACTTCTCCGTCCGGCAGTTCGATTACGAGAACCGCGTTCCGGCCAATGCCAACAACCGCAACCCCCTTCTGGCGCTGGAGGCGGGCGACTGGAAGGCCGACGGCCTGAAGACCGGCCATACCGAAGAATCGGGGTACGGGCTCGTCGGTTCGGCCGTGTCGAAAACCGATGGGCGGCGGATCGTGTTCGTGCTGAACGGCATGAATTCCGGCGCCGACCGCGCGACGGAATCAGAATCGGTCGCCAATTACGCCTTCCGCCAGTTCACCCAGAAGACCGTTCTGTCCGAAGGTCAGCGCGTCGGTCAGGCCGATGTGTGGATGGGCCAGTCCGATCAGGTCGGCCTCGTCGCCGCCGAGGAGGTGAAGCTGCTGGTGCCCGTGTCGGCGCAGGACGGGATCGAGGCGGAGGTGTCCTATACCGGCCCCGTCTCGGCGCCGATCGCCGCAGGGCAGCAACTGGGCGAGGTGGTGATCCACGTCCCCGGCCTGCCCGATCAGCGGGTGCCGCTGGTGGCCGAATCGTCCGTGGCCAAAGGCGGCTTCGGCACGCGGCTCTCCACGGCGGCGCGGGTGCTGGCCGAACGGTTCCTTGCACGCGATCCGGCCGCGCCGGCCGAACAGCCCGCCTCGTGACGTTCATCAGCTTCGAGGGCATCGACGGGTCGGGCAAGTCCACGCAGGCCCGGCGGCTTGCGGAGGCCCTGCGCGCGCGCGGCCATGCCGTCACGCTGACGCGCGAACCCGGCGGCAGCCCCGGGGCCGAGGACATCCGCCGCATGGTGCTGGAGGGCGAGGCCGAACGCTGGTCCGCCCGCACCGAACTGCTGCTCTTCACCGCCGCGCGGCGCGATCATCTGGAAAAGACCATCCAGCCCGCGCTGGACCGGGGCGAGATCGTCATCACCGACCGCTTCGCCGACAGCACCCGCATGTATCAGGGCCTGCGCGGCGGGCTGGAGGATCAGGTCGATATCCTCCACGCCTCCATGATCGGGGTGGAGCCGGACCTGACGGTGCTGATCGATATTCCCGCCGAAACCGGCCTTGGCCGCGCCCGTGCCCGCCACGGCGGCGAGCAGCGGTTCGAGGATATGGGCCTTGGTCTGCAACGCCAGATGCGCGACGGGTTCCTGCGCCTTGCCGCCGCGCCGCGTTTTCAGATCATCGACGGCACCGGCGATCCGGACGCCGTGGCGCAGGATGTTCTGGGCGCCGTGCTGGCGCGCCTGCCGCTCTGATCGGGGTCCGCCATGGCCGAGATGACGCCCCTTCCCGAACCCGACCGCATCGACGGCGCCCCCCACCCGCGCGAGACGCATGTGCTCTTCGGCCATGACGCCGCCGAACGCACCTTCCTCGATGCGCTGACGTCCGGGCGGCTGCATCACGGCTGGCTGATCAGCGGGCCGCGCGGCGTCGGCAAGGCGACGCTAGCGTGGCGCATTGCCCGCTATCTTCTGGCCGGGGATGGGCCGCCCGACCGTCTGGACATCCCCGAGGGCCATCCCACCGCCCGCCGCATGTCCGCCCTGTCCGAATCGCGTCTGTTCCTGCTGCGCCGGGGCGCCAATGCCACCGGATCGGCCCTCTCCGCCGACATCCGGGTGGACGAGGTGCGCAAGATGAAGAGCTTCTTCAGCCTGTCCGCGGCCGATGGCGGGCGGCGCGTCGCGATCGTGGACGCGGCGGACGAACTGGCCCCCGCCGGGGCCAACGCCCTTTTGAAGCTGCTGGAGGAACCGCCCCCCGGCGTGATCCTGCTGCTGGTCAGCCATCAGCCTTCGGCGCTTTTGCCCACCATCCGTTCGCGCTGCCGCGAATTGCGCCTTGCCCCCTTGGATGCGGCCCCGCTCAGCGCGGCGCTGACGGCGGCGGGCGCGGAGGTGGAGGACCCCGGCCCGCTCGCCGAACTCGGCGGCGGCTCCGTCGGCGAGGCGATGCGCCTTCTGAACCTCGACGGGCTGAACCTCTATGCCGGGCTGGTGCGGCTGCTGGCGGGCCTGCCGCGGCTGGACCGTGCGCAGGCGCTGGCGCTGGCCGAACTCGGCGCCGGGCGCGGCAACGAGGCGCGCTTCGATCTGATCGTCGGCCTGATCGACCGCCTTCTGGCGCGCATGGCCCGCGCCGGCACGCTGGGCCGCACCCCGCCCGAGGCCGCCCCCGGCGAGGCCGATCTGATCGAACGCCTGTCCCCGACCCCGGCCGCGGCCCTGCGCTGGGCCGATCTGGCGCAGACGCTGGGCCTGCGCGCGCGGCGCGGCCGTGCCGTGAACCTTGACCCGGCCGCGCTTCTGATGGATATGATCCTAAGGATCGACGAGACGGCGGCCGAGGTCGCACGGAGCCTATGACCGAACAGCCACACATCGTTGACAGCCACTGTCACCTCGACTTCCCCGATTTCGCGGAGGAACTGCCCGATGTCATCGCCCGCGCCCGCGCGGCCGGCGTGATGCGGATGGTCACCATCTGCACGCGGCTGCGCAACGTGCCGCAGGTCCGCGCCATCGCCGAGGCGCATGAGGGCGTGTTCTTCGCCGCCGGCACCCATCCGATGAGCGCCGCCGAAGAACCGATGGCCCGCATCGAGGATTTGGTCGCGCTGGCCCAGCATCCGAAATTCGTGGGCATCGGGGAAACCGGCCTCGATTATCACTACAGCGCCGATTCGGCGGCGGTGCAGCAGGAAAGCCTGCGCCTGCATATCGAGGCGGCGCGGCAAACGGGCCTGCCCCTCATCATCCATGCCCGCGACGCCGATGACGACATGGCCCGCATCCTGAGCGAGGAACATCGCGCCGGGGCGTTCGGCTGCGTGATGCACTGCTTCTCCTCCTCGGCGGAACTGGCGGCGGCGGCGCTGGATCTCGGCTTCTACCTGTCGATGTCGGGGATCGCGGCCTTCCCGCGCTCGGGCGCGCTGCGCGAGATCTTCGCCGCCGCCCCGCTGGACCGCATCCTCGTGGAAACCGACAGCCCCTATCTGGCCCCTCCGCCCCATCGCGGACGCCGGAACGAACCGGCCTATACCGCGCATACCGCCAAGGTCGGGGCCGAGGTGTTCGGCCTGTCCTTGGCCGATTTCGCCGCCGCCACATCCGCCAATTTCGACCGGCTGTTCACACGGGCGGCGGCATGATGCGACTCACCATCCTCGGCTGTGGATCGTCCGGGGGGGTGCCGCGCCTCGGGGGGCACTGGGGGGACTGCGATCCGGCCAACCCCAAGAACCGCCGCCGCCGCTGCTCGCTGCTGGTGGAGCGGGAGGGTCCGGGCGGCACCACGCGGGTGCTGATCGACACCTCGCCCGATATGCGCGATCAGCTTCTGGATGCCGGGGTCGGAACGCTGGATGCGGTGGTCTACACCCATCCCCATGCCGATCACGTCCACGGCCTCGACGATCTGCGGCAGATCGTCTTCAACACGGATACGCGCCTGCCGGTCTGGGCCGATCAGGCGACGCAGGATGCGCTGCTGACGCGCTTTGCCTATGCCTTCGTGCAGCCGCCGGGTTCGCACTATCCCCCGATCCTCGATCTGCACCGGATCGACGGCCCGTTCGAAATCGCGGGCGATGGGGGCCCGATCCCCTTCCGCCCCTTCACCGCGCGGCATGGCGGGATCGACGCCCTTGGTTTCCGCATCGGGCGCGCGGCCTATCTGCCCGACGCCGTGGAACTGCCCGAGGCGGCGTGGGAGGAACTTCGCGATCTCGATCTCTTCATCGTGGATGCGCTGCGCCGCAAACCGCATCCGACCCATGCGCATCTGGCGCTGGCGCTGGACTGGATCGCCCGCGCCGCGCCGCGCCGGGCGGTGCTGACGAACATGCATCTCGATATGGATTACGACACCCTGCGGGGGGAACTGCCGGAGGGCATCCTTCCCGCCTATGACGGAATGAGGCTGGAACTTCCATGACGGCACTGCTCGAGGTCATCCTTCCCGTCTTTGCCGTCATCGCCTTCGGGTGGTGGGCGCGATGGGCGAACCTGATCCTCGATGCGGCCGTGGACGGCGTCATGCGCTTTGCGCAGAACTTCGCGGTGCCGTGCCTGCTCTTCTACAACATGTGCCGGCTGGATGTGGCCGACAGCTTCGACATCCGCCTCTTCGCCTCGTTCTATACCGGGGCGATCGTGTCCTTCGTCATCGGCTGGCTGGCCGCGCAATTCGTGTTCCGCCGCCCGATCGAGGATGCGGTGGCGATCGGCTTCTGCTGCCTCTTCTCCAACTCGCTGCTGCTGGGCCTGCCGATCATGGAACGCGCCTATGGCGCCGATGCGCTTCAGGGCAACTTCACCATCATCGCGCTGCATTCGCCCATCCTCTACAGCCTCGGCATCGCCTCGATGGAGATCGTGCGCGCGCGGGGGACGGGGCTGTCCACCGCGCGGCTGGGCCTTCAGATCGGCCGGTCCATCCTGCGCCAGCCCTTGGTGATCGGCATCACGCTGGGCCTTGCGGTGAACCTGACGGGCCTGCCGATCCCCGGTTTCATCGATGGCGGCGTTGCGATGATGATGCGCGCCGCGCTGCCGGCGGCGCTGTTCGGGCTGGGAGGCGTCCTCTATCGCTACCGCCCCGAGGGGGATGCCAAGATCATCGCGATGGTCTGCGTGCTCTCGCTCGTGGTGCATCCGGGGCTGGCCTTCCTGATCGGGCGCGCCGTGGGGCTGGATACGGATCAGATGCGCTCGGCGGTGGTGACGGCGTCCATGGCGCCGGGCATGAACGCCTATCTGTTCGCGAACCTCTACGGCGTGGCGCTGCGCGTCAGCGCGACCTCGGTGCTGATGGCGACGGGTCTGTCGATGCTCAGCATCTGGGGCTGGCTGCACCTGCTGCCCTAATCCCCCGCCCAATCGGCGAGCCCGCCCAGACGGCCTGCACAGTCGCGCAGCGCGCCCCGGTCGCGGCCCCATGCCAGTTCCACCTCTGCCTGCGTCATGGCGTGGTCCGGCAGATCCACCGGCGCCGCGCAGGGCAGCAGCAGCGCGGGCGGCGGTTCAGCGGCGGGCGATGCGGCGCACGCTGTCAGCACGCAGAGCAAGGGTATCGGCATCAGGGTCCGCATGGGCGGCATCCTCCAGAAAACGGGCAAGTCGGTCGCGTTCGGCAGCAAGGGCAAGGCGCGCGGCCTCGGCCCGGTCGGCGGCGGTCCGCGCCGCCGCCAGCCGCACCAGCGCCTGACGCTCGGCGGCGGCATGGCCCATCCGCCACCCCTGCCCCCCGCAGCCCAGCCCGAACACCAGCGCCGCGAGGATCAGCCACCCCCTCATGCGCGGGCCCCGACCGTATCGGGGATGCGTGCCCATTTGGCATAGGCCGCCGCAAGCCGCGTGTGATAGCCATGCGTGGCATAGCCCGCCCCGTTATAGCCGCGCGCAAAGGCGGACCAGTCATGGCGGCGCAGCTCGTCGTCCAGCCCCTCGGACCGGATGAAGCAGACCATGCCCTCGAGCTGCGCCGCCTCGTCGTCCATGAAGGCCGCGACCATGCCCTGCACCGTGTCGTAGCCCGCCGCCTTGTGGTTGAAGCCCATGATCTGCCCAAGGCCCCAAGAGGCCGACCGCAACGCCGCGCGCGAATCCAGCAGCATCGCCATCTCCAGCCGCGGATAGCTGTCGGCCGGATAGGGCGCCTCGCCCCACCGGGCATAGGCAAGGCCCGCCCGCTCGGCGCTGCGGCGCTTGGCCTCGGGCAGTTCGCGCCAGAAGATATGCGGCTCGAACAGCATGCGGGGGCGGCCCTGCCGGTCGAAGCCGCCGCCCGCCGTCTCGACATCGATGACGGCGTGCAATTCGTCCTCTCCGACGCCGATCAGGGCGCCGATCTCGGGCAGGTCGTAATCATCAAGCCGGCGTGCGCGGCCTTGGAAACGGGTGCTCATACGGCGATCCCCCAGAACAGGATGGTGACAATACCGGCCAGCGCCCATGCGCGGCCCTCTTCGCAGATCAGGCGGAACAGGGGATCAGGCATCGCGCAGCCTCTGCGCGCGCGCCTCCACCAGTGCCATCAGCGCGCGCACCGCCGACATCCCGAGCGTGCCCGCGATATAGGCCGCCATCGCGGTGGCATGGGGCGTTTCCTCCATGCCGATGATCCACAGGATCGCGGGCCACAGATAGAACCCCGCCAGCATCCCGCCCGCCACGGCCACCCCCGCATCGCGCAGGCTGCGCCGCCGCCCCGTGATCCACCGCGTCAGCCCGCCCATCGCGCTGGGAATCAGCGTCCGCGCCCCTTCGGCCCAGAGGGCGCAGAGCGTCCATCCATATCCGTCCATGCCATGTCCTTTCCACAGTCGCGGATCAGGATGCATGGGCGGCGTTAAGGCGACGAAAGGGCACCGTGCGGAGGGCTGAAACGACGAAGGGCGGACCTTGCGGTCCGCCCTGCTCGTAGTGATGGTGCGGTCGAGAAGACTCGAACTTCCACGGGAGTTACCCCACAGCGACCTCAACGCTGCGCGTCTACCAATTCCGCCACGACCGCACTGTCTTGGCTTGGTGACGGGCTTGTAGCCGGTTCATCGAGGCTTGAAAAGCGGATTCTTCGCCCCTCTTCACGATTGTATCCGCGCGCCGTTTCGCCCATCTGTGGGGCCAGAAGACGAAAGGCGCAGGCGATGGATTGGACGCATCTTCCCGGGCTGGCGGATTACCGGCAAACCCTTGCCGCGATGGAGGATCGGGTTGCCCGCATCGCGCGCGGCGAGGCGGATGAGGCGGTCTGGCTGCTGGAACACCCCCCCCTCTATACCGCCGGCACCTCCGCCCGCGCCGAGGATCTGGTCGCCCCCGGACGCTTTCCGGTGTTCGAGGTGGGCCGCGGCGGGCAGTACACCTATCACGGGCCGGGGCAGCGGGTCGCCTATGTGATGCTGGACGTGGCCGCACGCGGGCGCGACGTGCGCCGGTTCGTCGCCGCGCTGGAGGCATGGGTCATCGACACGCTGGCCGAATTCGGCGTGCGCGGCGAACGGCGCGAGGGGCGCGTCGGCGTCTGGGTCACACGCCCCGACAAGGCGCCGAACCTCGACGGCTCGGTGCGCGAGGACAAGATCGCCGCGATCGGCGTGAAGCTGCGCCGCTGGGTCAGCTTTCACGGCATCAGCCTGAACGTCGAACCGGATCTGGGCCATTTCGATGGCATCGTGCCCTGCGGCATCCGCGAACACGGCGTCACCAGCCTCGTCGATCTGGGGCTTCCGGTCACCATGGCCGATGTGGACACCGCGCTGATGGCGACCTTCCCGCGGCATTTCCCGATGTTGGACACCGCCGCCGCCGCGCGCTAGACCCGGAAGGGTACGGGGCATGGTCGCACCCCAGCCACCAAGGAGGGGCCGCATGGCCGCAGACGACATGACACCGAAGGCAGCGCCCGATCACCGGCTGATCGGCCTTGCCCATCTGCTGATCGCGCTCATCGCCGGCGCCGGGGCGAGCGGCCTTGCCGCCGCGCTTCGGTTCGGCTGGATCGAAGGGTCGGCCGGGGCGATCGCGGCGCATGGCGTGCTGATGACCTTCTTCGTGACGCTGCCCGCGCTGTTCGGCGGCATCGCCGCGCTGGCCCTTCCGGCAGAGATCGGCGCCCGCGGCCCGGCCCTTCCGCGCATGGCGCATCTGGCGCTGTGGCTGCATGCCTTGGGCGTGGCGGGTGCGGGGGCGGCGGTGCTGACGGCCAGCCTGCCGGTCGGCCTCGGCGCGCTGGCGATGGTGGGGCTGAGCGGCTCCCTCTCGGCGATCAACGTCATCACGACCTTCGTCGTCGCGCGCCGACGCCCGGCGGCCGAGGTGCCGGTGCTGGGCTGGTCGCTGCTGATCACGGCCTGCGTGCTTCTGGCCGCGCTGCCGGTGGTGTCGGCGGCGGCGGTGCTGCTGGCCGCCGGGATCGGGCGTCCGGCGGCGCTGTGGCTCGATGCGGGCGGGGATGTCGCCGCGCTGCGCGGCGTCCTGTGGTTCTACGGTCAGCCCGAACTCTTCGCCATGCTGCTGCCCGGTTTCGGCATCATTGCCCATGTGACGGAACGTGCCACCGGCCGCGCCCTGCCCGCCCGCACGGCGTTCGTCGGCCTTCTGGCCATCGTGGCCGCGCTTGGCACGATCCTGTGGATGCAGCAGAGCTTTGCCGGAACCCTGCCGATGGACGGATTCCTCGCCCTCGCCCCGCGGCTTGCCGCCCTTCCGGCGCTGATGCTGGCGGGTCTGGTGCTGATGGTGCTGCGCGGCGCGGCCCTTGGCCTGCCGATGGCATGGGGGATGGCGGCGCTGGCGCTGATGGCCACGGGCGCCGTCACCACGCTCCTTGGCGGCACGGAGCCGGCTCGTTTCCATTACGTGGTGGCGCTGGCCAGCGCCTTCGCGCTCTTTGCGGCGTTCTATCTCTGGCTGCCGGAGATCACGGGGCGCGCCTTGCCGGCCCGGTCCGCTTGGGTGCAGTTCGGGCTGATCGCGCTTGGGACGGTTCTGGGATGGGCGCCGGGGGCGTTCGGATCGAACGGCACGGTTCCGGCACAGATCGGGACCGGCCTGTCGGTGGCCGGCCTCGCGCTGTTTCTCGTCAGTGCGGGCCTTGCGCTGCGCCCGCTCTTGGCGCGCGGATGGGCGCTGCGCCGTGCCTAATGGCGGGCGGCGGGGATGAGCGCCATCTCCTCCAGCTCCGCCACGGTCAGATGTTCGTACATCTCGCGTGGCTTGCCCCGAAGGGCCGTCTTGCGGATCGTTCCGCGCCGGGCGGCCAGTGCCGCCTCCGCCGCTTCCGTGAAGTGTTCGTATCGGACCTGCGCCGGCATGCAAACCTCCTTCATCTCGCTTGGGTCAGCGGGGCCAACCGCTTCGGCGGCCAGAGGTTCCCCGCCAGAGGCGAAACTCAGCCGAGCCGCGCCTTGATCTGCGCGCCGACCGCGCCGAAATCCATCTGCCCGGTGTATTTCGCCTTCAGGATCGCCATGATCCGGCCCATGTCCCGCAACGAGGTCGCCCCCGTTTCCGCGACCGCATCCTCGATCGCGGCGGTGATCTCGGCCGACGACAGCTGCCGGGGCAGGAACTCTTCGATCACCTTGATCTCCGCCCGTTCGCGCGCAGCCAACTCGGGGCGCTCCCCCTCCTCATAGACGCGGGCGCTTTCCTGACGCTGCTTCACCATGCGGCCCAGCACCGCGAGGATGTCGGAATCGGATACGGCATCCTCACCCTCGGCGCGGGCGGCGATGTCGCGGTCTTTGATGGCGGCATTGATCAGACGCAGCGTGGACAGGCGCTCTGCCTCTTTCGCGCGCATGGCGTCCTTCAGGGCGGCTTGCAGCTTGTCGCGGATCGTCATTACGGGGCACCTTTGATGTTCCAGCCGGCACGATACCCCGCCCGAACGCGGCTGGGAACCCGCATGTTCCGCCTTGACCCTGCGCCGACGCGGCCTTAGATAACGGCCGTTTATCCGAAACCAGAGGAGTCGCGCAATGGAGACGCAATCCAAACCCACAGCCTGCCTGGCGCTGGCGGACGGGACCGTCTTCTATGGCCGAGGTTTCGGCGCGGTGGGCGAGACGGTGGCCGAGCTGGTCTTCAACACCGCCATGACGGGCTATCAAGAGATCATGACCGACCCGTCCTATGCCGGGCAGATCGTGACCTTCACCTTCCCCCATATCGGCAATGTCGGCACCACGTCCGAGGACGAGGAAACCGCCGATCCCGTCGCCGCCGGCATGGTGGTGAAATGGGATCCGACGGAATCCTCCAACTGGCGGGCCACGACGGAACTCGGCGAATGGCTGCGCCTGAAGGGCCGGATCGGCATCGGCGGGCTGGACACGCGGCGGCTGACGCGGGCGATCCGCCAGCAGGGCGCGCCCCATGTCGCGCTGGCCCACGATCCCGACGGCAATTTCGACGTTCCGGCGCTGGTTGCGCGGGCGAAGGCGTGGCAGGGCCTCGTCGGGCTGGATCTGGCCCGCGACGTGACCTGCGCACAGTCCTACCGCTGGGATGAGATGCGTTGGGCGTGGTCCGAAGGTTTCGCCAAGCGCGAGGGCGAGGGCCTGCGCGTCGTCGCCATCGACTATGGTGCGAAGCGCAACATCCTGCGCTGCCTTGCCAGCGCGGGCTGCGATGTCACCGTCCTGCCCGCCACGGCCACGGCCGAGGATGTGCTGGCCCTGAATCCCGAAGGCGTGTTCCTGTCGAACGGCCCCGGCGATCCGGCCGCGACCGGCGAATATGCGGTGCCGATGATCAAGGGCGTGATGGAAAAGGACGTGCCGGTCTTCGGCATCTGCCTCGGCCACCAGATCCTCGCCCTCGCCCTCGGGGCGCGCACGGTGAAGATGAGCCACGGGCATCACGGCGCGAACCACCCGGTCAAGGATCTCGTCAGCGGCAAGGTGGAGATCACCTCGATGAACCACGGCTTCACCGTGGACAGCCAAACCCTGCCCGCCGGCGTGCGCGAAACCCATGTCAGCCTGTTCGACGGGTCCAATTGCGGGATCGCGGTGGACGGCAAGGATGTCTTCTCGGTGCAGTATCACCCGGAGGCCAGCCCCGGCCCGCAGGACAGCTATCACCTGTTCGAGCGCTTTGCCGAGGCGATGAAGGCGCGCCGCGCTTAACCTTGCGTTAACTCTGATTGGCCATGCTCCCCCAAGGGTTCCGGGGGGCATGGCATGGCGTCCATCTTGCGGCGATCGTCCCCGGGGGCGGTGCGCCATCCGCAGCGGCTGACACTGGCCCGCCGCCTTCTTGCCGAAGGTGCTTTGGCCGAGGATGCGATCGCCAACGCGCGCAGCTTTGCCCTGCGGCAGGATCTGTCGCTGGCAGCGGCGCTTCTGGCGCTGCGATCGGTGCCGGCGGACCGGCTCTATCCCCTTCTGGCACGGCATTTCGGCATCCTGCATGTCGATCCGCGAACCGAGGCCCCCGATCCGCGTCTGATCGACCGCGCCGATGCCGATTGGTGCCTGCGCCGCGGGGTGCTGCCATGGCGTCAGGTCGGCGGTGTGACGGTGATCCTCGCCCCCCTGCCCGAGGTGTTCGATGCCGAGCGGGAGCATCTCGCCGCCCGGTTCGGCCCCGTCGTCTGCGCCTTGGCCGACGAGGGCGGGATCAACGCCGCCCTTCTGGCCGCGCGCGGGGCGACGCTGGCGCTTCTGGCCCAGCACCGCGTTCCCGACCGCTACAGCTGCCGCGGCTGGAGCACGGCCGCCGTTCAACAGCCGCTGGCCCTTGGGCTGGTGGTGCTGGGCGGGCTCGTGCTGCTCTGGCCCGGAGGGGTGCTGGCGGCGGCGACGATCTGGGCGGTGATCTCGCTCGTGCTGTGCATGGGGCTGAAGCTGGCGGCGGCCATCGCCGCGCACCGGGCCGTGCCGCCGCCGCCCAGCGCGCTGCCGGCGCGCCTGCCCATCGTGTCGGTCATCGTCGCCCTCTACCGCGAGGCCGACATCGCCGAACGCCTGATCCAGCGCCTGTCCTGCCTCGACTATCCGCGCGAGCGGCTGGAGATCCTTCTGGCCGTGGAGGAGCGCGACCACCTGACGCGCGACGCCCTTGCCCGCGCCGCGCTGCCGCCATGGATGCGGGTCATCGTCACCCCGCATGGCAAGCTGAAGACGAAGCCGCGGGCGCTGAACCACGCGCTCTCGACCTGCCGGGGCAGCATCGTCGGCATCTTCGACGCCGAGGATGCCCCCGCCCCCGATCAGATCCGCCGCGTCGTCGCGCGCTTTGCCGCCGCGGGGCCGGAACTGGCCTGCCTTCAGGGGATCTTGGATTACTACAACCCCCGCACGAATTGGATCGCGCGCTGCTTCACGATCGAATATGCGACGCTGTTCCGCGTGATCCTGCCCGGCATTCAGCGCATGGGGATGGCGATCCCGCTGGGGGGGACCACGCTCTATGTCCGCCGCGAGGTGCTGGAACATGTCGGCGCGTGGGATGCCCATAACGTGACCGAGGATGCCGATCTGGGCCTGCGCCTTGCCCGGTCCGGCTACCGGACCGAGATGATCGCCACCGTCACGCAAGAAGAGGCGAACTGCATGCCGCTGGCATGGGTGAAGCAGCGCTCCCGCTGGCAGAAGGGCTATATGATGACGTGGATCGTCCATATGCGCGCCCCGGCCCGCCTGTGGCGGGAAATCGGGGCGCGGGCCTTCATCGGTTTTCAGATCATGTTCTTCTGCGCGTTGTCGCAGGCCATCCTTGCGCCGGTGCTGTGGTCGTACTGGCTGCTGGCACTGGGCCTGCCGCATCCGGTGACGCAGGCCTTGCCCGGCTGGTGCGTCATCCTGCTGGTGGCGATGTTCCTGATGACCGAGGCGATCAACATCACCATCGGCATCCTCGCCATCCGCAAGACGGGCCACCGGATGAACCCGCTCTGGGTGCCGACGATGCTGCTCTATTTCCCGCTCGCGACCTTCTCGGTCTACAAGGCGCTGTGGGAGATGGTGCGAAACCCCTTCTACTGGGACAAGACTTCGCACGGGCATTTCGGCTAGCGCAGCTTCAATTCCCCCGCATCGACCAGAAGGCGCGTCTCGAAGGCGCGGCTGATATGGCGGCGCAGCGCCTCGTAGGCGGCATCGCCGTCCCGCGCCTCGATCGCGGTCACGATCGCCTCATGCTCGGTCATGGCATCGCCGTCCCGCCCCTCGGCCGCCAGCGATGTGCCCGCCATCAGCGCCATCGACCGCTGCAAGAGGCCGAGCTGCTGCACGAGGAAGCGGTTGTGCGAGGCCAGATGGATCTGTTTGTGAAAGCGCCGATTCGCCCGGCTGAGCAATTGCGGATCGCCGCCCAGAAGGCTCTTGTCCTCCTCCACCATGCGGCGCAGCACGATGATCTCCTCGTCGCGGCCATGGCGGGCGGCCAGCCGCGCGGCCAGCCCCTCCAACTCGGCGCGGACGACGTAGAATTCCGCCAACTGGTTGTGATCCAGCGCCGCGACGATCAGGCTGCGCCCGTCGCGCACCAGCATGGACTGCGTTTCCAGCCGCTGCAGCGCCTCGCGGACGGGGGTGCGGGACACGCCGAGCCGTTCGGCCAGTTCGGATTCGACCAGCCGGTCCCCCGGCTTGTAGGTGCCGCCCTCGATGGCGGCGATGATCAGCGAATAAGCGTCTTTCTGCACCGAGGCGCCCCCTGTTCCGAAGCGGCATCCTTGCCGCCGCGGCAATCTGTTGCAACCCTTGCCGCGGAGGCCGATTGCCGCGCCGCGCCCGCCACCGTAACATCCCCGCCATGATTGCCAATGATTTCCAGCATGTGCGCACGTGGGTGTTCGATCTCGACAACACCCTCTATCACCCTTCCGCCCGCCTTTTCGATCAGATCGAACGGCGCATGACCGACTGGGTGATGCGCACCCTGTCGGTGGGCCGCGACGAGGCCGACCATCTGCGCGCCGCCTATTGGCGGCTGCACGGCACCACGCTGGCGGGCCTGATGCGCGAACATGGCGTCGATCCCGTCCCCTATCTGGAGGATGTGCACGACATCGCCCTCGACCATCTGACGCCGGATGCGCAATTGGCCCAGCATATCGGCCGCCTGCCGGGGCGGCGGATCGTCTTCACCAACGGCTCGGCCCCCTATGCGCGGCGGGTTCTGGCGGCGCGGGGCCTGTCGGGTCTGTTCGATGCCGTCTACGGCGTGGAGAACGCCGCCTACCGCCCCAAACCCGAACGCGCCGCCTTCGAGACGATCTTCGCCCTCGACGGGCTCGATCCCGCCCGCGCCGCCATGTTCGAGGACGACCCCCGCAATCTGGCCGTTCCCCATGCGATGGGGATGCGGACGGTGCATGTGGCTGACATCCCCGCCCCCGCGCCCCATATACATCACCATACCGATGATCTGAGCGGCTTTCTCGGCCGCCTGCTGGGGCAATAGGACCATGAAGACGGACATCCTCGTTTCGGGCGGCGGCATTGCCGGGCTGACGGCGGCGGCAGCTTTCGGCAGCGCCGGATACGACGTGATCTGCGTCGATCCCGTCACCGACCCGCCCGAGGATCTGCGCTCCACCGCGTTCCTGCAGCCCGCGATTCCGGTGCTGGAGGCGGCGGGCCTCTGGGATGTGCTGTCGCCCGAAGCGGCGCCCTTGCAGGTGATGCGCATCGTCGATGCCGGGGGGGTGCTGCCCGAACCGCGCGTCGTCACCGAATTTAATGCCGCCGAGATTTCGGACGCCCCCTTCGGCTGGAATCTTCCCAACACCCTTCTGCGCCGCGTCATGACCGAGCGGCTGGCGGCGCTGCCGAATGTGCGCCATCTGCGCGGGGCCGCCGCGCAGCGCCTCGCCACCCGCGAGGCCGAGGCACGGGTGACGCTTTCGGACGGCGGTTCGGTGCAGGCGCGGCTGGTGATCGCGGCGGATGGACGCGATTCGGCCATGCGCCGCGCCGCCGGGATCGAGGCGCGGGTGACGCGCTACGGGCAAAAGGCCCTCGCCTTTCGCGTCGGCCACCGCGTTCCGCATGAAAACGTCTCCACCGAGGTGCACCGTTCGGGCGGGCCGTTCACGCTTGTGCCGCTGCCGGACCGGGACGGGCAGCACCAATCCGCCGTCGTCTGGATGGAGGCCGGCCCCGAGGCCGAGCGTCTGCGCGCCCTCCCCCCCGAGGATCTGAGCCGCGCCGCAACGGAGCGGTCCGCGGGCGTGCTGGGGGAGTTGACGCTGGCCTCCGGCGTCGGGATCTTTCCCATCATCGCGCAGATCGCCACCCGCATGGCGGGGGAGCGGCTGGCCCTGATGGCCGAGGCCGCCCATGTGATGCCGCCCATCGGCGCGCAGGGGCTGAACACCTCGCTGGCCGATCTGGCGGCGCTGCTCGATCTGGCGCGGCCCGAGACGCTCGGCTCGGCCGCGATGCTGGAGGCGTATCACCGCCGCCGCCATGGGACGGTGCGGCTCCGGGCGGCGGGGATCGGCGCGCTCAACCGCGCGTCGATGCTGGCCCCGCCGATGATGCGCGATCTGCGCGCGGCGCTGTTGGGCGGGCTGCACGCCGCGCGGCCCCTGCGCCGGGCGCTGATGCGCGCCGGCATGGGGCGGTGATCACATCCGCTCCTTGATGCCCTTGCGGATCAGCCACCAGTTCACCGGATAGGAGGTTGCGAAGCCGCAGAGCATCGCGATCTGCATCATGAACCAGAACTCGGCGCTCGCCACGGGCAGATCGACGCCGAGGATGTGGCCGAAGAGCCAGAAATGCGCCAACGCCATGAAGGCGTACATGCCGACCTGCCACGAGGTCAGCGACAGCGTATCGGCCTTCAGCGCCGCACGGATGCCCGCGCCGGGCGACAGATCGCGCATCGGGGCGATGGCGAAATACTGGAACACGACACCGAGGCCGAAGGCGAAGATGAAATCGAGCACCCATGTCGCGAAGATGCGCTCCTCGAAGAGGCTGCCATACCCCATCCAGACCAGCACCCCCGGCACCGCCAGTGCCAGCCCCTCGGCCAGCATGTCGCCGAGCGCGCAGCCCGCGCCGCAATGCGCCGCCCCCTTCGCAACCGAAACGGGAAAGGGCGGCGGGTCCATGTGGTGCATTTCGTGCCCCTTCGGCATCCCGCGCCCGTAGCGCCAATAGAAGGCCAGCGTGAAGAGCCCGCCGAACAGCGCAACGAGCGGCCAGACGATCTTCATGATGGCCATGTGCTGCATGCGGCGCGTGCCGTCGATCAGCACGATCACCGCCGAGGCGAGCCCCAGCAGAAGCGACAGGATGGATAGGGTGTGTAGCCAGTCGGGCATGGCGATTACCTCCTTTACAGGGTCAAGAAGGCCCGCCCGCGCGCGGTTCCCCGATTGCGCGCAACGGTTCCGGCCGTTACGGTCTGCGCCGGATACGGAATGGAGCGGACGATGATCCTGTGCTGCGGCGAAGCCCTGATCGACATGCTGGCCCAAGGGGAGGGCTTTACCCCGCATGCGGGCGGCGCGGTGTTCAACACGGCGATCGCGCTCGGTCGGCTTGGGGCGGAGGCGGGTTTCCTGTCGGGCCTTTCGACGGACCTGTTCGGCGCGCGGCTCGATGCGGCGCTGAAGGCGTCGAAGGTGGACACCTCGCTGGCCGTGCGGTCGGACCGGCCGACGACGCTGGCCTTCGTGACGCTGACGAACGGTCAGGCGAGCTATGCCTTCTATGACGAGAACACCGCCGGGCGCAGCCTGTCGGTCGCGGATCTGCCCGCGCTGCCGGATGGGGTGAAGGCGCTGTTCTTCGGCGGCATCTCCCTCGTCGGGGAACCGGCGGCCGACACCTATGCCGCGCTGATGCAGCGCGAGGCGGCGCACCGCGTCACCATGCTGGACCCCAACATCCGCCCCAGCTTCATCCGCGATCCGGAAGCCTATCGCGACCGGATCGGCCGCATGATCGCGCTGTCGGACATCATCAAGATCTCGGACGAGGATCTGCACTGGCTCGAAGGCCCCGGCGATCCGGCCGACCTGGCGCAAGGGCTTCTGGCCAAGGGGCCGCGCCTCGTGCTGCTGACCGAAGGGGCCGCGGGCGCGCGCGCCATCACCCAGACCGAGAACCGCTTCGTCGCCGCCCCCAAGGTGACGGTGGCCGATACCGTCGGTGCGGGCGATACGTTCAATGCGGGCGTTCTGGCCGCGCTGGACCGGGCGGGCGCGCTGCACAAGGGGGCCGATTGGTCCGGCGATCTGCTGGATGCCGCGCTGACGCTGGGCACGCGCGCCGCCGCCGTCACCGTGTCGCGCGCGGGGGCCACCCCCCCGTGGTCGCACGAGCTGTGAGGGCACTGCTGCAGCGGGTCAGCGAAGCCTCCGTCACCGTCGAGGGGGAGGTGATCGGCAAGATCGGCCCCGGCCTTCTGGTGCTGGTCTGCGCCATGCAGGGCGATACCGAGGCCCATGCCGAACAGCTGGCCGCCCGCATCGTCAAGCAGCGCATCTTCCGCGACGCAGAGGGCAAGATGAACCTGTCCGTCCGCGATACCGGCGGCGCGGCGCTGGTCGTCAGCCAGTTCACGCTGGCGGCCGATACCCGGCGCGGCACGCGGCCCGGCTTTTCGGCCGCCGCCCCGCCCGACGAGGGCCGCCGCCTCTACGAACATTTCGCCGCCTGCCTCGCGCGCGAGGTTCCGGTGGAGACGGGCCGCTTCGGCGCCGACATGCAGGTGGCGCTCGTCAATTCCGGCCCCGTCACGATCTGGGTTGAGGCATAGCGGACGCGTCCCTATATTGGCGGCAACAAAGGATCCGCCATGACCGACATTTCCGAAGGCACCCCGCTCATCAAACCGTCCACGACGGAGCATCCGCTCTATGACGCGGTGGTGGATGCGTGCCGCACCGTCTACGATCCGGAGATCCCGGTGAACATCTACGATCTCGGCCTCGTCTACACGATCGAGATCAACGATGAGAACGAGGTTCAGGTGCTGATGACCCTGACTGCCCCCGGATGCCCCGTGGCCGGCGAAATGCCCGGCTGGGTCGCCGAGGCGATCGAACCCCTGCCCGGCGTCAAGCATGTCGATGTCGGCATGACCTTCGATCCGCCTTGGGGGATGGAGATGATGTCGGACGAGGCGCGGCTCGAACTCGGCTTCATGTAAGGAGGCGTCCATGTTCTCTATTCCCGGAAAGCAGGCGGTCAGCATCACGCCCGCCGCAGCACGGCAGATCGCCCGGCTGATGACGAAGCAAGGCTCGGCCGGGCTGCGCATCGGCGTCAAGAAGGGCGGCTGCGCGGGCATGGAATACACGATGGACTATGTCACCGCCGTCGATCCCATGGACGAGATGGTGGAACAGGACGGCGCCCGCGTGATGATCGCGCCCATGGCGCAGATGTTCCTCTTCGGCACCGAGATCGACTATGAAACCTCGCTGCTGGAATCGGGGTTCAAGTTCCGCAATCCCAATGTCGTCGATGCCTGCGGCTGCGGCGAGTCGGTGAAGTTCCGCGATTGAGGTTTCCTCCCCTCCTGCGATGCCCTAGCTTCTGGGCAAAGCGAATGGAGGATACATGCGCGGATTGGCTGCCGGAAACTGGAAGATGAACGGAACGGGCGACAGCCTGTCCGAGATCGAGGCGCTGCTGGCCCAGCACCCCGCCCCCGCTTGCGACGTGCTGATCTGCCCGCCCGCCACGCTTTTGGCGCGGATGGCGGCGGCGGTGCAGGGCAGCGGGCTGAAGGTCGGCGGGCAGGATTGCCATGCCGCCGCAAGCGGGGCGCATACGGGCGACATCTCGGCGGCGATGCTGGTGGATGCGGGGGCCGGGCATGTCATCCTCGGCCATTCCGAACGCCGGGCCGATCACCGCGAAAGCGATGCCGTCGTCGCGGCCAAGGTGACGGCGGCGCAGGCCGCGGGCCTCATGACCATCGTCTGCGTCGGTGAAACCGAGGCCGAGCGCGATGCAGGCCGGACGCTGGACATCATCGCCTCGCAGATCGACGGATCGCTGCCCGAGGGGACGGATGCGGCGCGCCTCGTCATCGCCTACGAACCCGTTTGGGCCATCGGCACCGGGCGCACGCCCACGAACGAACAGATCGTCGAGGTGCACGAGGCCCTGCGCCGTCAGCTGCAGGACCGTTTCGGCACGGCCGAGATCGCGCTTCTTTATGGCGGGTCGGTGAAACCGTCCAACGCGGCCGAGATCTTCGCGCTGCCCGATGTGAACGGCGCGCTGGTCGGTGGGGCCAGCCTGAAGGCTAGCGATTTCGGAGCGATCATCGCGGCCCTAGAAGCGGCGGCGTAGAACGGCGATCCGCTCGCGCAGTTCGGGCCTCAGGGGGCCTTCGCGGGGCGGATCGAGCAGCGTCGTCAGGATATGCGGCGCGGGGGGCGGGCGCGCCCCGCCCCGCCACGACAGGCCCCGAAGCACGGCCTCGGCCTCGGCGGGCAGACGGTCCGGCACCTCTTGTCCCGTCAGCGCCGCCCAGACCGCCGTCCAGCAGCGCCCCACCGTCCACGGGTTGTAGCCCCCGCCCCCCGTCACGATCATGCGCGGCGCCAAGGGGCGCAGCCCCTGCATCACGCCGACATGCGCATTGTTCGACAGCGACAGGCGCGCAAGGGGGTCCTCCTCCACCGCGTCGGCCCCGCATTGCAGCACGATCGCATCGGGGGCAAAGGCCTGCACGGCGGGCAGGATCACCTCATCGCGGATGGCCCGCATCTCGGTGTCGTTGAACCCGCGCGGCACCGGCAGGTTGAGGCAGTTGCCACCCCCATCGTCCTGCAGCGCGCCGGTAAATGGCCACCGCCCCTCTTCGTGGGTGGAGATCAGCAGCGTGTCCGCATCCCCGGCAAAGGCATGCTGCACCCCGTCGCAATGATGCGCGTCGATATCGACATAGGCGATGCGCCGCGCCCCGCGCGCCCGCAGCGCCATCATCCCGATCACGCAATCGTTCAGATAGCAAAAGCCGTTCGCCCGGTCCGGCAGGCCGTGATGCGTGCCCGCCCCCGGCACATGGACGATGCCCCCATGCTCCACCAGTTCCGCCGCCAGAAGCATCCCTCCCGCCCCCGTGGCGGGGCGGCGGAACATTTCGGGGAACATGGGATTGGACAGCGTGCCGAGATGATGGCGGGTCTGCATCTCGGGCGTCGGCTCCTCCAACGCTTCGGCGGTCTGCAGCGCGGCGATGTAATCGGGGCTGTGAAACCATGTCAGCGCCGCCGCCCGCGCGCGGGGGCTGCGCCGGTACTGCGCCGCCGGAAGCCAGCCCAAGGCCCGCGCCAGATCCATCACCGTGGACACCCGCGGCACCCGCAGCGGATGCATCCGGCCATAGGTGGAATGCCGGTAGATTTCGGACCCGATCAGGACAGGGTGTCGCATATGGGGCATCACGGGGGGAAAATCCTTGGCATTCACGTTGAATTCACATCTGCGGCTTTACATTAGTGTCAATGGTCCGAATGCATAATCGGACATTCCCCAACAGTCGGAGAGGAGACAGGGTCCTTGCCTCAGGATCATGCCGTGATTTCACATACCGCCAGTGCCCTGCAATATGGTGCGCTCTGTTGGCGTGTGAAGAACGGCCGGAGGCAGATCCTTCTGATCACCAGTCGGGAAACCGGCCGCTGGGTCATTCCCAAAGGCTGGCCGATGGAGGATCGGACCCCTGCAGGTGCCGCAGCCCAAGAGGCGTGGGAAGAGGCGGGCGTGCGCGGCGACGTGGCCTCCGTCCCGATCGGTTCGTTCCTTTACGACAAAGTGATGTCGCGGCGAAAGAATGCGGTGGTCAGCCTGCGCACCCGCGTCCGTGTCTTCGCGCTGAAGGTGCGGGCGCTGGAAAAGGACTATCCCGAACGCAAGCAGCGCCGCCGCCGCTGGGTCAGCTGCTCCAAGGCGGCGCGGCTGGTGCGCGAGCCGGATCTGGCCGCGCTTCTGCGCGCGTTCGAAGACGCTTGAATCTTCTGCCGATCTGCTTACCTCCGCAGGCACATATCGGGAGGGGGTCATGATTCGTTACAGCCTCAAATGCCGGCAGGGCCATGTGTTCGACAGTTGGTTCGCCTCGGCTGGCGCGTTCGACGCGTTGCAGGCCTCGGGGCACCTTGCCTGCGCCGAATGCGGCGAAACGCAGGTGGAAAAGGCGATCATGGCCCCCGCCCTGCGCCCCGACCTTTCCGCCCCCGTGACCGAGCGCGAAAAGGCCCTCGCCGCCCTACGCGAGCGGATCGAGAAAACTTCCGAATATGTCGGCATGAACTTCGTCACCGAGGCCCGCCGCATGCACGAAGGCGATGCCCCGGAACGGGCGATCCACGGCGTGGCCCGCCTCGAGGATGCCAAGAAGTTGGTGGAGGACGGCGTGCCCGTCGCCCCCCTGCCCTTCCTGCCGCGCGATCGCACCAACTGATCAGATCCAGTAGGGCGCGATCCCGTAATAGCCGTAGAAGGTCGTCGCCCAGTCGCGATTCTCCTGCCAATCGTGGGGGCGGTCGGGCGCGCCCTGAAGGGCCTCCTTGGTGATGTCGGTGACATAACCGTTCAGCTTGGTGTCGAAGGTCAGCTTGCGCCACGGCACCGGATGATGCCCCTCGCCCATGCCCAGAAAGCCGCCAAAGCCCATCACGGCATAGGCGACCTGTCCCGACATCTTGTCGATCACGAGATGGTCGATATGGCCCAGATGCTGCCCGTCGGGGCTGTAGACGGTGCTGCCGTTCACGTCCTTGCTGGAAATCGTGCTGCTTGCCATGATTGGATCCTCCACGCCGGGGAAACCATTCAGGGCGCGGCGCGGTTCCCGTCAGCGGCTCAGATGCTCCACCGGGGCGCGGAACGATGCCGAAAGCCCTTCGGCCCGGAAATCGAGATCGGCCTTGCCAGAACCGATCAGCCCCATGCGGATCAGGCGCGAGCCGAAGCCGCTGCGCGTGGGCGGCGCGGCGGGCGGGCCGCCCCGCTCTTCCCATGCCAGCACCAGATCCTCGCCCTCCACGGCCCATGTCAGGCTGACATGGCCCGCAGGCACCGACAGCGCGCCGTATTTCATTGCATTGGTGATCAGTTCGTGCAGCAGCATCGCCGCCGACAGCGCCGCCTCCGCCCCCAGCATGATCGGCACGCCTTCGGCGCGGACGCGCTCCTCTCCGCCGGTCACGGCGGTGGCGTTGCGCACGACCAGCGCCATGTCCGCCGCCGCCCAGCGTTCATGCGCCAGCAGATCATAGGCCCCGCCCAGCGCCGCCAGCCGGGCCGAGAAGCTGCGCAGCGCCTTGCGGTCCTGACTGCCGAAGGTCTGCCGCGCGATGGCGGTGATCATCGCGAAGGTGTTCTTCAGCCGATGCCCGAGTTCGCGGTTCATCAACTGGCGCTCTTCTTGCGCGCGAAGGCCGGTGATCGCGGCCTGAATACGGTCGCCCAGCGCGCGGATGAAATCCACCTCGTCGTCATCCAGCGGGCGCGGCCAGTCGTAATGAAGGAACACGACCAGCACGAAGCGCCCGTTCTGCAGCACCGGCACGTTGATCAGCACCCGGATGCCGATGGCCAGCAGGGCCGCCGCCCCGGTCTGGGTCCGCGGGTCCTGCGCCACATCGGGGACGATCACGATCTCCCCGCGCTTCAGATCGTCGATATAGCTGCCATAGGTGCGAAAGCTGTGCAGCCCCGCGACCGAGGCGACGCCCGGCGCGCGCCATTCGGGCTGCATCATCACCGTCTCCCGCTCGGGATCGACGATGCCGAAACCGGCGCGGGTCGCGCCCATGGTCTGGGCCATCACCTCCGAGGCGGCGGCGATCGCCTCGTCCACCGAGCGCGTGGCCCGCAGCCGATCGCCAAGGCCCGCCAGCGCCGTCGCCCGGACCGCCGCCTGACGGAGCGAGCGTTTCTGACGCTCGTTCTCGGCGTACCATTGGCGGGCGCGGGCGCGGGTTTCGATCTGCGAGACGACCTGCGTGGCCAGCGCCTCCAGCGCGGTGGCCTGTTCGGGCGTCAGCCCTTCGGGGCGGGGGGCGGTGTCGATGACACAAAGCGTGCCCAGCGCCGCACCGTTCAGCCACAGCGGCGCCCCGGCGTAGAAGCGCATCCCCGGAGGACCCGTCACCAGCGGATTGTCCCGCGTGCGGGGATCGGCGGTCATGTCCGGGATCACCAGCAGGCCCGTCTCGCTCAGGGCATGGGCGCAGACGGATTGATCGAGCGTGGTCTGTTCGGGATCGAGCCCGATGCGCGCCTTGAACCATTGGCGGTCCCGATGCACGAGGCTGATCAGCGCGATCGGCGTGCGGCATAGCGTACGCGCCACCGCGACCAGATTCTCGAAATCCGGTTCGGGCGGTGTATCCATGATGCCAAGAGCATCGAGTGCGTCGACGCGATCATTTGGCGTCATCATCCACCATCTGACAGGAACGTGCAGGAACACTTCCTGCCCCGCTTCGTTGTTTCCCCGCAAGCGAAAAAGGAGAACACCATGGCACTTGATGGAAAAACCGTCGCGATCCTGATCGCCCCCCAAGGCACCGAAGAGGTGGAATTCACCAAGCCGAAGGAGGCGCTGGAACAGGCCGGGGCCTCCGTCGTCGTGGTCAGCCTGAAGGACGGCCCGGCCAAGGCCGTGAACGGCGATCTGGAACCGGGCGGCGAACATGCCGTCCACAAGACGATCGGACAGGTCCGCGCCGAGGATTTCGACGGCATCGTCATTCCGGGCGGCACCGTGGGTGCGGACCGGCTGCGGGCCGACAAGGGCGTCGTCGCGCTCGTCCATGAGATGGTGGCGCAGGGCAAACCCGTCGCCGCGATCTGCCACGGCCCGTGGGTGCTGGTGGAGGCCGGCATCGTGAAGGGCCGCGAGCTGACATCCTTCCCGTCCCTGCAAACCGACATCCGCAATGCGGGCGGCACATGGACGGATGCGGAGGTCGTGACCGATAGCGGCCTCGTCACCAGCCGCAAGCCCGATGACCTGCCCGCCTTCTGCGCCAAGCTGGTCGAGGAAATCGGGGAGGGCCGCCATTCCAAGATGGCGCGCAGCGCCTGATGACCCCATCGCGCGGCATCCTCCTCGCGGCGGCGGCGATCATCGTGATCCTGATCATCGCCCTCTGACCATCCCGAAAGGCGCGCGGCCCGTCCGCGCGCCTTTCGCCCCTGCCCCGGCGGCGCTATGACACGCGCGCAGCAACGCCGGAGCGCCCATGACCCGTCCCCGCCTCAGAGAGCTTGGCATCGCCATCGGCCGCCATCCCTGCGGACCGCTGAACGCGATCACCGATGTGGCGGGCGTATCGGTCGGCCATTCCACGGTGCGTGACGGCGACCGCATCCGCACCGGGGCGACGGCGATCCTGCCGCATGGCGGCAACCTCTTTCAGGACAAGGTTCCGGCGGGGCTGGCCGTTCTTAACGGCTTCGGCAAGCTGGCCGGCGCGACGCAACTGCGCGAATTGGGGGAGATCGAGACCCCGATCCTGTTGACCAACACCCTCGCCACCGGCCGCGCGGTAGAGGCCTCCTTGGCATGGACGCTGCGCCAGCCAGGAAATGAGCGTGTCACCTCCGTCAATCCCATCGTGGGGGAGACGAACGATTCCCGCCTGAACGACATCCGCGCCGGTCGTCCCACGACCGACGAGATCGCCGCCGCGCTGTCGGCCGCCCGCCCCGGCTCCGTGGCCGAAGGTGCGGTCGGGGCCGGTACGGGAACGGTGGCGTTCGGGCTGAAGGGCGGGATCGGCACTGCCTCGCGCCGCGCGGGGGCATGGACGCTGGGCGTGCTGGTTCAAAGCAATTTCGGCGGCTTGCTGCGGATCGACGGGCGCCCGGTATCCTCGGACCCGGCACATGATCGCGACGGCTCCATCATGATCGTGCTGGCGACGGATGCGCCCCTTGGGGATCGGAACCTGCGGCGGCTGGCCGAACGTGCCTTCGGCGGCCTTGCCCGCACCGGGGCCGCGCTGTCGAACGGATCGGGGGATTACGCCATCGCCTTTTCGACCTCGCCCAGCGCCCGCCGCACCCCGGACCGCCGCGCCGGCCCCGCAATGATCGAAGAGTTGGGCAACGACGCCATGTCCCCCCTCTTCGAATGCGCGATCGAGGCGGCGGAGGAGGCGATCCTCAACTCCCTCTGCGCGGCCGAGGATACGGATGGCTGGAACACCGCCGAGGCGCGCCCCGCCCATATCCCGGCGCTGGCGATCCCGCTGCGCTGGCTCTGACGGCTATTCGGCGTCGCAGAGCGCGCCCGCCGCCTGCAACGCCGCCAGATGCGACAGGCCCTGCGGCAGGTTGCCCAGCCATTCGCCGGTCTCGGGATCGATCATCTCGGGATAGATGCCCGGCCCGCGGCCCAAAAGCTCCTCCAGCACATCGAACCGGCGGCGGGCCTCGTCGGCCTCCCCCAGCAGGGCACGGGCAAGGATCATCCAGAAGGAGCAGGCGATGAAGCAGCCCTCTTCCTTGTCCATCCCGCCATAGCGGTAATGGAACGGCCCCGCCCCCAGATGCCGGTCCACGGCATCGAGCGTGCGGCGCAGCCGGTCATGGCTGGGAAACCCGAAGCGCACCGCCAGCGTGATCGACGCATCCAGCGCCGTGCTGCCGGGATACATGACATAGGCGCCAAGCTCTTCGGACCAGCAATTCTCCTCGATCCAGTGGCGGATGCGGCCCGCCTCCCGCTCCCACCGGTCGCGGCAGGTGGTGGGAAGCTGGCCCGCATCGGCCAGTTCCACCGCCCGGGTCAGCGCCTGCCAGCAACTGATCTTGGAGGTGGTGTAATGGCGCAGTTCCGGCAGTTCCCAGATGCCGCTGTCCTTGCTGCGCCAGCGGTTGGCGCATTCGTCCGCAAGATCCGACAGCCGCGCGGCATTGCCGGGATCGAGGATGTTGCCCGCCTGCAAAAAGGCCGAAACCGTCTGGAAAATATCGCCATAGGTGCTGTGCTGGAACTGATCCCCCGCACGGTTGCCCACGCGCACCGGGCTGGAATGGCGATAGCCGGGCACCTCGATGAACCGCTCCTCGCCGATGGCCTTGCCGTTGAGCGAGAAGCACACCGCCGTTCCATGCACCTCCATCATCTTCAACAACCATGTCAGTGCGGCCTTGGCCTCGGCCTCGGCGCCGATGCGCATGAAGGCGTTGATGGTGTATCCCGCGTCGCGGATCCACGCGGCGCGGTAGTCGTAGTTCTTGTCGCCGCCGATCCGTTCGGGCAGCGAGGTCGTCCCCGCCGCCGCGATCGCCCCGGTGGGCGAGAACAGCAGGATCTTCAGCGCCAGCGCATTGCGCAACATGAAGGCGGCATAGCCGTCCCCATCGCGGAAATGTGACGACCACTGCCGCCATTCCTCGTCCGACGTGTCGATCCGCGCGTCGATATCGGCAAGGTCCGGCACGACCAGCGGCTCCCCCTCGCCCGCGACGATGGCGAGGATCTCGCGCTCCCCCTCGGACAGGGACAGCGCGGCGGCGACGCCGTCATCGCTGGCCGTTTCGATGCTGACGCGGGGGCCGGTCAGCAAGAGGCCCAGCACGTCGCCCGCATGAAAGACCGCCTTGCCGCCGATCCGCGACATGAAGGGCGAGACCGTGCCCGCCCGCCGCCCCAGCCGCAGCACCACGCGAAAGCGCATATACCCGCGCGTGCATTCCACCCGCCGGGCCAGTTCGGCCCAAGGCAGCCGCCCCGCCGTGCTGCTGTTGAGCGATTCCGTCAGCACCGCCTCGCCATCCTCGGTGGTGAACCACGTCTCCAACACGTTGCTGTTGCGGCGATAGGCGCGCCGGGTCTGGAACGCGCCGACGGGCTGGATCGCGAAATATCCGCCCTCGGCCGGGTCCAGCAGCCGGTCGAACAGCGGGGGCGAATCCATCTGCGGCACGCACCACCAATCGACCGAACCGTCCTCGCCGCTCAGCGCGACGGAGCGGCCCTCCCCCAATGCGCCATACCCGTCGAGTGGCAGAAAGCCGTCCTCGCGGCGGCGGGGGTCATGGGTCCGGGCCGTGTCGCAGATCCCGTGGCGTAGATCGTCCAGCATCGTGTTTCCTTCCGGGGGGCCGGGGCAAACACGTCCCCGTGCCTTGGGGTTCCCGGGGGAACATCCCCGTCCGGGGCGGTGTTGACGGGGCGACACCGAAACAAGGAGCAGATCATGAAGCTGGGACTGGAAGGTAAGCTTGCGCTGGTAACGGGCGGTTCGGGCGGCATCGGCGCCGCGACCGCACGCCTCTTGCTGGAGGAAGGCGCCCGCGTCGCCCTAACCGACCTGAAGGAGGACGGCGTGACCGCCGCCGCCAAGGACCTGAAGGCGCTGGGGGAGATCCAGACCTTCGCCGCCGACCTGACCGACAGCGCCGACACCGCCCGCCTCTACAAGGACGTGACCGCCGCCATGGGCGAGCCGGACATCCTCGTCAGCGCCGCCGGCATCACCGGCGCGCAGGGCGATTTCCTCGAGATCGACGATGACGGCTGGCACCACACGATGGAGACGAACCTGATGTCGGCCGTCCGCATCAGCCGCGCCGCCATCCCCGCCATGCGCCGCAAGGGCTGGGGCCGCGTCATCCTCGTCAGTTCCGAGGATGCCGAGCAGCCCTATGTCGAAGAGCTGCCCTATTGCGCCAGCAAGGCCGCGATCACGACGCTGGCCAAGGGTCTGTCGAAGGCCTATGGGCCGGACAACGTGCTGGTGAACACCGTCGCCCCGGCCTTCATCGCATCGCCGATGACGGATGCCATGATGCGCAACCGAGCCGAGGAACGCGGCGAAAGCTTCGAGGAGGCGATCGAGTCCTTCCTGAAGGAGAACCGCCCCGGCATGGCCCTGAACCGCCGCGGCGAGGCCGAAGAGGTCGCGGCCGTGATCGTGTTCCTTTGCTCGCAGCAGGCCAGCTTCGTGAACGGCGCCAATTACCGCGTCGATTCCGGCGCCGTGCTGACGGTCTAACGTTTGCGCGTGCCGCCGGGGGTCCGCGACAGGAACCCCGGCGGCCGCTTCGCGATCCAATCGGCAAAGCGGCGTAGGCGCGGATGGGCGCGCAGCGCCTCGAGGGTGTTGAACTCCCGCGCCAATTCCGCCTCGGTCAGGACGGCGTGGATTTCCTTGTGACATTGATGATGCAGCAGCACGGTCGGCCCCTTGGCCCCGCCCTTCAGCTTGGGAACGAGGTGGTGCAGGCTTTGCGGCACATCCGGCGGAATCGGCCGCAGACACAAGGGGCAGACGGGATCGGGCATGGCACCGATGTGGGCACAGCCCAACCCCCGCGCAAGCCTCAGTCCTCGGCGGCGACGCGGGCCGTCACCGTCAATCCGTTCGCCAGCCCGATGCGCGCCGGCTGCGAGGTCAGCGCGATCTCCACCGGGATGCGCTGCGCCAGCCGGATCCATTGGAACGACGGCTCCGGCGCCTGCAAGAGCGAGCTGGACGTGTCCTGCGCATAAGAAATCCCCGAGGCGATGCCCGTCACCGTGCCTGTCAGTTCCTCGCCATTCGCCATCAGGCGGATGCGGGCCGCATCGCCCACCGCGATCCGGTCGATCTGCGTTTCCATGAAGAAGGCATCGACGCGGAAGCTGCCGGTGTCGATCAGCGTCATCGCGGCGGTGCCGGTGCTGGCGTAATCGCCGATATGGATCCCGAGGTTCGTCACCTGCCCCGCCACCGGCGCACGGACCTCGCAGCGCGAAAGATCGAGCTGCGCCTTGCTAAGCTGCGCCTCGGCGGCCTTCACATCGGCATCGGCGGCATCGGCCTGAAGCTCCGCCTCCTCCAGATTGACGGCGGCGACGGCCAGCGCCTCGCGGTCTTGGATCTGCTTCAGCCGGTCGGCCTGCTGGCGGGCATTGGCGGCGGTCGCTTTGGCATTGGCAAGGTTCGCCTCGGCCTGCGCAAGGGCAAGGCGGTAGCTGGCATCGTCAATGCGGAACAGAAGATCGCCGGCCTGCACCGAGGCGTTGTTGGCCACCGGCACCTCCGTCACCGCGCCCGAGACCTGCGGCGCCACGCGCACGAGGTTCGCCCGCACATGCGCATCGCGCGTCCACGGGTCGCGGAACACCTGATCCCAGACATAGAGGCCGCAGAACACGGCGGCGATGGCGATCACGGCGGTCAGGACGAGGCGGATGAAGATCATTCTACAGTTCCGGAACGAGGGCGACGGCAAGCGCCAGAAGAAGGAAATAGAGCGCAAGCCGCGCCAGCGGCGGATGCCAGAACCATTGCCATGCCGCCATCCGCAGCATCAGCGCGTCCACGAGGAACCACAGCGCCGACGCCACGACGGCGCAGAACAGCAGCCCCGGCACATAGAGCCCGAGAATGGCGATCTCGCTTTTCATGGGCCCTCCTTGGGGTTTGGGGACAGGATATGGCGCGATATGATGCTGCGCAGCAGTTCGGCAATCTCGGCATAGCGGCGGGTCGCGTCGTCCGGGACGGGGCCGAGCGCGGCCGCAAGGCTGGCAAAGGGCGCGTCCGGCACCCCGCGCCCCCGCACCGCCGCCCATGCCGCCGCGCGCAGCGCCGGGCCGTGGCGGGCGATGCCTGCGGGCATCGAGGCCTCTTGCCGCCGCAGATCGTGGCAGCAGAGGCTCGCCACCAGCGCGCCCCGCGCGCGGCGGATCAGGGCGGCATCCTGCGGCAGATCGGTGGACAGGCCCGGCCCATAATCGGTGAACATGTCGATCATCTCGTCCAGACCATCGTCATGGCTGTCGCTGCGGGCGGTTGCGGCGCGAGTCATCAGGCGCGTCGTGCCGCGCCGCAGATGGCTGCGCAGCCAGCCCCGATCCTCGGGGAAGAGGATGGTCAGCGCCGCGATGAAACAGGGCGGCAACAAGAACAGCCCCGCCGCCGCGTTGAACAGCGTCAGCGGATCGAAGTTGGGCGTGTTCGAAAATTGCAGCCCGACCGAGATCATGATCATGCTGCCGATCGCCAGCGGCAGAAGCTGCAACTCTCCGGCCAGAAAGAAGATGACGAAGACGGCGGCCCCCAGCAGCAGCGCAAGCGCCACGAACCCCTCGACGTGATTGAGCGCCATCATCAGCGCAAGGCCGATCACGAGGCCCGCCGTCAGCCCCAGCGTCAGCGCCTGCCCCGCCTTCACCCGCACCGCGCGCGGCACGATCGTCGGCAGCAGCAGCGTCAGGGCAGGCACGATGGTCACGATCGACGACCCCGCCGACCAGCCCGTGCCCAGCCATGCGATCGACATCAGGATCAGCATGATCGCCGGGCGCGCCCCGTTCTGCAGCGCCGCCACATGGTCGCGGTAGCGGCGGATGGAGGGGCGGCGCGCCGGCCGCGCCGGGATCTGCGGCGCGGTGCCTTCGGGATCGGCCAGAAGCGCCTCGGCCCATGCCAATTCGCGCAGGCGCAGCGCCACCAGCGCAAGGCAGCGGGCCACCACATCGCCGGGGGCGGCAAGGCGGCCCTTCGGGATCGGCTGCGGGCCTTCGGGCAAGACGGTCAGCCGGTCCGCGCGCTGGCCCAGAGCCACCCGCTCGGCGGCGGTCTGCGCGGCGGCCAGCGCCTCCACCAGCGTCAAGAGCTCGGCCCGTACGGGGCTGGCGGCGGCGCCGGGCGCATCCTCTTGGGCAAAGCGCAGTGCGGTCACGGCCACGGTCAAGCGGTCCATCGCATGGGCGACATCCGCCATCCCCGGCCGCCGCCACCCCTTGCGCGAGCGCTCATAGACGAGCGAGCGCAGATCCGTATGCGCTGCGCCGATGGCCACCATCACCTCCCGCTCGGGGGCGGAGGGCGGGGCGTGATCGGCCTTCAGCACATCCCCGGTGAAGCCCAGCAGCACCCCCCGCGCCGCCTGCAACGACCGGCCCGCATTGTCCGTCACGCTGCGGGGAAAGACGACCAGCATCACCACGAAGCCGCAGAAGATCGGGATCATCGTCTCGGTCAGGCGGGCCAGCGTCAGGGGCCATGCCAGCGTCGGATCGGTGGCGGCGCTGATCGTGATGACCAGCGCGGTGAACCCGCCGGTGGCATAGCCATAGGCGTCGATCCCGCTTTGCATCCGGGTCAGATAGCCGACGAGCAGCAGAAAGAGCGCAAGCCCACCGATCGCCTGCACCGGCGATTGCGCGAAGGACAGCGCCAGCGCGCAGCCCGCAAGCCCGCCCGCGAAGGTGCCCGCCAGCCGCGCCGTGCTGCGCCAGACCATCGTTCCCGCCTCGGGGCGGACGATCAGCGGCACCGTCATCAGCGCCCAATAGGTGTGATCGAGGTTGAACATGAAGGCGACGAACAGCGTCAGAACCACCGTCAGCGCCACCTTCAGCGCATAGATCGCCCGCCGCATCAGAGGCGAGGACAGGTGCCATGCCTCCCGTGGGGCGCTACCCTGCATCAGCGCCGCCATCAGATCGGACCGGGCAGACGTTCCTCGGTCAGAAGAACGTTCGCCTCCACCTGCCCGATGCCGGGAAGCGTCATGATGCGGCGGCGCAGCACCCGTTCGAAATCGCCGATGTCGCGCGCGACGACCCGCAGGCGGTAGTCGAACATGCCAAGGACATGCTGCACGATCTGCACCTCGGGGATGGCCATGGCCGCACGCTCGAAATCCTCGAGGCTGACGCGGCCCTTGGTGGCCAGCTTAATTCCGAGGAACACCGTCACCCCGAACCCCAGCGCCGCCCGATCCACCACGATGCGCCGCCCGGCAAGGATGCCCGCCTGTTCCAGCCGTCGCACCCGCCGCCATGCCGCAGGCTGCGACAGGCCGAGCCGCCGCCCCAGCGCCCCCGCCGATTGCGTCGCATCCTGCGCCAGCGCCCGCAGCAGCGCGCGGTCCGTATCGTCCAATGCGATCATACCGGCAGCGCCTCCGCGTTCTTGAGGGTGGAGACGAGCATCAGCGCCTCGATGTCGGAAATATGCGGCAGCGTCAGGATGCGGTCCCGGTAGATGTCCTGCCAATGGGCCATGTCGCGGGCGATCACGTTCAGCCGCAGATCGACGCGGCCCAGAAACGTCTCGATCGCCAGAACCTCGGGCACGCTGCGGGCGGCGGCGATGAAATCGTCGAAGGCGCGCGGCGCGGTCTTGTCGAGCGTGAAGCGCAGCGACACCTCCACCCCGTACCCAAGGGCGCGCCAATCGATCACCGCTTCTTGCGCGCGGATGATCCCCTGCTCGGCCAGACGTTCCAAGCGGCGCCAGACCGTGGCCGCCGACACGCCCGTCTGTTCGGCCAGATCGCCCGTGGACAGCGTGGGATCGCCCAGAAGATGCCGCAGCAGCCGGCGGTCTGTATCGTCGAGCATGATGTTTTCATTCAATGGCGCATTCGAACATCATTAAATCGAAATCAGCGCGATTCAAGGAAAGATCGCAATGCACGGCGCGTCGATCATCGGTATTCTACCCCAGACACGATACTGACGGAGAACATCATGCGCGTCTATTACGATCGCGATTGCGACATCAACCTGATCAAGGACAAGAAGGTCGCGATCCTCGGCTACGGCAGCCAAGGTCACGCCCATGCGCTGAACCTGCGCGATTCGGGTGCGAAGAACCTCGTCGTGGCGCTGCGCGACGGCTCCCCCTCGGCCAAGAAGGCCGAAGCGGAAGGCCTGAAGGTCATGGGCATCGCCGAGGCCGCCGCATGGTGCGACCTGATCATGTTCACCATGCCCGACGAGCTGCAGGCCGAGACGTACAAGAAATACGTCCATGATAACCTGAAGGAAGGCGCCGCCATCGCCTTCGCCCATGGCCTGAACGTGCATTTCGGCCTGATCGAGCCGAAGCCGGGCGTCGATGTGCTGATGATGGCCCCCAAAGGCCCCGGTCACACCGTGCGCGGCGAATACACCAAAGGCGGCGGCGTGCCGTGCCTCGTGGCCGTGCATAACGACGCCTCGGGCCGCGCGATGGAAATCGGTCTGTCCTACTGCTCCGCCATCGGCGGCGGTCGTTCGGGCATCATCGAGACGAACTTCCGTCAAGAATGCGAAACCGACCTCTTCGGCGAGCAGGCCGTGCTGTGCGGCGGCCTCGTGGAACTGATCCGCATGGGCTTCGAGACGCTGGTCGAGGCCGGTTACGAACCCGAGATGGCCTATTTCGAGTGCCTGCACGAGGTGAAGCTGATCGTGGACCTGATCTACGAAGGCGGCATCGCGAACATGAACTACTCGATCTCAAACACGGCCGAATACGGCGAATACGTGTCGGGCCCGCGCATCCTGCCCTACGAGGAAACCAAGAAGCGCATGAAGGAGGTCCTCACGGACATCCAGACCGGCAAGTTCGTCCGCGATTTCATGCAGGAAAACGCCGTGGGTCAGCCGTTCTTCAAGGCCACGCGCCGCCTGAACGACGAACACCAGATCGAACAGGTCGGCGAGAAGCTGCGCGGCATGATGCCTTGGATCTCCAAGGGCAAGATGGTCGACCGCGAGCGGAACTGATGACGAAAGGGCGCCCCACCGGGCGCCCTTTTCACTTGCGTCCCGCCCCGGCCTTCGCCCGCGCCGGCCGCGGCCCGAAGACGAAGGCCGCCGCCGCCAGAAGGCTCAGTCCGGCACCGAGGACGAGAAGAGTTTCAACCTGCATCGGTCCGCTTCCTTTCGCATCATCGCAAAGGAAACACGCCCTTGCGGCAAAGGTTCCCTAGACCGCCGCTTGGCTGACCGCCTCCACGATGCCGTCCACGACCTGCGACAGCACATCGGTATCCTCGGCCTCGGCCATGACGCGGATCAGCGGCTCCGTTCCCGACTTGCGGATCAGAAGGCGGCCATGCCCGTTCAGGCGCGCCTCGGCCGCCGCGATCGCCGCCTGCACCGACGGCGCGGCCAACGGTTCCTGCCCGGCGGCATAGCGAACGTTCTTCAGCATCTGGGGCACCGTTTCGAAACTGTGGGTCAGTTCCGACGCCGCCCGCCCCGACCGGGCCATTTCCGCAAGGAATTGCAACCCGGCCACGAGGCCATCGCCCGTGGTGGTGTGATCGGTCATCACGATATGGCCCGACTGCTCGCCGCCGAGGTTGAAGCCGCCCTCGCGCATCCGCTCCACGACATAGCGATCGCCCACCGGGGTGCGTTCCAGACGCAGGCCCCGCCCCTGCAGGAACCGCTCCAGCCCAAGGTTCGACATGACGGTGGCAACCAGCGCCCCGCCCTTCAGGCGCCCCTCTTCGGCCCAACGGGCGGCCAGCAGCGCCATGATCTGATCGCCATCCGCCACGCGGCCCTGCTGATCGAGGATCATCACCCGGTCCGCATCCCCGTCCAGCGTGATGCCGACATCGGCGCCATGCGCCACGACCGCCTCGGCCGCCGCTTCGGGATGGGTGGAGCCGCAACGCAAGTTGATGTTCTTGCCGTTCGGGCTGGTGCCTACGGGGATCACCTCGGCGCCTAGCTCCCACAGCACCTCCGGCGCGGCGCGATAGGCTGCACCGTTGGCGCAGTCGATCACCACCTTCAGCCCATCGAGCCGCACCCCCTGCGGGAAGGTCGTCTTGGCGTATTCCTGATAGCGCCCGCGCCCATCCTCGATCCGCTTGGCGCGCCCGATCGCACCGGGATCGGCCAGCGGGATGTCGGTGCCCAGAAGCGCCTCGATCTCGGCTTCGGCGGCATCGGACAGCTTGAAGCCGTCGGGGCCGAAGAACTTGATGCCGTTATCCTGATGCGGGTTGTGGCTGGCGGAGATCATCACCCCCAGATCCGCCCGCATGGAGCGCGTGAGATACCCCACCGCCGGCGTCGGCACCGGGCCAAGCAGCAGCACGTTCATCCCCATCGCCGTCAGCCCGGCCGTCAGCGCGTTTTCCAGCATATAGCCGGACAGGCGCGTGTCCTTGCCGATCACCACGCGCGGCAAGGCCGATTTGCGTTGGAAATACTTGCCCGCCGCAAGGCCGAGGCGCAGCGCGACCTCGGCCGTCATGGGGGCGGTGTTGGCGGTGCCGCGCACCCCGTCGGTGCCGAACAGCTTGCGGTTCATATCGTCCCTTTCGTCGAGGCCATCCAGAGCGCCAGCGCCTGCCGCGTCGCCCCCACATCATGCACGCGCAGAATCTGCGCCCCCTGCGCCACGCCCGCCAGCCCTACGGCCACGCTGCCGGGCATCCGGTCCGCCGGCCGTTCGGCCGCGCCGATCCGCCCGATGAAGCCCTTGCGGGACACGCCGAGGAGGATCGGGCATCCCAGCCCGTGAAAGGCCGACAGCCCCCGGATCAGCGCGAGGTTATGCGCCTGCGTCTTGCCGAAACCGATCCCCGGATCGACCACGATGCGCGCGCGGGGAATGCCCGCCGCCTCGGCCGCGGCGATCCGCTCCTCCAGATGGGCGTACACATCCAGCAGCACATCGTCATAGCGCGGATCGTCCTGCATCGTCTCCGGCGCGCCTTGGGCATGCATCAGGCAGACCGAGGCGCCCATGCGCGCAACCGTTGCGGCCATGTCCGGATCGTACAGCATTGCCGAGACGTCGTTCACCATCTGCGCGCCCGAGGCGGCGGCCACTGGGGCCTTGCGCGTGTCGATGGACAGCGGGCAAAGGCCCTGCAACGCGGCCATCACCGGGCGGATGCGGGCGATCTCTTCCTCCACCGGGACGGTGGCGGCGCCGGGGCGCGTGCTCTCGCCGCCGATATCCAGAAGATCGGCATCGACCGCGATCGCGCGGGCCTGCGCGACGGGGTCATAGCTGCCCCCATCGGAAAAGCTGTCGGGCGTTGCGTTCACGATGCCCATGATGCGCGGCATGTCCCAGCCGAGGCCGTGCAGCGCCGGGCGCTGTGCGGTCAGCCGCGCGCGCATATCCTCGGGCAGTTCGGCGGCGGCGATCACCTCGCGGTGGCCGCGCTCGATCACCTCCACGAAGGCGAACCAGCACCAGCCGCCGGCAAGCGTCAGTGCGCCGCGCGGTCGGGCGGGATCGGTCTGGGCGATGGGGCGGAAACAGGTCATGGCCGCACTTCTACCCACGGTGCGGCCCGTGTCCAGTCAGCCGGGCACCACGGCGATGCGGCTTTCCGCCGAAAAGGTTTCAAGGGCCGTGATCTCGGTGCAGCGCAGCGTCCGGGCGAGCCACAGGGCCAGCCCTTCGGCCGAGGTGTCGGCGGGCGGGTCGGCCGCATCCAGCACCATCTTCGACGGGGCCCAGATCACCGCCAGCCCCTGACGCAGCGCCCAATCCATCTCGGTCCGGGTGGCGGAGACGGTGCGCCCCGGCCCCATCCGAAGCCATGCCGCCTGATCGAGCGCCAGCAGCGCAAGCCGGTGGCGCGCCGCAGGATCGGCGGCCTCGGGCGCGGGGGGGGCGGCGACGCAGTTCACCGCGCCCGCCACGGGCGTGCCGCCCGCGCCCAGCCACACCAGCCGCGGGGGCGTGGCGGCCTCGGCGGCGGCCTCCACCTCGCCGCGGCGGCGCGTGACGCGGATGCCCAGCACGAAGGGGCCGCGATCGGGCTTCTCGATCTCCAGATGCACGGCCTGCGCCTGCGGATGGGCCAGAAGGCGCGCCGCGATCCCGTCGGCCAGCGTCTCCAGCAGGGCCACGCGCGCGGTCGCGAGTTCGTCCGCGATCGCCTCGAGGATGCGGTCATAGGACAGGATCAGATCGACATCGTCGCCCGCCGCGACGCGCGTCACCTCCACCTCCACGGCAAAGCGCAGGCGTTGCGGACGGCCGCGCTCCACCTCGAAGGCGCCGATATCGGTTTCGACCACATGGTCGCGCAGGAAGATACGATCGTTCATGCGCGCGACCCTATGCCGGTTTCACTCGCGATAGAAGATGTGTCCGCCGATCGTCGCCGTCTTCGGCAGCCGCGAGGCCCAGCCCGGATTGACGGCGCGCGTGTGGAAATGCGTGGCGCCCAGCGTCAGCCCGCGCGGCGCACCCGCCAGCATCAACGAGGCGATCTGGCCCGCCTGTTCGTACGCGCCCTCTTCGGTCACGATCTCGGGCTTGCCATCGCAGATGAAGGAGAACTGACAGCCCGGCCCATCCTCGCCCTGCGTGACGACGGCGCAGACGGTGTCGGGATAATCCTTGGCATCAACGCGGTTCAAGATCACCTCGGCCACGGCGAACTGGCCCTTCAGCGTCTCGCCCCGCGCCTCGAAATAGACGGCCTCGGCAAGGCATTTCCAATCGGCGTCATGGGCCACGTCCGGCGTCTGGCTGGCAAGCCACGCCGCATCGTAGCGGATGATCGGCAGATGCGGTTCCAGCGGCAGACGGCCTTCGGGAAGCGAGACATCCGGCGCCACATAGTTCGAGGCGAAGTGCCCCGCCGCGACCGTCGGCGCGGTGGTGCCGCCCGTGTTCGCCCATGCCAGCCCCGCCCATGCGAGCCCCAGTCCCAGTACCAGTCCGAAAACCCGCATGTCGCCTCTTTGCGCTGCCCCATCCGCCACGCATCCCCCGGAAATATCTGCCGGTTTGCGCATGACGGCGCGCTATTAACAGTTTTTTCTGCAGAAGTCCACAGAAGGGGCGGATTCAGGCCGCGGGCGGCGCGGCGCGGCGCAGATCGCCGGTGCGCCAGTCCCGTTCTCCGGGCGGGGTTTCGCGCTCGGCCAGCCGCAGATGCGCCGCCGCAAGACGCGCCAGCGGCACCCGATAGGGCGAGCAGGAGACATAGTCGAACCCCGCCTTGCGGCAGAATGCGATGCTGTCGGGATCGCCCCCGTGTTCGCCGCAGAGCGCGAGCGTCAGGTCCGGCCGCGCGGCCCGCCCGCGCCCCGCGCCGATCAGCAAAAGCTCCCCCACGCCATCGGCATCGAGGACGTGGAACGGGTCTTCGGGAAAGACGCGGCTTTGCAGATAGGCGCCCATGAAACGCCCCGCATCATCGCGCGACAGCCCATAGGTCATCTGCGTCAGATCGTTCGTGCCGAAGGACAAGAAGGCCGCGTTGCCAGCCAGATCCCCGGCCCGCAGCGCCGCGCGCGGCGTTTCGACCATCGCGCCGAGGCGGTAATCGAAGCTGCCCCCGTGCCGCGCCCGCACCGCCGCCGCCACCGCATCGATGCGCGCGCGCACCAGCTCCAACTCTCTGCGGGCCGATACGAGGGGGACCATGATCTCCGGCACCACGGTGATGCCGCGGGCGGCGCAATCCAGCGTCGCCTCGAAGATGGCGCGGGCCTGCATTTCGTAGATCTCGGGCCATGCGATGCCAAGGCGCACGCCCCGCATCCCCAGCATCGGATTGAACTCGGCCAGCGCCTCGGCCCGGCGGGTGATCTCCGACAGGGGGCGGTCCAGCGCCTCCGCCAAGGAGCGCAGCCCCTCGCGGGTATGGGGCAGGAATTCGTGCAGCGGCGGGTCCAGCAGGCGGATGCAGACATGCCGCCCCTCCATGATCTCGAACAGGCGCAGGAAATCCTCGCGCTGCATGGGCAGAAGGCGGGCCAGCACGGCGGCGCGGTCCGTCGGACTGTCGGCGAAGATCATCTCGCGCATGACGGTCAGGCGGTCCTCCTCGAAGAACATGTGCTCGGTCCGGCAGAGGCCGATCCCCTCGGCGTCGAATTCGCGGGCGAGTTCGGCATCGGCGGGGGTGTCGGCATTGGCCCGCACCCCGATGTCGCGCGCCGCATCCGCCCAGCCGAGCAGCCGCCGCACATTGCCGTCCAGCGACGGCGCCACCATCGCCATCGCCCCGGCCAGCGCCTCGCCCGAAGAGCCGTCCACCGTCAGGATGTCCCCCTCGACGAAGACGCGGCCATCGGGCGCGGTCAACTGGCGTTCGCGCACATCGAGGCGCATATCCCCCGCCCCCACGACGCAGGGCACGCCAAGGCCGCGCGCGATCACCGCCGCATGGCTGGTCACGCCGCCGCGTTCGGTCAGCACGGCCGCGGCCGAATGCATGCCGCGGATATCCTCGGGCGTGGTTTCGCGCCGGACGAGGATGCACGGCTCCCCCCGCGCGGCGAAGGTCTGCGCCGCGAGCGAGGTGAAGGCGATCCGCCCCGACGCCGCCCCCGGCGAGGCGGCGATCCCCTGCACCACCCGGTCGCGCGGCGCGCCGGGATCGACCTGCGGGTGCAGCACTTCGGACAAGGAGCGCGGCTGAATGCGCAGCAGCGCCTCCTCGTGCGGGATCACGCCGTCATCGGCCAGCGTGACCGCGATCTGCACCGCCGCCCGCGAAGTGCGCACGACGCGCACCGCATCCAGCACCGACAGATGCCCGTCGGCCACCGTGAACTCGATCTGCATCTCCTCGCGCAGGCGTTCGCGGCACCGCGCGCCATGGCGGACCAGCGCTTCCAATATCTCCGGCGCGCTGTCCTGCAACGACGGGGCGTCGGACCGGCGCGTCAGCGCGATCGGCGCCTCGGGCTGAGGGGCGGCGCCCTGCACGCGAAAGGCGCCGCGGATGCCCGGCTGTCCCGTCTGCCCGTCCACGAATTGAATGGTGCCGGACCCCGACAGCCCCGGCCCCGTGCCCTGCGCCATCTCCTGCACCAAAAGGCCGAGGCCCGCCCCCTCCGGTGCGCCCTTGGCCTGCCGCAGCAGCCGCGCGCTCGTCCCCTCCCATGCCCGCGCCATGGAGCGCATGACCTCGGTCAGCTGGCGGGCGGGATCGTCGGGAAATCCTTCGTCGGTCTGATCGCGATAGGCACGCAGCGCATCCTCGAGGCTCGATCCGTCGAACATGTCGGGATCGAGGCGCGCGACATGGATCGCATAGGCCCGCACGAAGCGCAGATAGAGCCGGTCCGCCGTTTCCGCGCCATGGGTGACGATCAGTTCGGCATGGCGGGCGGCGTTCATGCCGATGTTGAGCACCGTGCTCGGCCCGCCCCAATCGGGGTTCTGCGGGCTGGGCCGGACGGACAGAAGCGCGCTCGCGCCGAATTGCGCAAGGATCGGCGCGCAATCCACCGCCTGCCCCTGCGCGATGGCGCGCACCGTGGTGATGGGCAGCGCCACCGTGGGCGGCACCGGCACATCAAGGCGGATCAGCCGCTGAAGGCACTTCGCGCGCCATCCATGCGCCAAGGCGCTGATCGACTGGGTGGGCGTGATCCGGACATGGTCCTGCGGCGAGGGGGTCATCTGCATGACGCAACCATAGCCGCTGCACGCGCCCCCGCCAATGGGCCGGGCGCGGGGGGCCTCAGTCCAGAAGCGGGCGGATCCGTTCCCACATATCGGGCACGCCTGCGCCCGCGATCACCGGGGTATAATCGTCCGTGATGAACTTGCTGCGCTGATAGAAATCGGGGGAGATCATGTTGTCGTCGAAAATCTCGATGATCTTCAGCCCGGGCTTCGAATACAGGATGTTCGACAGCCCGGCCCCATGGGGGGCGATGACGCAGGTCGCATCCGCGAAGATGCGGATCTGCTCGGCGACGGTCAGATCTTGGGCGTGAACGATGTCGAAGCCGCGTTCCTGCAGTTTCTCTTGCAGGGGCACTTCGTAGATCGCGGACCGCTTCGATTTCTGCCGCGAGATATAGAGCTTTCTCGGCGGCCCATTGCCCGTCCCGATCGGAACGCAGGCCGCGCGGAAAAAGGCGTATATCTCGGAGTTCCAATAGAAGGACGGCGAGTCCGGCAGATAGGCGGTGCCAATGCGGGCATCGACCACATCCTCGCGCAGAACGAGGCGGCTTTCGTCGATCTTCAGCGCCGCGCACATCATCGGCAGCAGATTGAATTGATCGGCATCGTAGACGATCGGAACGGTGGGACCGATCCGGTCCGCGAAACGCAGGCCGTAGATCATCTCCGACACGACGTGATAATAATTGGCCGAGGAATGCGGGAACGGCAGGATGAACGCTTCGGGAATGCTCCTTTGCGGTTTCATCACCAGAACCGACGGAGAGATCTTCGCAACGCGCGATGCGCGCGAATCGTACACATGGCCGTCGTTGTTCACGACGGTGGCGTCATCGCCCCCAAGGGCGGACACCCGGCAATCGCGCGCAACGAACATGCCATCGCGCTGCATCGTGGCGGCGGGCTTGTCGAAGCCGGCCTTCTTGAACTTCTCCGCATCGCCCGGCGGAATCCGGTCGTCCGGAAACCCGATCGTCAGCGGCGATGTGCGGAACTTCGTCGAATACGATCCCTCGTCCAGATCCGGGGTGAACGCGTCCGGAACTTCGCCGACCATACCGATGGCCGAATGATCACATGAGATGACTTCGTAATCGTCGGAATTGCGCGATGCGAGGTATTTGCGCACCCGCTCCTTCTGGCCCTTGAAAGACTTCACAATGCTTTCGGCAAACAGGATCCGATAATGCTTCGCGCCCAGATGCCCCCGATCGACCGTATCCCTTATCAGGCTCTCGGCAGCGTCAACCTGCTTTTCCTGAACGAATTTCTTGATGCTTTGGGTGAACGCGAAGGGATCGAAGTCCATATATAATCAACTTTAACCTGTGACACTTTTCTCAGCGATGGTGCTTTCACCGAGGCACTACGAAATACATGTAGTACCAGCGCCCCATCTGCAACATCCCGCAACGAAAACCTCGCGTTGTACGAGGTTTCCGTGCCGGATCAGAAACGTGTCATTCCGCGATCTTGGTCAGGTCGGCCACTTGCGCGCAGGCGGCGCGGATGCGGTGCAGCAGGTTCAAGCGGTTGCGCCGGATGATCGCGTTCTCGGCATTGACCTGAACCGCCTCGAAGAACGCATCGATCGGGGCGCGCAGACCGGCCAGTGCGGCCATGGCGGCGGCGAAATCCTCGGCGGCGATGGCCGGGGCCAAGACGCCATCCGCCGTGTCGAGCGCGGTGAACAGCGCCCGCTCGGCATCGCTTTCGGCGAATTTCGGATCGGCCCCGAAGGAGTATTCCACCCCATCCTTCGCCTCGGCCTGCGTCAGGATGTTGTTGGCGCGGCGGAAGCCCTGCAAGAGGTTCGTCCCCTCCTCGGAGGCGATGAAACCGCCCAGCGCCTCGGCCCGCGCCACCAAGAGCGCCAGATCGTCCGTGCCCGGCATCGCGAGGCAGGCGTCGATCACGTCATGCCGGATCCCGGCATCGCGCAGATGGACCTTCAGCCGGTCGTGGAAGAAGCCCAAGAGATCGTCGGCCTGCGCCGCCTCCAGCCGGGCGCGCAACAGATCGCCCAGCGGCAGGCGCAGCCCGTTGCCGAGGATCAGCCGGATCACGCCCAGCGCCGCGCGGCGCAGCGCGAAGGGGTCCTTCGATCCCGTCGGACGTTCGTCGATGGACCAGAACCCAGTCAGCGTATCCAGCTTGTCGGCCAGCGCCACGGCGACCGTCACCGGGGCGGTCGGCACCGTATCCCCCGGCCCGAGGGGCGAATAATGCCACTGGCACGCCTCGGCCACGGCATCGGACAGACCGGCCGCCTTGGCGTAATACCGGCCCATCAGGCCCTGAAGCTCGGGGAATTCGCCGACCATGTCCGATTGCAGATCGGCCTTCACCACGCGGGCGGCAGCGGCGGCCTCGGCGGCATCGGCCCCGACCTGCGGCGCCAGCGTTTCGGCCAAGGCGGCGATCCGCTCCACCCGCGCGGCCTGACTGCCGAGGCGGTTGTGGAAGGTCACGGAGGCAAGGCCCGCGCCCATGCCTTCGAGGCCCGCCGCCGTCACGCGGCGCAGGTCGTTCTCCCAGAAGAAGCGCGCATCGGACAGGCGGGCCGACAGAACCTTCTGATTGCCCTTCAGGATCGTTGCCCCGTCATCGGCGGTGGTGCGGTTCGCCACCGTCACGAAACGCTCGATCCGCCCGGACGGCGCGCGCACCGAGAAGAACTTCTGATGCTCCTTCATGGAGGTCTGGAGCACTTCGGGCGGCAGGCCGAGGAACGCCTCGTCGATCCGGCCCATCAGCACGACCGGCCATTCCACGAGGCCCGCGACTTCGGCCAGAAGGCCCTTATCCTCCACGACCTCCATCCCTTGGGCGAAGGCGGCGGTGGTCGCGTCGTTCCAGATGATCGCCTCCCGCTCGGCGCTGTCGAGGATCACATGCGCGCGTTGCAGCTTGGCGCGGTAATCGTCGAACGAGCTGACGGCGAAGCGGCCCGGCGCCATGAAGCGGTGGCCTTCGGTCGTGTTGCCGGCGGTCAGATGATCGACGGCGACGGGAACGATGTCGCTGCCCGCCTCGGTCGTCAGAAGGCACAGGATGGAATGCAGCGGGCGCACCCAGCGCAGCTGCCCATCGCCCCAGCGCATGGATTTGGGCCACGGGAAGGTGCGGATCGTCCGCTCCACCACCTCGGCCACGATCTCGGCCGCAGGGCGGCCCGGCTTCGTGACGCGGGCGAAGAAGACCTGCCCCTTCTTGTCGTCCCGCACCTCTACGACGACACCGTCCAGATGCACATGCGCGCCCGAGGGCTGGCCCGCCAGCGCCATCACCGGCGCCGCATCCGCGATGCCGAGGCCGCGCAGGAACCCGGCCAGCGCCTTTTCGGGGGCGTCGGCCTTCGGGCCCTTGCGCTCTTCGCGCGTGGTGGGGCTTTCGGCGGTCAGCCCCTCCACCGTCAAGACCAGACGCCGCGGCGTGGAGAAGACCCCGGCCGAGGCATAGGTCAGCCCCGCCTCCACCAGTCCGTCGGTGATCAGCGCCTTCAGATCCTCGCGGGCGCGGGCCTGCATGCGGGCGGGAATTTCCTCGGAGAAGAGTTCGAGCAGAAGATCGGGCATGTCAGGTTTCCGTCAGTGGGAGGAGCCGGCGTCGGTCGCCACGAAGGCATCGGCACAGCGCTTGGCCAGCGCGCGCACCCGCCCGATATAGGCCTGCCGCTCGGTCACGGAGATCACGCCCCGCGCGTCCATCAGGTTGAAGAGATGGCTCGCCTTGATGCATTGATCGTAGGCGGGCTGGGACATGATGATCCGCCGCCCCGCCGCATCCTCGTCGGGGGCGGAGAGGATGCGTTCGCATTCGGCCTCCGCATCCTCGAAATGGCGCAGCAGCATGTCGGTATCGGCCACGTCGAAGTTCCAGCGGCTGTATTCCTGTTCGGCCTGACGGAACACATCGCCATAGGTCAGCGGCGTCGGGCTGTCCGGGTCGTTGAACGGCATGTCCATGACGTGATCGACGCCCAGCACATACATCGCCAAACGCTCCAGCCCATAGGTCAGCTCGCCCGAGACGGGGCGGCAATCATGCCCGCCGACCTGCTGGAAATAGGTGAACTGCGACACTTCCATCCCGTCGCACCACACTTCCCAGCCCAGACCCCACGCGCCCAGCGTCGGGGATTCCCAGTCATCCTCCACGAAGCGGATGTCGTGCAGCGCCATGTCGATCCCGATCGCCTCGAGCGAGCCGAGATAGAGCGCCTGAAGATCGGGCGGCGAAGGTTTCAGGATCACCTGATACTGGTAGTAATGTTGAAGCCGGTTCGGGTTTTCGCCATAGCGCCCATCGGTCGGGCGGCGCGAGGGTTGCACATAGGCCGCCGCCCAAGGACGCGAGCCGAGCGAGCGCAACGTCGTCGCCGGGTGGAAGGTGCCGGCCCCCACCTCCATGTCGTAGGGCTGCAGAACCGCGCACCCCCTCGATCCCCAATAGCCCATCAGGCGCAGGATGATCTCCTGGAAACTGCGGGGGGGCGTGGTGACGGTCATGGCGGCCTCTCTCATCGGTCCGCCACTGCATAGGCGCGCCGGGCGGGTGCGTCAACGCATCCAGAACCGCGGCATGAACAGCACGAAGACGGTCAGAAGCTCCAACCGGCCCAGCAGCATCCCGAGGATCATCACCCATTTCGCCGAGATGGGGAACGCCCCCAGCGCCCCCGACGGCGCCACGAACGATCCGAAGACCGGCCCGACATTGGCGATCGAGGTCCATGCCGCCGTGATGGAGGCGCGCACGTCCAGCCCCGTCAGCGACAGGAGCACCGCGATCACCCCGAAGCTGAGCAGGAACATCGCAAAGAACAGGATCACCGAATCCAGCACGTCGGGCTTTACCAACTGCCCGTCATAGCGCACGGTCAGCACGGCGTTCGGCGAATAGATGCGGCGGATCTGCACGCGGATCGCCTCGAACAGGATGATGTAGCGGAACACCTTCACCGAGCAGCCGGTGGAGGCGGTGCACCCGCCGATCAGCCCCACCCCGATCAGGATGGCAAAGGGAAAGGCGTCCCATGCCGACAGATCCGTGCTGGTGAACCCGGTGCCGCTGAAGGCGGAGACGACGTTGAACGTCGTCTCGCGCAGCGTCACGCTGAAATCGCCGCCATGGCGCACCGTCTGATAGAGGGTGATCGCCGCGATGGCATAGGCGTTCCAGCGCAGATAGGCCCGGGCCTGCGGGTCGCGCCAGATGGGCGTGTATTGCCCGTGCAGGATCTGCACATAGCGGATGAAGGGCAGCGTCGCCGCCAGCATGAACACCACCGCCGCATATTCCAGCGGCCCCGCGAACACCCCGAACGAGGCGTCGTAGGACGAGAACCCCCCGGTGGAGACGGTGGAGAGCGCATGCATCAGCGCGTCGAACCCGCTCATCCCCAGCATGTTGTAGACGAGACCGCAGGCCACCGTCATCCAGATGTAGATCTGGATCAGCGCCGAGGAGATGTCGAGCGCGCGGGGCATCACCTTGCCCAGCGTGTCGAAGCCTTCGGTCTTGAAGAACTGCATCCCGCCGACCTTCATCACCGGCAGGAACAGCATGGCGACGATCACGATCCCCAGCCCGCCGAGCCAGTGCAGGATGCCCCGCCAAAGGTTGATCCCCACCGGCAGATCGTCGAGGCCCGTGAACATCGTGGCGCCGGTGGTGGTCACGCCCGAGACTGCCTCGAAATAGCTGTCGGTGAAGGTGGCGTGCGTTTCGCCGATCATGAAGGGCAGCGCCCCGAACATCGGCAGCGCGACCCAGACCCCGACCGTCAGCAGGAACACCTGATGCAGGTTCAGCCCCTGCCCCCGGCCATTGGCGCATCCGATCGCCACCAGCCCGCCCGTCACCATCGTCAGCAGCGACACCTGCACGAAGATCGTCCAGTCGTCGCCCGCGAACCAGTCGAAGATGGCCGGAAACAGCATCATGGCCCCGAGGGCCACAACCAGAAGGCCGATCACATATCCGACGGGGCGCAAGTCGATCATATCGACCCGAGGCTTCACCCGGCGCGCGCCCGCTGTCAAGCCGCCCCGTTCCGCATCGTCATCCGACGTGGAACAGCGTCGAGAAGAGCTTCGGATCGAGGCTGGCCTGCGCGAAGGTCGGCCCCTCGGTCAGGACCGAGACGGCATCGTGGGAATGCAGCGATTCCTGATGGCTGGCCACGACGCGGAAATCGCCGACGCGCGGATCGCGTTGCAGCGCGGCGCAGAAGGACCGGGCGGCATCCTCGACGAAGATCGGGTTCGCGGCGTTCAGCTCGGCAAAGGCCTGTTCATCCTCGCGCTTGACCATGACCTGCGTTTCCGTCGGAACGGCCGAGCGGGCGATCCCGATCAGATCCTCGAACCACAGACGCTCTCCCGTCATCTCTGCCGATAGGCGGGCGACCGAACGCTGCGAATGGGGCGTGGCGAGTTGACCGCGCGTGCGGCGGGCATGTTCCGACAGTTCCAGCGAACAGGGGCAGGTCGAGGAATAGACATAGTCGAGATGCAGCATCTTCTTGCGCTGCCCCGCCACGTCCACCAGTTCCAGCGCGATGTCGTAATACTGCCACCCCTCCAGCCCCGAGCGCAGGCTGCGCACCCGCGCCGGGAAGGAGAAGCGCATCTGGATGCGCGCATCGAAGCTGCCGAGGTCGCGCTTGTAATCGTCCAGCGCGTGTTCGACCACCTCGATGGAGAAATCGCGTTCGGCATGGACATAGAAGGACCGCATGATGCGGCTCATGTTGATGCCCTTCTTCTCCGCCTCAAGGCTGACGGTGCCGGTGACCGATGTCTCCAGCACGATGTCGCCGCCGTCCTTCAGGCGGTAGCGGATCGGAAGGCGGAAGTTGGAGATGCCGACATGCTGGATGACCGCCTGCGCCCCGACGATCAGGCTGGACGGGCCGTTCTGAAGGTCCGGCAGCGTCTCGCGGTAGGCGGCATCGGCGGTGAAGCCTTCGGGATAGGCGCGGTTCAGCTCGGGATAGGCGCGCAGGATCGCCGGAAGCTGCAGCGCGGCAAGGTCGTCGCCTGTGGCGCTGGCGGTGTATTCGCGCAGCACGGCCAGCGCGGCCTCGGCCTCGGCGCGGGTCGGCGGCATCTCGGGACGCATGTTCATGGCTCTCCCCTTCATGGGTGTGGCGCGGACATCATAAGGCATCCGCGCCCCGGTCCCAAGTCAGATCGCGTCCAGCGCGCGGCGGATGTCGGCCACCAGATCGTCCGCATCCTCCAGCCCGACGGACAGGCGGATCAGGCCGGGGCTGATGCCCAGCATGTCCTTCTGATCCTGCGGCAGGCGCTGATGGGTGGTGGTGGCGGGATGGGTGGCGATGGATTTCGCATCGCCGAGGTTGTTCGACAGCTTCACGATCTCCAGCGCGTTGAGGAAGCGGAACGCCGCCTCCTTGCCCGCGGCCAGTTCGAACGCGATCATCGTGCCGCCCGCGGACATCTGCGCCTTGGCGATCCCCTGCTGCGGATGATCGTCGAGGAACGGATGGATCACCCGCGCCAGACGCGCATCGCCCCGAAGCGCGCCGGCGATGGTCCATGCCGTTTCGGCCATGGCGCGGCAGCGCAGATCCAGCGTCGCCATGCCGTTCAGCATGATCCACGCGTTGAACGGCGACATGGAGCCGCCGGTATGCTTCATATAGGGTTCGAGCGTGCCGCGCACGAAATCCTGCGTGCCGCAGATCACCCCGCCCAGCGCCCGGCCCTGCCCGTCGATATGCTTGGTGGTGGAATAGATGACGACATCCGCCCCCAGTTCCACGACGTTCGAGAACATCGGCGTCGCGAACACGTTGTCCACGATCACCAGCGCGCCCGCCGCATGGGCGATCTCGGCCACGGCGCGGATGTCGATCACCTCCAGCGTGGGGTTGGAGATCGATTCGAAGAACACCGCGCGGGTGCCCGGCGTCACCGCCGCGCGCCATGCATCGAGATCCGTGCCGTCCACCAGCACGATCTCCACGCCATAGCGGCCAAGGATGGATTCGAGGATGTAGAGGCACGATCCGAACAGCGCCCGCGCCGCCACGATCCGGTCCCCCGCCTTGCAGATCGCCATCAGCGCGCCGTTCACCGCCGCCATCCCCGACGCGGTGGCGAAGGCATCCTCCGTCCCCTCGATCGCGGCGATCCGCTCTTCGAACATGCGGGTGGTGGGGTTGCCGTAGCGGGCATAGATGAAGGCGTCGCCCTCGATGCCCTCGAACCGGGCCTCCGCCTCCTCGGCGGTGTCATAGACGAAGCCCTGCGTCAGGAAGATGGCCTCGGCCATCTCGCCGTACTGGCTGCGGCGGCTGCCGGTATGCACGAGCTTCGTGCGCGGTTTCCAGTCGTTGGCCATCGTCAGACCCTCCAGAACAGAAAAGCCCCCGTCGCCAAAGGCGCGGAGGCGTCGCCCTCACATCATCGGCGGCTTGTTTATCGTGGCCCGCGCTACGGTCTTAATCCTTCGCCACATCCGGGGGCTTAGGCCCCGAGGCGCTTTTCGTCAATCCTTCACGTTCGTGTCACCCCCCTTTCGCCTTGCCGCGCGACAGATCGGGGCGTCGGAACGGGAACGAGGCTCGGGATGCCAATCGCCGTCAACGCCATGGGATGCCTTCCGGTCGAGCGCGACACCGGGGCCCTGGCCGAAGCGCTGACATGGCTGCCCTCGGATGCGCCGATCACCATCCTGATCCACGGCTACCGCTATGCCCCCCATCAGCCGCATGACGATCCCCATGCCGGGATCCTCGGCCCGCAGGGCTGGGCCCGCCGCCTGAACGAGGGGCGCGGCGCCCCCGGCCTGTGCATCGGGCTGGGATGGGACGGGTCGGGCACGATCTGGCAGGCGCATCGGCGGGCCGAAAAGGCGGGCCGGGCGCTGGCCGCGCTGATCCGCCGGATCGGCCATCACGACGGGCCGGTGGGGATCATGGCGCACAGCCTCGGGGCGCGGGTGGCGCTGTCGGCCCTGCCCCATCTGCCGCGCCATGCCGTCGCCCGCATGGTCCTGCTGCAAGGGGCCGAATTCTGCGACACCGCCGAAACCGCGCTGGCCGAGGCCGGAACCGAGGTGCTGAACATCACCAGCCGCGAGAATGACGGCTACGACATGCTGTTCGAGACGCTGGTGGCGCCGCTGTCGGGGCGGCGGACGGTGAGCACGCTGCCCTCGGGGCCGCGGACGGTGACGGTGCAGATCGACGATCCGCGCCACCGCGCGGCGCTGGATCGGCTGGGCATCCCGACCCGCCCGCCGCAGCGGCGCATCTGCCATTGGTCGGGATATCTGCGGCCGGGCATGTTCCGCCTCTATCGCCGGTTCCTGCTGACGCCCGCCGCCCTGCCCCTGCCGCTTCTGCGCGCGGCGGTGCCGACCGATGTGGCGCCGCGCTGGTCCGCACTTTGGCCGCACAGCCCCTGTGCGGGCGCAGCACTGGCATCCGGGCCATCTTCGCCTTACCTTCAGGGCCTGCAAGGTAAGGACATGCCATGATCGAGCTTCATTATTGGCCGACGCCCAACGGGCAGAAGATCACCATCGCGCTGGAGGAGATGGGCCTGCCCTATGATCTTCGCCCGGTGAACATCGGCAAGGGCGAACAGTTCGCGCCCGATTTCCTGAAGATCGCGCCGAACAACCGGATGCCCGCGATCGTCGATCCCGACGGGCCGGACGGCGCGCCGGTGTCGATCTTCGAATCCGGGGCCATCCTGCAATACCTCGCCCGCAAGACCGGCAAGCTGATCGGCACCACCGAGCGCGACCGGATCGAGGTGGAGCAGTGGCTGATGTGGCAGATGGGCGGCGTCGGGCCGATGGCCGGACAGGCGCATCACTTCCTGATCTACGCCCCCGCGATGGAGCCGCCGCAGGTGCTGCCCTATGCCCAAGACCGCTACCGCAACGAGGTCGCGCGTCTTTACGGCGTTCTGGACCGCCGCCTGGCCGACCGCCCCTTTGTGGCCGGCGATTTCCTGTCGATCGCCGATTGCGCGATCTGGCCGTGGGTGAAGGGCTGGGAGAAGCAGCAGCAGGTGCTGGACGACAAGCCGAACCTCGCCCGCTGGATCTCGGAACTGGAGCAGCGCCCCGCCTTCGTCGCGGGTCATGCCGCCGGCGCGGATCTGCGCGGCAACGGCCTTCAGGGCAGCGAGGCGCAAAAGCACCTCTTCGGCAAACGCTGAGGATGGGGGGGGCTGCGGCCCCCCTTACTTCTTCTCGCCGTAGGTCTGAAGCAGCTTGCCCTGCCCCATGAAGAACAGGAACAGCGCCGCCGTCAGCCCGAAGGTCTTGAAGCTGACCCAGACCTCGGTGGAGAACATGCGCCAGACCACCTCGTTCGCGATGGCGAGGCCGAAGAAGAAGGCGCAGATGCGGCGCGTCAGGATCATCCACCCCTCGTGACGCAGCGGGATCGCCTCCTCCAGCACCAGCCGCAGATAGCTTTGCCCGCGCAGCAGCCCGACCCCGAGGATGCTGCCGAAGATCAGGTAGATCAGCGTCGGCTTCATCTTGAAGAACCGCTCGTCGTTCAGCCAGACCGACAGGCCGCCGAACACGACCGCCAGCACCACCGTCGTGATCTGCATCTTCGACAGATGCCCCGTCAGCCGCCACAGGATCAGCGTCGTGATCACCAGAAGCGGGATGAACCCCGCCGTGGCCACGATGAAGCCGCTGTATTCGGTTCCGCCAAGGACGAAGCTGCGATCCTTCAGCGCCAGATAGGCCACGAAGAACAGCACCACGGGGCCGACCTCCAGCACCATCTTCAGCATCGGGTTGATCTTCCGGCGTTCCATGTCGTCCCTTTCAGCCCAGTTGCACCAGAACCGCGCCCGCCGCGATTCCTGCCATCAGCACGATGCGCGGCGCCGACGATCTTTCGCCCAAGGCCACCCATCCGATCAATGCGGCAAAGAGCGTCGATGTCTCGCGCAGCGAGGACACCTCGGCCACCTTGCCGATGCGCGTGCCGATCATCACCCCGCCGAAGCTGACGATGCCGACCAGCGCACCCAGCGCCCCCCGCGCCAGAAGCGGGCGCGCCCAGCGGCCAAGCCCCTCGGCCCGGTGGCGCCACGTCACCAGAACCGGAAAGTCGATCGAGGTGAAGAGGAAGAACCAGATCACGAAGGCGAAGGGGTTTTCCCAAAGCCGGATGCCCCACGCATCGTAGGTGGTGTAGATCGCGACCGTGATCCCCGTCAGCCCCGCCCAGCCCAGCGCCGCGATCAGCGCCGGGCGGTTCAACGGCGCCGCCCGCAGGTTCAGCCGCGCCAGCCACAGGATCGCACCCGACAGGATCGCAACGCCCAACCACTGGACCGGGGTGTAATGCTCGCCCAGCAGGATCGCGGCGAAGGCCAGCGTCGCCAGCGGCCCCGTGCCGCGCACCACCGGATAGACGACGGTATAGGCCCCCCGTTCGTACGCGCGGGCCATGAAGACCTTGTAGGTGAAATGGATGCCCGCCGCCCCCAAGAGGATCAGCCATTCGCCGCCCTGCGGCCATGGCATCACCAGCAGCGCCAGCGGCAGGGTATAGGCGATCATCCAGATGTCGATCGCGGCCCGGCTGACCCATGGGTCCGCGCGGCCCTTCTGCAGGGCGCCGAAACAGGCATGGGCGAAGGCCGAACCCAGCGCCAGAACCATCGCGACATGGGCCCCCATCTGGGTGCCCGCAATCGCGTCCAGCCACGCGATCATCCGTCGATGCCGACCAATGCCCGGGCGAAGTCCTCGGGGTCGAAGGGGGAGAGATCGTTGATCTGCTCACCCACGCCGATGGCGTGGATCGGCAGGCCGAACTTGTCGGCCAGCGCCACCAGCACCCCGCCCCGCGCCGTTCCGTCCAGCTTGGTCATAACGAGGCCCGAGACATCGGCGATGCGGCGGAAGATCTCCACCTGCGCCACCGCGTTCTGGCCCGTGGTCGCATCCAGCACCAGAAGCGTGTTGTGCGGCGCGCTCGGGTCCTTCTTGCGGATCACGCGGACGATCTTGGACAGCTCCTCCATCAGGTCGGCGCGGTTCTGCAGACGGCCCGCCGTGTCGATCATCAGAAGGTCCGCCCCCTCCGCCTCGGCGCGGGTCATCGCGTCATAGGCAAGGCTGGCCGGGTCCGACCCTTCGGGCGCGGTCATCACCGGCACACCCGCGCGCTGGCCCCAGACCTGAAGCTGCTCCACCGCCGCGGCGCGGAAGGTGTCGCCCGCGGCGATCACCACCGTCTTGCCGGCGGCGCGGAACTGGCTGGCCAGCTTGCCGATCGTCGTGGTCTTGCCCGATCCGTTGACCCCCACGACCAGCACCACCTGCGGACGCTGCGGCAAAAGCGGCATGGGCCGGGCCACGGGTTCGAGGATGCGCGCGACCTCGGCCGCCAGCGCCTCGCGGATTTCGGTCGGGGAAACGCGGCGTCCGAACCGGCCTTCGGCGATGTTGGCCGCCACGCGCAGCGATGTCTCCACCCCCATATCGGCGGCGATCAGAACCTCCTCCAGCCCTTCGAGCATGGCATCGTCGAATTCGCGGCGCGGCTCCTCCCGGCCCATCAGGCGGCCCAGAAGGCCGGGCTTGGACGGTGCAGGTGCAGGTGCAGGTGCGGGGGGCGTGTGCGGCGCCTCGGCGGACGGCGCCGGGGGGGGCGTCTCCTCGATGGCGGGCGGGGCCACCACGGTGTCGATCGCCTCGCCCAGCTTGTCCGAGGACCGAGTCATCCGCGCGCGCAATTTGCTGAAGAAGGATGGCATCGGGGCCTCGCATCGGTTGGGATTTCCCCCTTCACCTATGCGCTTTGGCGTCCGGTGGCAACGTCCCGCCCGCCGCCCCGCGCGCCGCTTTCCCTGCCGCGCGCTTCCTGTCACATTGCGGCCAAGCCGAAGGAGATGACCATGCGCGCGATGATTCAGGCCCTGCTGCTGGTGGGCCTTGCCGCCCCCGCATTCGCCCAAGCGCCCCTCAGCGCCGCCGAGTTCGAGCGTTTCGCCACCGGCCGCACCCTGTCCTATGCCTTGGGCGGGCAGACCTTCGGCACCGAACGCTATCTGCCGGGCCGCCGCGTCGTCTGGGCGTTCGAGGGCGACGAATGCCAATATGGCCGCTGGTATCCGCAGGACGATCAGATCTGTTTCGCCTATGACGGCGAAGAGCCGCAATGCTGGACCTTCTGGGAAGATGGCGGCGGGCTGGCGGCCCGTTACATGAATCACCCCGATGGCGGCGGCCTGTCCGAGGTGACCCGCGCCACCGAGCCGCTGCACTGCCCCGGCCCCGAGGTCGGCGTCTAGATCACAGATCCAGAAGGCCCTGCTGCGGCGGCGGGCGGCGCGGACGCTTGGGCTTGCCGCCCAGCACGACGCGGCCATCGTGGAACTGCGCCTCCAGCACCTGCGCCTGTTCGGCGGCGGCGCGGCTGGTCACGACCTCTCCGTCGCCGCGAATCACCGCATAGCCGCGGGCCAGCGTCTCGTGATAGCCGAGGGTCTGGCGCAGACGGTCCACCCCCTCCAGCCGTTCGGACAGGGCGCGCAGCCGCAGGGCGGGCGCCGCGTTCAGCCGCGCCTCCAGCGCCGACAGCGCCTGACGGCCCCGCGCGATCTCCCGCTCGGTGCCGCGCAGGGTCAGCCGCTGGGCGGCCAGCCGCTCGCGGGCGCGTTCCTGACCGCGCCGGGTGCAGGTCTCGAGGGCGCGCAGCCGCCCGTCCAGCCGCTCCCGCCCGCGGGCCGCCAGATCCGCCAAGAGCCGGGGGCGCAGATGCACCGAGAGTTCCGTCAGCCGCGCGCGGCGGGCACTGACCCCGACGCCCAGCGCGCCGTCCAGCCGCCCCGCCCACAAATCGTGCCGCTGCGCCGCCGTCTGCGTCAGCGTCTCGGGCCGCGGCAAGGCGCGGGCCAGATCGCGCAGCCGCTGCGCCCGGTTCACGAATCCCGCCGCCACGCAGCGCGACAAGCTGGCCGCGCGCGCATCCACCGCGGCCAAAAGCTCCACCCGCACCGGCACGGCGCGTTCGGCCGCCGCCGTGGGCGTCGGGGCGCGGTGATCGGCGGCATGGTCGATCAGCGTGGTGTCCGTCTCATGCCCCACGGCCGAGATGAGGGGGATGACGCTTTCGGCCGCCGCACGCACCACGATCTCTTCGTTGAAGCCCCACAGATCCTCGAGGCTGCCGCCGCCGCGCGCCACGATCAGCAGATCCGGGCGCGGGATCGGCCCGCCTGCGGGCAGCGCGTTGAAGCCCCGGATCGCGGCGGCCACCTCGGCGGCGCACCGTTCGCCCTGCACGGCGACGGGCCAGATCAGCACATGGCGGGGAAACCGATCGCGCAGCCGGTGCAGGATGTCGCGGATCACCGCCCCCGAGGGCGAGGTGACGACCCCGATCACCCCCGGCAGCGCCGGCAGCGGGCGCTTGCGCGCGGCGTCGAACAGCCCCTCGGCGGCCAGCGCCTTGCGGCGCTTTTCCAGCATGGCCATCAGCGCACCCGCCCCGGCGGGGCGGATGTCGTCCACGATCAGCTGATATTTCGACTGGCCGGGAAAGGTGGTCATCCGGCCGGTCGCGATCACCTCCATCCCCTCTTCGGGGCGGACGGCAAGGCGCGCGGCCTGCCCCTTCCATGTGATCGCGGCGATGACCGAACGGTCGTCCTTCAGATCGTAATAGAGATGCCCCGAGGCCGGACGCGAGACGCGGCCGATCTCCCCCCGGACGCGGACCTGACCGAATTCGCCTTCGATCACGCGCTTCACCGCACCCGACAGCTCGGATACGGTGAAATCATGGGCGTTATCGTCGGGCGCTTCGAACAGATCCATGATGGCCTTCTTGCGGTTCAATGGGTGCGACCCTAGAACGGACGCGCGAAAAGGCCAAGCGGGGGCGCGATGAACATCCTTATTCTGGGCAGCGGCGGGCGGGAACATGCGCTCGCTTGGGCGGTGAAGCAGAACCCACGATGCGACCGGCTGATCGTCGCGCCGGGCAATGCCGGGATCGCGGCGCTGGCCGAATGTGCCGCGCTCGACATCATGGACGGCGCCGCGGTGGTGGAGTTCTGTTCGGCCAATACGATCGATTTCGTGATCGTCGGCCCCGAGGCCCCGCTGGCCGCCGGTGTGGCCGATGCCACGCGCGCCGCCGGTATCCTGACCTTCGGCCCCTCGGCCGCCGCCGCCCGGATCGAGGCCTCCAAGGCCTTCACCAAGGAGTTGTGCGACGCCGCCGGGGCCGACACCGCCGCCTATGCCCGCTTCACCGAGGCCGAGCCCGCCCGCGCCTATATCCGCGCGCAAGGGGCCCCGATCGTGGTGAAGGCCGATGGTCTGGCCGCCGGCAAGGGCGTGATCGTCGCCCTGACCGAGGATGAGGCGCTGGCCGCGATCGACGACATGTTCGGCGGCGAATTCGGTGCCGCCGGGGCCGAGGTCGTGATCGAAGAGTTCATGGAGGGCGAAGAGGCCTCCTACTTCATCCTGACGGATGGGACGACCTGCCTGCCCATCGGCACCGCGCAGGATCACAAGCGCGCCTTCGACGGCGATGCCGGTCCCAATACCGGCGGCATGGGCGCCTATTCCCCCGCCCCGGTGCTGGAGGGCGCGGTGGCCCAGCGCGCGCTGGACGGGATCGTGATCCCCTGCATGCGCGAACTGGCGCGGCGCGGCACCCCCTATCAGGGCGTGATCTATGCCGGGCTGATGATCAAGGACGGCGTGCCGCGCCTCGTGGAATACAATGCCCGCTTCGGCGATCCCGAGGCGCAGGTGCTGATGATGCGCCTTGGCGCGCAGGCGCTCGATCTGATGCTGGCTTGCGCCGATGGCACGCTGGCCGAGGCGCAGGTGAACTGGGCCGACGATCACGCGCTGACGGTGGTGATGGCCGCGCGCGGCTATCCCGGCACCTACGAGAAGGGCAGCGAGATCCGCGGCCTCGACGCGCTGGAGGAGACGAGCCGCCAGATGGTGTTCCATGCGGGCACCGCGCAGAAGGACGGCCGCATCGTGGCCGTGGGGGGGCGGGTTCTGAACGTCACCGCCCGCGGCGCGACGCTGGCCGAGGCGCAGGCCGACGCCTACCGCATGGTGGATGCGATCGACTGGCCCGAGGGCTTTGCACGGCGCGATATCGGCTGGCGCGCGGTCTAGCATGATCACCCGCCGCCGCCCCCGCCCGCATGATGTGCTCTTCGCGGTCCGGGGGGCGATCCTGCCCCGGATCTGGTGGCGGGTCGCGGTGGTCGCGGCGGCGGCGCTGGCGGAAATGGGCTTCGACCGCTGGGTCACGCCCCTTCAGCACCCGACCGCCGCCGCCTTCGGCGCGTTCGGGGTCGCGCTGTCGCTGTTCCTCGGGTTCCGCAACAACGCCGCCTACAACCGCTGGTGGGAGGCGCGGACCCTGATCGGGCTGCTGCTGGCCGAGATCCGCGCCTTCGCCCGCGAGGTGGAGGTGATGGCCGGGGGCGACCGGCGGCTGATCGCGCTGGCCGAGGGGCATATGCATCTGCTGCGCCTGTTCCTGCGCCAGATCCCGCCCGATGCGGCGGCGCTGGCGGCGCTCGGCCCCGATGCCGATCTGGCCGAGGCCCCCCATCCGCCCTGCGCCGTCTTGGACCGCATGGCCCAGCGCATCGCCGCGATTCCCGACCCCATCGCCCGCCGCGCCCTGAGCGAGCGGCTCGGCCATATGGCCCATCACCAGACCGGCTGCGAAAAGATCGCGCTGACGCCCCTGCCCTTCGCCTATTCGCTGCTGATCTACCGCACCACATGGATCTATTGCCTGCTGGTGCCGCTGTCGCTGATCGAACCGGCCGGCTGGATGACGCCGGTCTTCGCCGCGACCATCGCCTATGTGTTCATGGGGCTGGCCGAAGTGACCGAGGAATTGGTCGAACCCTTCGCCCGCACCGACAACGCCCTGCCCTTGGACGCCATCTGCCGCACCGCCGAAATCAGCCTTGCGCCGCATCTGGGCCGCCCCGCACCGCCGCCCCCGCAGGCCGAGGATCATTACCTGTCCTGAGCGATCGGGTGCTGCGGATGCTTGCCCTTGGCGAAACAGGGGGATATGGGGTGCGGCGTATGTCCGGCAGAGGGGGGACCATGCCACTTCTCGTCATGAAATTCGGGGGCACCTCGGTGGCCGATCTCGCCCGCATCAAGAATGCGGCCGAGAAGGTCAAGAAAGAGGTGGAACGCGGATACGACGTCATCGTCATCGTCTCCGCCATGTCGGGCAAGACGAATGAGCTCGTGGGCTGGGTCGAACAGACCTCGCCGCTGTTCGATGCGCGCGAATACGACGCCGTCGTCGCCTCGGGGGAAAACGTCACGGCGGGGCTGATGGCCCTGACGCTGCAGGAAATGGATGTGCCCGCCCGGTCGTGGCAGGGCTGGCAGGTGCCGATCAACACCACCTCCGCCCATTCCTCGGCCCGTTTCGTGGACATCCCGCGCGAAAATATCGACGCCAAATTTGCCGAAGGCTTCAAGGTCGCGGTGGTCGCCGGCTTCCAGGGCGTCTCGCCCGAGGGGCGGATCACCACGCTGGGCCGGGGCGGTTCGGATACGACGGCGGTGGCCTTCGCCGCGGCCTTCGCGGCCGAACGCTGCGACATCTACACCGATGTCGACGGCATCTACACGACCGATCCGCGCATCACCTCCAAGGCCAAGAAGCTGGACCGCATCGCCTTCGAGGAGATGCTGGAACTGGCGAGCCTTGGTGCCAAAGTGCTGCAGACCCGTTCGGTGGAACTGGCGATGCGCTACAAGGTGAAGCTGCGGGTGCTGTCCTCCTTCGAGGACACGGATGAGACTTCTGGAACGCTGGTCTGCGACGAGGATGATATCATGGAATCGAAAGTAGTTTCGGGCGTCGCCTATTCGCGCGAAGAGGCGAAGATCACGCTGTTCACGATCGAAGACCGCCCGGGCGTCGCCTCCGGCATCTTCGGGCCGCTGGCCGATGCGGGGATCAACGTGGACATGATCGTCCAGAACATCTCCGAGAAGGATTACGACGAGGCCCATCCCGGCGCCGTCACGGACATGACCTTCTCCTGCCCGATCAATCAGGTCGCGCGGGCCAAGAAGGCGCTGGAAGAGGCGCAGGCCAAGGACCTGATCAAGTATGACGAGCTGATCATCGACGAAGACGTGGCCAAGGTCTCGGTCGTCGGGATCGGCATGCGGTCCCATGCGGGCGTCGCGGCGCGGATGTTCCGGGCGCTGTCGGCCGACGGGATCAACATCAAGGTCATCTCCACCTCCGAGATCAAGATTTCGGTCCTGATCGACCGGAAATATATGGAACTTGCCGTTCAGGCGCTCCATGATGCATTCGAGTTGGAGAAGGCCTGAGCAGGCCCACCGGGGGGCAACGTGCCGGAACGCAGCGACAGTGACAGCCGCCGACTTCTGCGCCGCCTGCGCGACAGTCTGGCCCTGCCCGGCCAAGGGCAGGACCGTCTGGACCGCATCACCCACCTGATCGCGGATTCGATGCGGTCGGAGGTGTGCTCGATCTACCTCTTCCGCGACCGCGAAACGCTGGAGCTGTGCTCCACCGAAGGGCTGAAGCCCGAGGCCGTGCACCAGACCCGCCTGAAACTCGGCGAAGGTCTGGTCGGTCAGGTGGCGCGGACGGGCAAACCCCTCAAGACCGCGAACGCCCCCGCCGCCAAGGGCTTCCGCTACATGCCCGAAACCGGCGAGGAGGCCTATTCGGCCTTTCTCGGCGTGCCGATCCAGCGGGTTGGCGAACGGCTGGGCGTGCTTGTCGTGCAGTCCAAGACCGCCCGCACCTATGCCGAGGACGAGGTGGACGCCCTCGAGGTCGTCGCCATGGTTCTGGCCGAGATGGCCGAGCTTGGCGCCTTCAACGGCGATGACGGCGTGGCCCCCAAGCACACCCATCCCGTCCTGTTCCGCGGCAGCATCGGCCAAGAGGGCGCGGCCGAGGGCTGCGTCTGGCTGCATGAGCCGCGGGTCGTCGTCACCAACCCCGTCGCCGACGATCCCCTGACCGAGATCGAGCGCATCCGCGCCGCCGTCGCCAAACTGCGCGTGTCGGTGGACGATCTTCTCTCGCTCGCCTCGCTGGACAAGGAGCAGCGGCAGGTTCTGGAAGCCTACCGCATGTTCGCCAATTCCCGCGGCTGGCTGCGCCGCATGGAGGAGGACATCACCCGCGGCCTGTCGGCCGAAGCGGCGGTTCAGAAGGAACAATCCGCCGCCCGCGCCCGGATGGAGGCGGTGCCCGACGCCTATCTGCGCGACCGTCTGCACGATCTGGACGATCTGGCGAACCGCCTGCTGCGCATCCTGACGGGTCAGGGCCGCGACACCGGCGCCGAGATGCCGCCCGATCCCGTGCTAGTCGCGCGCAACATCGGCCCGGCGGAGCTTCTGGATTACGGGCGCAAGCTGCGCGGCATCGTGCTGGAGGAAGGCTCAGTCGGCAGCCATGCCGCGGTGGTGGCGCGCGCGCTGGCCATTCCGCTGGTGATCCACGCGGCCAATATCACGGCCGAAGCACTGAACGGTGATCCGATCTTGGTGGACGGTGATCAGGGTCTGGCCCATCTGCGCCCTGAGGAAACGATCACAAGGGCCTTTCGCGACAAGATGGCGATGCAGGCACAGGCGCAGGAACGGTATGCCTCGCTGCGGCAGCTTCCGGCGCAATCCCGATGCGGCACGGTCACGGCGCTGCACATGAATGCGGGTCTGATGGCGGACCTGCCCTCGCTCGAACATTCCGGCGCCGAAAGCGTGGGCCTGTTCCGGACCGAGTTGCAGTTTCTGATCCGCAACCAGATGCCGAAGCGGGCGGAACTGGCGCGCATCTACACGCGCGTTCTGGATGCCGCAAAGGGCCGCACGGTCACGTTCCGCACCCTCGACATCGGGTCGGACAAGGTTCTGCCCTATATGAAGCCGCAGGATGAGCCGAACCCCGCGATGGGCTGGCGCGCGATCCGCGTGGGCCTCGACAAACCGGGCGTGCTGCGGATGCAGCTTCAGGCGCTGATCCGGGCGCATGGCACGCGGCCGATGTCGGTGATGTTCCCCTTCATCGCCGAGGGGTCGGAATACCGCGAGGCCCGCGCGCTTTTGCTGCGCGAGATGGAGCGGGAGCGCGCCCTCGGCCATCCCGTTCCCGAAGGGCTGCGCATCGGCACCATGCTGGAAACCCCGGCGCTGGCCTTCGCGCCCGATCATTTCTTCCGCGATGTGGATTTCATCTCCATCGGTGGGAACGATCTGAAGCAGTTCTTCTTTGCCGCCGACCGCGAGAACGAGCGCGTGCGCCGCCGCTACGACACGCTCTCGGCGGCCTTCCTCGAATTCGTGCGCCGCATCGTCGCCCGCTGCGAGGAACATGGCGTGCCTCTCTCCTTCTGCGGCGAGGATGCGGGCCGCCCGATCGAGGCGATGTGCTTCGCCGCCATGGGCATCCGCACGCTGTCGATGCGCCCCGCCTCCATCGGGCCGGTCAAGACGCTGCTGCGCCGGATCGACCTTGCCGGTCTGCGCGCCGTGATCGACGCGGCGATGCTGGATCACGACAGTGTGCGCGAGCCGGTGATCGCATGGCTGGCGACCCAGTCCGGCGACGAGCGCTGAAGCGCCTGTGACCGGCCGCACCCGCCTTTGCCCTTGACCTTCCCCCTGCGACTGCGGAAACAGCATCATGGCCACAGCACGTCTTTCCATCGATCTTGATGCCATCGCCGCCAACTGGCGCAGGCTGGACAGCATGTCCGCACCCGGAACCCAGACCGGCGCCGTCGTGAAGGCGGATGCCTATGGCTGCGGGGCCGGACCCGTCGCGGCGGCCTTGGCCCGCGCGGGGGCGCGGCGCTTCTTCGTCGCCTTGGCCGAAGAGGCGATCACCGTGCGCGACGCCCTCGGCCCCGGCCCGCAGATCAACGTCCTGTCGGGGCACATGCCGGGCGATGCGCGGCTGATCCGCGATCTCGACTTGACGCCCATGCTGAACTCGATCGAGCAGATCATGCGCCATGCGGAGGGCCTGCCCGGCCATCCCTTCGGCATCCAACTCGATACCGGGATGAACCGGCTCGGCCTCGAGATGTCCGAATGGGAGGCCGTGGCCCCCATGGTGCTGGAGCTTGGCCCCGAACTCATCATGTCGCATCTGTGCTGCGCCGACGAGCCGGACCACCCGATGAACGACGAACAGCTGGGCGCCTTCCACGCGATGACCGATGGCTGCGGCGTGCCGCGCTCGCTCTCGGCGACGGGCGGCATCCTTCTGGGCGAGCGGTTCCATTTCGACCTGACCCGTCCGGGCATCGGCCTTCATGGCGCGCGGCCCTTCGCGGCCGGTCTGCCCGCCCTGCGCCTTTCCCTGCCGGTGATCCAACTGCGCGAGGTCGCGGAGGGGGAGATCGTGGGCTATGGCGGCACATGGCAGGCCGAGGGGCCGACCCTCGTTGCGACGCTTTCGGCCGGATATGCCGATGGGCTGTTCCGCGCCCTGTCGGGGCAGGCGACGCTCTGGGCGGGCGACGTGCCCTGCCCGCTGATCGGGCGCGTGTCGATGGATCTGATCACGGTCGATGTCTCGCATCTCGAATCGGTGCCGGACACGCTGGACATCCTCGGCCCGCATCAGCGCGTGGACGATCTGGCCGATATCGCCGGCACCATCGGATACGAGGTGATGACCGCGCTTGGACCCCGCTATCTGCGGACGTATTCGGGACAGGGCGCATGATCCTGACACAGCCCCTCGCGGCGCTTGGCCGGGCCGTGCTGCGCCTTCTGGCCGGGATCGGCAGCGTGGCGATCTTTGCCGCCCGCGTCGTCAGCCACACGGTCCGCCCGCCCTTCTATCCGCGCGAATTCCTGATGGCCATGCTGCAGATCGGCTGGTTCAGCCTGCCCGTGGTGGGGTTGACCGCGCTGTTCACCGGGGGGGCGCTGGCGCTTCAGATCTATGCCGGCGGCGCGCGTTACGGCGCCGAGGCGGCGGTTCCCTCCATCACCGCGATCGGGATGGTGCGCGAGCTTGGCCCGGTTCTGGGCGGGCTGATGGTGGCGGCGCGCGTCACCTCCTCCATCGCCGCCGAGATCGGCACCATGAAGGTGACCGAGCAGATCGACGCCTTGGTCACGCTGTCCACCAACCCGCTGAAATACCTCGCCGTGCCGCGCGTTCTGGCGGCGGTGCTGGTGATGCCGGTTCTGGTGGCGGTGGGCGATTCCATCGGCATCGCGGGCGGCTGGATCGTCGGCGTGCATCAGCTGGGCTTCAACCCGGCGACCTATATCAAGAACACCGTCGATTTCCTCGAATTCTGGGACATCGGCTCCGGCCTCGTGAAGGGGGCGGCCTTCGGGTTCATCATCGCGCTGATGGGCGTGTATCACGGCATGGCCTCGGGCCGCGGGGCCGAGGGCGTGGGCACGGCCACGAAATCGGCGGTGGTCGCAGCTTCGGTGCTGATCCTTGCCGCCAACTTCGTGCTGACAAGGGTGTTCTTCGCATCATGATCGAGCTGTCGAACGTCCATAAGGCCTTCGGGGCAAATCAGGTGCTGCGCGGTGTGGATCTGAGCATCGCCAAGGGCACCAGCACCGTCATCATCGGCGGATCGGGCACCGGCAAATCGGTGCTGCTGAAATCCGTCCTCGGGCTGGTGCGGCCCGACAGCGGGACGATCACGCTGGACGGGCAGGACGTGACCAAGGGCGACCGCGACGCCTTTCTGGCGCGGTTCGGGATGCTGTTTCAGGGCGCGGCCCTGTTCGATTCGCTCCGCGTTTGGGAGAATGTGGCCTTTCGCCTGCGTCAGGGCCGCCAGAAGCGTCCGCGCGACGAGGCGCGGGAGATCGCGATCGAGAAGCTGCGCCGCGTCGGGCTGAAGCCCCATGTCGCCGATCAGTACCCGGCCGAGTTGTCGGGCGGGATGCAAAAGCGCGTCGGCCTTGCCCGCGCCATCGCCGCCGAGCCGGAGATCATCTTCTTCGACGAACCGACCACCGGCCTCGATCCGATCATGTCCGGCGTCATCAACGACCTGATCCGCGAGATCGTGACCGAAATGGGCGCGACCGCGATGACGATCACCCATGACATGACCTCGGTCCGGGCCATCGCCGACAACGTGGCGATGCTGCATGGCGGCAAGGTGCGCTGGTCCGGCCCCGTGGCCGATCTGGATGCGACGAGCGATCCCTATGTCCAGCAGTTCATCCACGGTCGGGCCGAGGGACCGATCGAAAGCGTGCGCTGATGGCCAAGAGCCTCGCCTTCACCTGCACCGAATGCGGCGCGGCCCATCGCAAATGGGCCGGCAAATGCGACGCCTGCGGCGCATGGAACAGCATCGTGGAGGAAGCGCCCCTGTCCAGCGGCCCCAAGACGCTGGGCGCCGCGCGCGGCAAGGGGATCGAACTGACCGACCTTGCCACCGAGGAAGCCCCGCCCCCCCGCGCAGCCTCGGGGATGGACGAATTGGACCGCGTTCTGGGCGGCGGGCTGGTTCCGGCCTCGGCGGTGCTGGTCGGGGGCGATCCGGGCATCGGCAAATCGACGCTGCTGCTTCAGGCGGCGGCCAGCTTTGCGCAGGCCGGGCTGAAATGCCTCTATATCTCCGGCGAGGAAGCCTCGGCGCAGGTGCGGATGCGGGCGCAGCGGCTGGGCCTGACGAAGGCCCCCGTCATGCTGGGCGCGGAAACGAACCTGCGCGAGATTCTGACCACGCTCGACCGCGAACGTCCGCAGCTTGCCATCATCGATTCCATCCAGACCATGTGGATGGACACGATCGAAAGCGCGCCGGGATCGGTCAGTCAGGTCCGTGCCGCGGCGCATGAGTTGGTGACCTTCGCGAAAACGCGCGGTGTGGCCGTCATCATCGTCGGCCATGTCACCAAGGAAGGCACCATCGCCGGCCCCCGCGTGGTCGAGCATATGGTCGATACCGTCCTCTATTTCGAAGGGGAGCGCGGCCATCAGTTCCGCATCCTGCGCGCCGTGAAGAACCGCTTCGGCCCCGCCGACGAGATCGGCGTCTTCGAGATGACGGGCGACGGGCTGGCGCAGGTGATGAACCCCTCGGCGCTGTTCCTGTCGGAACGCGACAAACCCGCGCCGGGATCGGCCGTCTTTGCCGGGATCGAGGGCACGCGCCCCGTCCTGACCGAGATTCAGGCGCTCGTCGCGCCCTCTCCCCTCGGCACGCCCCGGCGCACGGTGGTGGGGCTGGATTCGGGCCGCCTGTCCACCATCCTCGCCGTGCTGGAGGCGCGCTGCGCCATTCCCTTCGCCGGGCTCGATGTGTTCCTGAACGTCGCGGGCGGGATGCGGGTGAACGAACCCGCGGCCGATCTGGCCGTCGCCGCCGCCCTTCTTTCGGCGCGCGAGGATGTGGCGATCCCGCCCGACATGGTCCTTTTCGGGGAAATAAGCCTGTCGGGGGCGCTTCGCCCGGTGGGTCAGACGGAAAACAGATTGAAAGAAGCCTCGAAACTTGGTTTCACACGGGCGATCGCCCCCAGCCGGTCCAAACTCGGATCGGTGGAGGGGATGGATGTGCGGCAGATGGCCGACCTGACCGCCTTCGTGGGCGATGTCTTCGGGGCCGGTTGAGGGAGAGAACATGGACGGCTTTACCATCATCGACGCCGTGGTTGCGGTCGTCATCGTTCTGTCGGCCGTTCTGGCCTATGCGCGCGGTCTGGTGCGCGAGGTCATGGCGATCGTCGGCTGGGTGCTGGCGGCCATGCTGGCCTTCGCCTTCGCGGCGGCGGCACAGCCGCTCGTGCTCCAAATCCCGGTGGTCGGCGATTTCATCGGCGACAGCTGCGAATTGTCGGTCGTCGCCGCCTTTGCCGCGATCTTCGCGCTGGCGCTGGTGGTGATGTCGCTGTTCACGCCGCTCCTGTCCTCGGCGATCCGGGGCACGGCGATCAGCGGCATTGATCAGGCGCTCGGGTTCCTGTTCGGCGCGGCGCGGGGCATCCTGCTGATCGCGGTGGCCTTCCTCGTCTATGACCGGGTGATCGGGGCGCAAACCGTGCCGATGGTGGACAATTCGCGCGCGGCCCATGTCTTCGCCTCGTTCCAGAACCGCATCAACGACGAAGTGCCCGACGACGCCCCCGGCTGGATCGTGGCGCGGTACGAACAACTGGTGGGCACCTGCGGCGCACCTGTGCAATCCGTGGCCCCCGAGGCGCCCGGGACGCAGAACTGACCTCCGTATGACGACAGGAGGGTGACAGCGCGCCCGGAAGCGACTACACGGGGGGCAATTCCACGGATTCGGAGCGCGCCCATGCGACCCTTCCTTTCCCACCCCTTCGACGATGACAAGTTGAAGGAAGAATGTGGGGTTTTCGGTGTCATCGGTGTGGCCGATGCCGCGAACTTCGTCGCCCTCGGCCTGCACGCATTGCAGCATCGCGGGCAGGAAGCCGCCGGGATCGTGTCGCATCACCCCGAACACGGGTTCAACTCGGCCCGCCGCTTCGGCTATGTCCGCGACAACTTCACCAACCAGAAGGTGATGGACACGCTGCCGGGCGAACTGGCGATCGGCCATGTCCGCTATTCCACCGCCGGGTCCAAGGGCGCGACCGCGATCCGCGACGTGCAGCCCTTCTTCGGCGAATTCTCCATGGGTGGCGCGGCGATCGCGCATAACGGCAACCTGACCAACGCCGCCCAACTGCGCAAGGAATTGATCGAACGCGGTTCGATCTTCCAGTCCTCCTCGGACAGCGAATGCATCATCCACCTGATGGCTCGGTCGATCCAGCGGACGGTCCCCGAACGCATGAAGGACGCGCTGCGCCGGGTCGAGGGGGCCTTCTCGGTCATCGCGATGACGCGCACCAAGCTGATCGGCGTGCGCGATCCCTTGGGCGTGCGCCCGCTGGTTCTGGGCCGGGTCGGCGAAGGCTATGCCCTGTCCTCGGAAACCTGCGGCCTCGACATCATCGGCGCCGATTTCGTGCGCGAGGTGGAGCCGGGCGAGATGGTCGTGATCGAGGATGGCGAGATCACTTCCTCGCGGCCCTTCGCGCCCGCGACCTCGCGCTTCTGCATCTTCGAGCATGTGTATTTCTCGCGCCCCGATTCGATCCTCGGCGGGCGCTCGGTCTACGAGACGCGCCGCCAGATCGGCGTGGAACTGGCGCGCGAGGCCCCGGTGGAGGCCGATCTCGTCTGCCCCGTGCCCGACAGCGGCACCCCGGCGGCGATCGGCTACAGTCAGGAATCCGGCATCCCCTATGCGATGGGCATCATCCGCAACCAATATATGGGGCGGACCTTCATCGAACCGACCGAGCAGATCCGCAACATGGGCGTCCGGCTGAAGCTGAACGTCAACCGCGGCCTGATCAAGGGCAAGCGCATCATCCTCGTGGACGATTCCGTGGTCCGCGGCACGACCAGCCGCAAGATCAAGGACATGATCCTAGATGCCGGCGCCGCCGAGGTGCACTTCCGCATCGCCTCGCCGCCGACCGCATGGCCCTGCTTCTACGGTGTGGACACGCCCGAACGCTCCAAGCTGCTGGCGGCGAACATGTCCGAAGAGGAGATGCGCGATTGGATCGGCGTCGACTCGCTCCGGTTCATCAGCCTCGACGGCCTCTACCGCGCGGCGGGCGAGCCCGAGGGCCGCGACCCGCGCCGCCCGCAATATTGCGATGCCTGCTTCTCGGGGGAATATCCCGTGGCCCCCAGCGACAAGCTGGCCGAGGGGTTCGAGATGAAGGAAGCGGCAGAGTAACCTTTACAGGCCCGCCCCCGCCTTCTAGATCCTTGCCAAAGGACAGGGAGGCGGCATGACCGGCATCACAGGTTTCGACGCGGCGGAAGACGCGCTTGCCTTCCGCGGCGCCCTCGGGCGCTTTGCCACCGGGGTGACGCTGGTGACGGCGCAGACCGCGGCGGGGCCGATCGGGATGATCGCGAACAGCTTCGCCTCCGTCTCGCTCGATCCGCCCTTGGTGCTGTGGTCCCCGGCGCGGGCCTCGTCGCGTTTCGCTCATTTCGAGCAGGCGCGCCATTTCGTCATCCATGTGCTGGCCGAGGATCAGGATCACGTCTCCGCCGCCTTCGGGCGCGGCGGGGCGGGGTTCGAGGCGGTGGGCCACCGGCTGCACGACACCGGCCCCATGATCGACGGCGCGCTGGCGCGGTTCGAATGCACGACCCATGCCACCCATGACGGCGGCGATCACCTGATCGTGGTCGGCCGCGTCGGCCGTGTGACCGTGGCGGAAGGCCGGCCGATGATCTTCAGCCAAGGCCGCTTCGGGCGCCTCGCATGAGGGTTCTGGTGTTCCTTCTGCTGGCGGGCTGCGCACCCCGGCCCGATATCGGCCCCCTGCCCGTCGATGACGCCCCCGCCCCCGTCCTGCTGCCGCAGGAGGAGATCGCGGCCCGCATCGCGGCGACCCCCGCCGGACCCGCCGTGGAGGACGATCTGAACGCCCGCGCCGCCGCCCTGCGCGCCCGCGCGGGAAACCTGCGCTGAGGGCTGGCACGCCGGGGCGCAACGGGCTATCAAACCTCCGGCTACATTCGGAGGATTCATGCCCGCTCCCCTGCGTATCGGACTTGCCGGCCTTGGAACGGTCGGCGTCGGCGTCATCAAGATCGTGCAGCAACATGCCGACATGATCGCCATGCGCGCGGGGCGGCCGATTACGATCACAGCCGTCTCGGCCCGCGATGCCACCCGCGATCGCGGGGTGGACCTGTCGGGCTTTGCGTGGGAATCCGATCCCGTCGCACTGGCGCGGCGCGACGATGTCGATGTCTTCGTCGAGGTGATGGGCGGCCATGAAGGGGCCGCCAAGGACGCGACCGAGGCGGCGCTGGCCACCGGCAAGGATGTCGTGACGGCGAACAAGGCCCTGCTGGCCCATTACGGGCAAGCGCTGGCCGACAGCGCCGAGGCCGCGGGCCGCACCATCCGCTTCGAGGCCGCCGTCGCGGGCGGCATCCCGATCATCAAGGCCCTGACCGAAGGTCTGGCCGGGAATGCCATCCGCCGCGTGATGGGCGTGATGAACGGCACCTGCAACTACATCCTCACCCGGATGGAGGATACGGGCCTGCCCTACGATGTCGTCTTCGAGGAGGCCCGCGCCCTCGGCTATCTCGAGGCCGATCCGAACCTTGATGTCGGGGGGATCGATGCCAGCCACAAGCTGAGCCTTCTGGCCTCCATCGCCTTCGGCACGCAGGTGTCGTTCGACGCGGTGGAAATGGAGGGCATCGGCGCCGTCTCCATCGACGATATCCGCCGGGCGGGCGATATGGGGTATCGCATCAAGCTCTTGGGTGTGGCGCAGATGACCGGCCGCGGGCTGGAGCAGCGGATGACGCCCTGCCTCGTGCCCTGCGACAGCCCGCTGGGGCAGCTTTCGGGCGGCACGAACATGGTCGTGGTCGAAGGCGATGCGGTGGGTCAGATCGTGCTGCGCGGCGCGGGCGCGGGCCAAGGGCCGACCGCCAGCGCCGTCATGGGCGATGTGATCGATCTGGCGCGCGGCATCCGCACGCCCACCTTCGGCGTTCCGGCGGCGCATCTGACGGTGCCGGTCGCGGCCCATTCGGCGGCCCCCGCCGCGTGGTATCTGCGCATGCGCCTCGTGGACAAGCCGGGCGCGCTGGCCAAGATCGCGACCAAACTCGGCGAGGCGGGCGTCTCCATCAACCGGATGCGCCAATACGGCCAGTCCGATGGCGATGCGCCGGTGCTGATCGTGACGCATAAGGCGACGCGCGACGACATCCAAACCGCCCTGTCCTCGTTCAAGACGACGGGCGTTCTGGCGGCCGAACCGGTCGCATTGCGGATCGAAGACGTCTGATAGCGCCACCATACTTGCCCCCCTCTGCCCCCCGCACTACCACTGGGGGGCAAAGAGGAGACGAGGGGCAAGATGGCCAACGCAGAACAATTTCAGGACCGTATGCTGTCACTGGGCCTTGCCCGTGTGTCGGAGGCAGCGGCGCTTGCCTCGCACAGCCTGATCGGGCGCGGCGACGAAAAGGCGGCCGATCAGGCCGCGGTCAACGCCATGCGCGATCAGCTGAACCTGCTGGACATCGCCGGCGTCGTCGTCATCGGCGAGGGGGAGCGTGACGAGGCGCCGATGCTGTTCATCGGCGAGGAGGTCGGCACCGGCAACGGCCCGGCCGTGGACATCGCGCTCGATCCGCTGGAGGGGACGACCCTCACCGCCAAGGATATGCCGAACGCGCTGACCGTGATCGCGATGGCACCGCGCGGCACGCTGCTGCATGCGCCGGACGTCTATATGGAGAAACTGGCGATCGGCCCCGGCTATGCCCCGGACACGGTGACGCTGGCGATGTCGCCCGCCGAACGCGTGCACGCGCTGGCCAAGGCCAAGGGCGGCTCGGCGCAGGACATCACCGTCTGCATCCTCGAGCGGGATCGCCACGAGGATCTGATCGCCGAAGTGCGCGCCACCGGCGCCGCCATCCGCCTGATCACCGATGGCGACGTGGCCGGTGTCATCCACTGCGCCACGCCCGGCACGGGGATCGACATGTATATGGGTTCGGGCGGCGCACCGGAGGGGGTGCTGGCGGCCTCGGCGCTCAAATGCATGGGTGGGCAGATCTACGGCAAGCTGCTGTTCCGCAACGATGACGAGATCGGCCGCGCCCGCAAGGCCGGGATCGAGGATCTGGACCGCATCTACACCAAGGACGAACTGGTGACGGGCGATGTCATCTTTGCCGCGACCGGGGTGACGGATGGCAACCTCGTGGCCGGCATCAAGCGCGAGATCGGCTGGGTCACGACCGAAACCGTCCTGATGCGCTCGCGCACGGGATCGGTGCGGCGGATGACCTATCGCAACCCGATCAAGGCGATCTGACCATCGAGAAACGCCCTGTCATCCGACAGGGCGTTTTCATATCCGGAAAGGGCTGGAGCGGGTGAAGGGAATCGAACCCTCGTCATAAGCTTGGAAGGCTTCTGCTCTACCATTGAGCTACACCCGCATTGCGGCCTTGCTTACCGCGCCGGTCGGGCCTTGGCAAGCCACTCCGGCGCGGGGCGTCATTTCACGGTGATGCGCCCATCGGTGAAGGGCGTGTAGGGCTGATGCGCCGACAGGTATTCGGCCACGACATCCGCCAGATCCGGCCCGAAATCATAGGCGTTCTTGGCATCGACGAAGCTGTCATAGCCGTCGCCGCCATTGCGGACGTAGTTGTTGGACACGGCCATGTACTCCGCCGCCATATCCAGCGGCTGATCGCCCACCATCACCTCCGACACGCGCTGCCCCACCGGGGCGGCGGGATCGACGGTGTAGCGCATGCCCGCCACCTGCGGGAAGCGGCCCCCGCCATCGGCCATCTGGCTGACGCCGTTCTCCAGCGCCTCCTTCAGTTGCGCGCCGGTGATCTGGAAGGTGGAGAGCGTGTTGTTGAAGGGCAGCACCGTCAGCACCTCGCCCATCGTCACCGGCCCCGCGTCGATCGAGGCGCGCAGCCCCCCGCCATTGACGAGCGAGATCTGCACCCCCTGATCGGCCACGCGGGCCAGCTGCGCCTCGGCGACGAGGTTGCCCATGGAGCATTCCCGCTGGCGGCAGACGTCACGGTCGCCCTCGATCGCGGCCTCCGTCTCGCCGATTTGGCGGGCGCGGATCTCCTCCAGCGGGCCGGCAAGCTCCGCGACGCGGGCGGCGGCCTCCGGGTCTTCGGCCACCGAGGCATCGAGCAGCTTCGGCGCCCCATCCGCCGCGATCACCCGGCCATCGTCGTCGAAGGTCACGACGAGTTCGCCCAGATACATCGAATAGGCCTCTGCCTGCACGATCGGCACGCCGTTCACCATCGTCGGATAGGGGCCGGCCGCGCCCTCGCCGGTCCCCAGCAGCGTGTGGCTGTGCCCGCCCACGATCACGTCGACCCCATGGGTCTGATCGGCGATCTGCTGATCCACCGAATAGCCCGAATGCGACAGCAGGATGATCTTGTCGATCCCCTGCCCCGTCAGCTCATCCACCTCGGCCTGAACGGCCGGCGCGGGGGCGGAGAAGGTCAGGTTCGGGCCGGGGCTGGCCAGTTCGTCATTGTCCTGCGGCGTCAGGCCGATGACGCCGATCTTCTCGCCCCCGACCTCCAACACGACATGCGCGGCGATCTTGCCCGTCAGCAGCGGCTCGGACGAGGTGTCCATGTTCGCGGCCAAAAGCGGCGTGTCCACCGCATCGGCCAGCGCCGCCAGTTCCTCGGGCCCGTCATCGAGCTCGTGGTTGCCCACCGCCATCGCGTCATAGCCGATGCGGTCGATGAACTCCGCCGCCGCCGCATGCTTGTAGCGCGTGTAGAACAGCGTGCCTTGGAACCAGTCGCCGCCATCCAGCACGACCGGGTTCACCGCCGCCTCCCGCGCCTCGCGCGTGGCGGTCACCAGACGGGCCACGCCGCCGAAGCATTTGCCCGCGGCATCGTCCTCCGCCCCGCAGGACGAACCGGAGGATGTCACCGGCTCGAACCGGTCATGGACATCGTTGGTGTGCAGGATGGTCAGCGTGAAATCGGCATGGGCCGCGCCGGCGCCAAGCGCCAAGGCCGCTGCGGTGGCAAGAAGGGTGCGCATCTTCATCTCCGGATGGATCCGCGCACAGATTGCGATGCGACGCGCCTTCTGTCAAAGCGGGATTGACCGGGCAGCCGAATCGGAACAAGAGGCATCATGCTGATCTACAAGATCTTCCGTCGCACCGAATGGGACGCGTTCACCGCCGCGGGCGAAACCGCCGGCGCCCCCGTGGATCTGACCGACGGATATATCCACATCTCCACCGCCGCGCAGGTGTCGGGCACCGCCGCCAAGCATTTCGCCGACGAGGGCGATCTCGTGCTCGTGGCGCTGGACGATGCCGCCCTCGGCCCCGATCTGCGGTGGGAGCCGTCGCGCGGTGGCGCGCTCTTCCCCCATCTCTACCGTCCGCTGCGGCTTTCGGACGTGGTCTGGGACAAGTCGCTGCCGCTGGGCGCGACCGGCCACATCTTCCCCGAGGGCGTGATATGAGCGGGATGGAGAAGCTCGGCCTGACGCTGCTGCACCGGATGGACCCGGAGCGGGCGCATCACTGGTCGCTGAACGCCTTGCGGGCGGGGCTTGCGCCGCTGCATGGCGCACCGGCGAGCGGCGGGCGGCTCGCGGTCGATCTTGCGGGGCTGGCGCTGGACAATCCGATCGGCCTTGCGGCGGGTTTCGACAAGAACGCCGTCGCCGTCGCGCCGCTGATGCGCGCAGGCTTCGGTTTTCTGGAGGTGGGCGCCGCCACCCCGCGCGCGCAGCCGGGCAACCCCCGCCCCCGCCTGTTCCGCCTGAAGGCCGACAGCGCCGTCATCAACCGCTTCGGCTTCAACAATGACGGGGCGGCGGCGATCTCGGCACGGCTGGCGCTCCGCCCGCGCGGGCGGGTGCCGGTGGGGCTGAACCTCGGCGCGAACAAGGACAGCACCGACCGCGCCGCCGATTTCGCGGCCGTTCTGGCCTGCTGCGGCCCGCATGTGGATTTCGCGACGGTCAACGTCTCCTCCCCCAACACCGAACGGTTGCGCGATCTGCAGGGCCGCGAGGCGCTGGCTGCGCTGCTGCGCGGCGTGATGGAGGTGCGGGCCGGACTGCCGCGCCCGGTGCCGGTCTTCCTGAAGATCGCGCCCGATCTGTCGGAGGACGATCTGGCGGAAATCGCCGAGGTCGCGTTGGCCTCCGGCATCGCCGGGATCATCGCCACGAACACCACCCTCTCGCGCGAGGGGCTGACCGATCCGCAGCGCATGGAGGCGGGCGGCCTGTCCGGTGCGCCGCTGTTCGAACGCTCCACCCGCGTGCTCGCGCGTTTGTCGCAGCTGACCGAGGGGCGCATTCCGCTGATCGGTGTCGGGGGCGTCGCCACGGCCGAACAGGCCTATGCCAAGATCCGGGCCGGCGCCACGGCGGTGCAGATCTACAGCGCGATGGTCTTTGCGGGCCTCACCCTCGTGCCGCGGATGGCGCAGGGGCTGGACCGGCTGCTGGCGCGGGACGGGTTCGCCTCGGTCGCGGATGCGGTCGGCACGGACCGGGCGCGCTGGCTCTGAGGTCCGTCACTCCTGCGGCTGAAGCTTCAGCTTCGGCGCGGGCTTCGGCAGATCCTCGATCCCCAGCACCTGCTGCGGCCGTCCCAGACGGTTGCGCACCACCCACAGAAGCTGCCGTTCGGCCCGCGTGATCGCGACATAGGCAAGGCGCTTCCACAGCGGCATCCCCGCCTCCACCCGTCCGGCCTGCGCGGCGGCGTACATGTCGGGCGCGAAGACCTGCACCCGTTCCCATTGCGAGCCCTGCGCCTTGTGGATCGTGACCGCCGCGCCATGCAGGAAGGCCGCGCCCATGCGGGCGGCGGCGGGGATGAAGGGCTCCTCCTCCCCCGGTTTCTCGATCTTGATGATCGACGCGGCCGAGAGGAGCGGATCCTCCGCCCCCACCACATGCAGACGGGCAAAGCCGTCGCGCGTGCCGGGGCCGAGATAGATGACCTGCGCGCCCTTGATCAGGCCCCGCGCCTCCAGATCGATCCGCTTCTTGCGGTGCTTCAGCGGCAGTTCGATCCCGTCGCAGATCAGCGGCTCTCCGGGCAGAAGCGCATCCTCGGGGGCGCCGTTGGCGCTGCGGAAGGCCTGAATGAGGCGGATGCGGGTCGCGTTGCGCCAGACCAGAACCGGCGAGCGTGCCATCAGATCGCTGTCCACCCGCTGCGCCATGACCACACGGTCGTCGCGCGCCGCCGCCTCCTCTACCAGACGCTCGAAGCGGTGGAAATCGACCTCGGGATCGGCCAGCGCATGGGCCAGATCGAGGATGGGGTTGTCCTCGGCCTGCCGGTGGATGCGGTTCAGGACCAACTTGCGCGTATCGCCGAGCCGCTCGAACACCATCTGGCCGGACTGCCCCACCGGGGCCAGCTGCGCCGGATCGCCGAACAGGACCAGCGTCGGGAAAATCTCGCGCAGGTCGTCGAACTGGCGTTCGTCCAGCATCGAGGATTCGTCCACGAAGCCGACATCGAGCGGCTCCTCCCGCCGTTTCCAGCCGCGGATGAAATCGGACCCCCGCAGCCCCGCCGCCGCCAGCGCACCGGGGATCGACGGAACCGTGTCGTAGAAGGCCTTCGCCCGGTCCAGCGCGGCCTCGGTCATCCCTTCGACATCCACCGGTCGCTTGCCCGTGCCCGCCAGCCATTCGGCCAGCGCCTCGTAATGCGGATCATAAAGCGGGGTATAGAGGATGCGGTGGATCGTCGTGGCCGGAACGCCGCGCATCCGCAGCACGGACGCGGCCTTGTTCGTCGGCGCAAGGATCGCGAGCGTCCGCCGCTCCTTGCGCTTCTTGCCCTCCCAATCGCCGGAAACGATGTCCACCCCCGCCTCGCGCATGGCGCGGGTCAATTCCGCCAGAAGCAGCGTCTTGCCCGATCCCGCCTTGCCGATGACGGCAAGGACGGTGGACTTGCCCTCCACCGCCGGGCTGTGGGCGGCATTCGCCAAATCGACCCCCATGCCGGACAGCTGATCGGCAAGACGGTCCCAGGCTTCGGCCTGATCTTCGGAGAAGGTGATGGCGGGCACTGACATGGCGCGACCTTATCCGCCCCGCGCGCCCGGCGCCAGTCAATGAACCGGCGTGTCATCCCCCATGGATCGGGCGGTGATCTCCGCCTCGGCGATGGGCATCAGCGCCTCCACCCGTTCGGCAAGCCCCGTGAGGCCGTTCTGCATCGCATAGCTCTGAAGGTCCTGCAGCACGTCCAGGATCCAATCATGGGCCGGTTTCGCATCCATCATCCGCCTGTTCCTTCGCATGGTCCGCATCGAGATCTAGGCGTTGCAACACGCCTGCCGCATAGAAAGCAAGAAGCCTTTCCTTGCCCGCGGCGGCGACCAGACGGCCGCCTTCCTCCACCACGATATCGCGTTTTTCAAGCGCGCGCAGCCCTTCCGCTGCGGCGGCGGGCGCGCCCCCTTCGGGCAGCAGCAGAACCGCGCCCCGCGCCTTCAGCGCCTCGGCAAGCTGACCGACGGCCTCGGCGGTGCCGTGGCGGCTGACATGGCCCCGGCTCAGCGCGGCGGCCGTCAGCGGAACGGGCAGGATCGGCAGGGTGCGCCCCACCTCGGCCATCAGATCGCGGGCCAGATCCTCGGCGCTGCCGTCCCCCTGCGCCTGCCATGCCCGCAGCGACAGCGGCCGCCCAAAGGCCACCCCCGCCGCCCCGAAGCCCGGAAACCGGCCCCGAAGCAGCCGCCACAGCGTCCGCGCCGCAAAGCCCGCGAATTGGACCGGCCCCGCGCGAAAACGGCGCACCCCTGCGGCATCGGCCTCGGTCAGCACCCGATCCTCCAGCACGCGGTCATAGGCGATGCCGACGGGCACGAAGACGAGATCGCGCCCCTCCGCGGCCATCAGATAGCTTAGCAGGCCGATCTTCGGCGCGCCGATCCGCCCATCGAGGCTGAGCCCCCCTTCGGGGAAGAAGGCCTGCGTCACCCCCGCCTCGGCGGACATCTGCACATAGCGCGCCAGCACCCGTCGATAGAGCGGGCTGCGCGAACGGCGGCGGATGAAGAACGCCCCCATCGCCCGGATCAGCGAGGACAGCGGCCAGATGCGCGCCCATTCCCCCACTGCATAGGACAGCGCCGACCGCTGCGCCACGAGCCATGTGACCAGAACGTAATCCATGTTGGAGCGGTGGTTCATCACGAAGACGACCGTCGCATCGCGGTCCACCAGCGCCTCGCCCGGTGTCGCGGCGGCAAGGCGCACGCGGTAGAACGCCCGGCTGAACCGCCGCGCAAAGCGGGTCGCGAACCCGAAATAGAGCGTGGCCGAAAAGGCGGGAACAATCTCGCGCGCATAGGCGCGGGCGCGGTCCAGCACCACATCCTCGCGCGTGCCGGTGGAGCGGGCCTGATGCGCGACGGCGGCGCTGACGGCGGGATCGTGGGTCAGCCGCAGGATCATGTCCTGACGGCGCATCAGCTTGAACGGCTCGATCGGGCGGTCCAGCCGCTGGTTCAGGCGCGCGACCACGCGTTCCATCCGCCGGCGCAGATACCAGCGGGCCGACGGCACCAGCACCCGGTCCAGCGCCGCGATGAGCGCGAAGGCCAGCACCAGCACCAAAAGCCAGATGGGGAGTTCGACGGTCGCGGTCATGGCCGCAAGCCTAGCGGCCGCGCCGCATTCGAGCAATCGATCCTGCGAACGCGGAAAGGCCCGCGCATGGGGCGCGGGCCTTCCTGTCGTCCGGTCCTGACGGGATCAGGCGTGGATCGCGCCATCGCCGCAGGCCAGCGCCGCTTCGCGCACGGCTTCCGAATAGGTCGGGTGGGCGTGGCAGGTCAGCGCCAGATCCTGCGCCGAGGCGCCGAATTCCATCGCAACGCAGACCTCGTGGATCAGATCGCCCGCGCCCGGCCCGATGATGTGGCAGCCGAGGATGCGGTCGGTTTCCTTGTCGGCGAGGATCTTCACGAAGCCGTCCGCTTGGAATACCGCCTTGGCGCGCGCATTGCCCATGAAGGGGAACTTGCCGACCTTGTAGGCACGGCCCTCTTCCTTCAGCATCTCTTCGGTCTGACCGACGGCGGCGACTTCGGGCGTGGTGTAGATGACGCCCGGGATCACGCCGTAGTTCACATGGCCATGCTTGCCGGCAAGGATCTCGGCGACGGCCATGCCCTCGTCTTCGGCCTTGTGGGCCAGCATCGCGCCGGGGATCGCATCGCCGATGGCGTAGATGCCCTTAACGCTGGTCTGGAAGTGATCGTCGGTCTTGACCATGCCGCGGGGCAGCATCTCGACGCCGATCGCCTCAAGGCCCAGCCCTTCGGTATAGGGTTTGCGCCCGGTCGCCACGAGGACGGCATCCGCCTCGATGGTGCTTTCCGAACCGTCCTTGTTCAGCTTGTAGCGGACCGTCGCCTTGCCGTCCGCGACATCGACGCCCTGCACAGCCGCGCCCAGAACGAACTCGAAGCCCTGCTTGCCGAGGATCTTGTGGAAGGTCTTGACCGTGTCGCCATCGGTGCCCGGCAGGATCTTGTCCTGATACTCCACCACCGTGACCTTCGCGCCCAGACGTTTGTAGACCGAGCCCATTTCCAGACCGATCACGCCCGCGCCGATCACGACCATGCTTTCGGGGATCTTGTCGAGCGACAGCGCCCCTGTGGAGGTGACGACGACCTTCTCATCGACCTCGACGCCCGGCAGCGCGGCCGGCACCGAGCCCGTGGCGATGACGATGTTCTTGGCCTCATGGACCTCGTCGCCGACCTTGACCTTGCCCGCCTCGGGGATGGAGCCCCAGCCCTTCAGCCAAGTGATCTTGTTCTTCTTGAACAGGAACTCGATGCCCTTGGTGTTGCCGTCCACGACATCCTGTTTGTAGGCCTGCATCTTGGACCAATCCACGGTCGGATTGGCGCCCATCAGGCCCATCTTCTCAAAGTTCTCGTGAACCTCGTGCAGATGGTGGGTGGAGTTCAGAAGCGCCTTCGACGGGATGCAGCCGACGTTGAGGCACGTACCGCCCAGCGTCTCGCGCCCTTCGACGCAGGCGACCTTCAGGCCCAGCTGCGCGCAATGGATGGCGCAGACATAGCCGCCCGGCCCACCGCCGATCACGATTACATCGAAGCTTGCCATGGAAAAATCTCCCCTCGGGATTGTCAGAACAGGACGACCAGATACATGACGATCGTCGCCACGAGGCCGCACATGAAGAAGATCGAACGCCACGGCGCCCAACCGTAATAATAGGCCGGAACATAGGCGATCCGGGCCAGAAGATAAATCCACGCCGCAAGATCCGTCAGCCAGAAGTCGTTGCGCGTGACGAACACCGCCAACGCCGCCGCCGCGAACAGAACGAAGTTGTCGAGGTGGTTGCGCATCGCACGCTGCATGCGCTGCGTCTGGGTGGAATAGGACGGCTCACCGTCGCGGGGGCTGAGATTGTACTCCGGCCCCATGTCGCGATCCTGAAGCCGCGAGGTGAACAGTGTGACGCCGACATAGAGAAGCGCGGCAAGGCACAGAACGACGATCTCGGCCATCAGACAGTCCTCAGGAAGGTGGCGGTGGTGACGCCGCCGAACGAGGTTTCCTTTGCCAGCCAGTCCTTGGCATGGGCAGGGTTATGAACCTCCAGAAGGGCGAAGGCGGCACCGTGATCGACGGCGCGCCACAGCTGCAATTGCGTCAGGCCCGAATTCGCCCGATCCTCGGCGCCCGAATCCCAAGTGGATTTCCAACCGTCGTAATCGGGCGTGTCGATCTGTAACAGCAGTTGCATGCCGGTGCCTTTCCTCGTGACGGGCGCGCGGGGATCGCGCGCCCTTTCGAGGTCAACCGTGAACGGCCCTCAGAGGTCCATCAGAAGGCGACGCGGATCTTCCAGCGCTTCTTTCACACGGACGAGGAACGTCACCGCGCCTTTGCCGTCGACGATGCGGTGATCGTAGGACAGCGCGAGATACATCATCGGACGGATGACGATCTGGCCGTTCACGACCATCGGCCGTTCCTGGATCTTGTGCATCCCGAGGATACCCGATTGCGGCGGGTTCAGGATCGGCGAGGACATCAGCGAGCCATAGACGCCGCCGTTCGAGATGGTGAACGAACCGCCCTGCATCTCGGCCATGGACAGCTTGCCGTCACGGCCGCGCGCGCCCAGTTCGGCGATCTTCTTCTCGATCTCGGCAAAGCTCATCCGGTCGGCGTCGCGCACCACCGGCACCACGAGGCCCGACGGCGTGCCCACGGCCACGCCCATATGGACGTAGTTCTTGTAGATGACATCGGTGCCGTCGATCTCGGCGTTGACGTCCGGCACTTCCTTCAGCGCGTGGCAGCAGGCCTTCACGAAGAAGGACATGAAGCCGAGCTTGGTCTTGTGCTTCTTCTCGAACACGTCCTTGTATTCGGAGCGCAGCGCCATGATCGCCGACATATCCACCTCGTTATAGGTGGTCAGCATCGCGGCGGTGTTCTGCGCTTCCTTCAGGCGGCGGGCGATGGTCTGACGCAGACGCGTCATCTTCACCCGCTCTTCGCGGCTGGCATCGTCGGCCGGAACCGCGGCGCGCGGCGCCGATGCGGCGGCCGGGGCCGCCTTGGGCGCGTTCATCGCCTTCAGCACGTCTTCCTTCATCACGCGGCCATCGCGGCCCGAACCCTGCACCTGATCGCGCGACAGGCCAGCCTCGGCCATCGCCTTCTTGGCAGCAGGCGCATCCTCGACGGATTTGGACTGCGTGCCGGCCGGGGCATCGTTGCCCGGTGCCGACGATTTCGGCGAGGAGGACGCATCCTGCGACGGCGCTGCGACGGCACCGGCAGCGCCGGCTTGCAGCACGGCGAGCTTCGCACCGGCCGGGACCGTGTCACCTTCCTTGGCGATGATCTCACCCAGAACGCCTGCGGCGGGCGAGGGAACCTCGACCGAGACCTTGTCGGTCTCCAGCTCGCACAGCATCTCGTCCTGCGCGACGGTATCGCCCGGTTTCTTGAACCAGGTCGCCACCGTTGCCTCGGACACGCTCTCGCCCAGTGCGGGCACCATCACATCGACCATCTTCGCCTCGTTCGATCCGGCGGCTGCGCCGGTGTCTTCCGTCTTGGCCGGGGCCTTTTCGGCCGCGGGTTCGGCTGGCTTGCCCGCACCTTCGCCGATCTGGGCCAGAAGGGCGTCCACGCCCACCGTCTCACCTTCGGCGGCGACGATCTCGGTCAGCGTGCCGGCGGCCGGGGCGGGAACCTCGACCGTGACTTTGTCGGTCTCCAGCTCGCACAGCATCTCGTCCTGCGCGACGGCATCGCCGACCTTCTTGAACCATGTGGCGACAGTCGCCTCGGAGACGCTTTCACCCAGCGTCGGAACACGTACTTCGGTCGCCATATCAGCCCCCTACCGTCAAAGCTTCGTTCACAAGTGCATCCTGCTCGGCCTTGTGGCGCGAGGCGAGGCCCGTCGCCGGCGAGGCCGAAGCCGCGCGGCCGGCGTAAGTCGCACGGCTGTGCTTCGCGCCGATCCGCGTCAGCACCCATTCAAGGTTCGGCTCCACGAAGGTCCAGCCGCCTTGGTTCTTCGGTTCTTCCTGACACCAGACGATCTCGGCGTTCTTGAAGCGCTCCAGCTCCTTGACCAGCGACAGCGCCGGGAAGGGATAGAACTGCTCGAGCCGCATCAGATAGACATCGTCGGCGCCGCGTTTGTCGCGCTCGGCCAGAAGGTCGAAATAGACCTTGCCCGAGGAGATGACGACGCGCTTGATCTCGGCATCCGGGCGCAGCTTCATCTCCGAATGGCCGCGCTCCGCGTCATCCCACAGGATGCGGTGGAAGGTCGAACCATCGGTGAAGTCGGCCGCATCCGAAATGCACATCGGATGGCGCAGCAGCGATTTCGGCGTCATCAGCACCAGCGGCTTGCGGAAGGACCGGTGCAACTGGCGGCGCAGGATGTGGAAGTAGTTCGCCGGCGTGGAGACGTTCGCAACAATCCAGTTGTCGTTCGCGCTCATCTGCAGGAACCGCTCCAGACGCGCGGAGGAATGCTCCGGCCCCTGCCCTTCATAGCCGTGCGGCAGCAGCATCGTCAGGCCGGACATCCGCAGCCATTTCGATTCGCCCGAGTTGATGAACTGGTCGAACATGATCTGCGCGCCGTTGGCGAAATCGCCGAACTGGGCTTCCCACATCACCAGCGCATTCGGTTCGGCCAGCGAATAGCCGTATTCGAAGCCGAGCACCGCATATTCCGACAGCATCGAATCGATGACTTCGTAGCGCGACTGCCCCTGCCGGATGTTGTTGAGCGGATAGTACCGCTCTTCGGTCTGCTGGTTCACGAAGGCCGAATGACGCTGGCTGAACGTGCCGCGGGTGGAATCCTGCCCCGAAAGGCGCACCGGATACCCTTCGACCGCCAAGGAGCCGAAGGCCAGAGCCTCGCCCGTGGCCCAGTCGAAGCCCTTGCCCGTCTCGAACATCTTCTTCTTGGCGTCCAGAAGGCGCGCCACGGTCTTGTGCAGTTCGAACCCTTCGGGCGCGGTGGTCAGCGCTTGGCCGATCTCCGCCATGGTGGATTCGGAGATCGCGGTCTGACCCGGCTGATACTCCTCCCCCTCGCGGTCGAGATGCTTCCAGCGCCCGTCCAGCCAGTCGGCCTTGTTCGGCTTGAAGTCCTTGGAGGCTTCGAATTCGCCGTTCAGCATCGACTGGAACTGCGCCTTCATGTCCTCGATCTCCCCTTCGGGGATCAGGCCATCGCGCACCAGACGGTCGGTGTAGATCTGCAGCGTCGTCTTCTGCTTGCGGATCTTCTGATACATCGCTGGGTTCGTGAACATGGGCTCATCGCCCTCGTTATGCCCGAAGCGGCGGTAGCAGAAGATGTCGAGGACGACATCCTTGTGGAACTTCTGACGGAATTCGGTCGCGACCTTGGCGGCATGAACCACCGCCTCGGGATCGTCGCCGTTCACATGGAAGATCGGCGCTTCGACCATCAGCGCGATATCCGTCGGATAGGGCGAGGAGCGGCTGAACGACGGCGCGGTCGTGAAACCGATCTGGTTGTTTACGACGATATGGATCGTGCCGCCCGTGCGATGCCCGCGCAGACCCGACAGGCCGAAGCATTCGGCCACGACGCCCTGACCGGCAAAGGCCGCATCCCCGTGCAGCAGCACCGGCAGGACGGCCCCGCGCTGTTCCTGATCCTGATACTGGTCCTGCTTGGCGCGGACCTTGCCCAGAACGACCGGGTTCACCGCCTCGAGGTGCGAGGGGTTCGCGGTCAGCGACAGGTGGACGCTGTTGCCATCGAAGCTGCGATCCGCCGAGGCGCCGAGGTGATATTTCACGTCGCCCGAACCGTCCACGTCGTCCGGTTTGTAGCTGCCGCCTTGGAATTCGTTGAAGATCGCGCGGTACGGCTTCTGCATGACGTTCGCGAGGACCGACAGGCGGCCGCGGTGCGGCATGCCGAAGACGATCTCCTTGACGCCGAGGCTGCCCCCGCGCTTGATGATCTGCTCCATCGCCGGGATCAGGCTTTCGCCCCCATCCAGACCGAAGCGTTTGGTGCCCATGTATTTCACATGGAGGAACTTCTCGAAGCCCTCGGCCTCGACCAGTTTGTTCAGGATGGCGCGGCGGCCTTCGCGGGTGAAGGCGATCTCCTTGCCGTAGCCTTCGATCCGCTCCTTGAGCCAAGCGGACTGCTCCGGATCGGAGATGTGCATGTATTGCAGCGCGAAGGTGCCGCAATAGACGCGCTTGACCATGTCGAGGATCTGACGGACCGAACCGACCTGCATCCCGAGCACGTTGTCGAGGAAGATCGGACGATCGTAATCAGCTTCGGTGAAGCCGTAGGTCTTGGGATCGAGTTCCGGATGATGGGCGACATCGCGCATCCCGAGCGGATCGAGATCGGCCGCCAGATGCCCGCGGATGCGGTAGGCACGGATCAGCATGATCGCCCGGATGGAATCGAGAACCGCACGTTGCAGCTGGTCCGAAGAGACCGGAACGCCCGCCTCGGCGGCTTTGCCGGCGATCTTCTTCGCGGCGGCTTTGGCATCGGCGGCCGGAAGCATCGGCCATTCGCCGGTCAGGGCGGCCGTCAGGTCGTCCACCGGCTGCGGCGGCCAATCGGCGCGGGCCCAGCTCGGGCCGTCCGCGGCGCGCTTGGCGTCCTGTTCGTCTTCGCCGATCGCCTTGAAGAACTCGGCCCACTGTTCATCGACGCTGCCCGGATCGGCGGCATGGCGCGCCTGAAGCTGGTCGATGTAATCGGCGTTCGCTCCGTCCATGAAGGCGGAGGCGTGGAATTGCTGGTTGGGGCTTTGTTCCGTCATGGCTGCACCTGACTGTGGATGCGCCGCCCCCGGCGGGGCGGCGCGTATGGGTTATGCGCGACCGAGCGCCTTCATCACCGCCTCGCCCAGATGGGCGGGGCTGTCGGCGACGATGATGCCGGCCTCTTTCATGGCCGAGATCTTGGACTCCGCATCGCCCTTGCCGCCCGACACGATCGCGCCGGCATGGCCCATGCGGCGACCGGGAGGCGCCGTGCGGCCGGCGATGAAGCCCGCCGTCGGTTTCCAGCGGCCTTTTTGGCGCTGGTCGGCCAGGAACTGAGCGGCTTCCTCTTCGGCGGAACCGCCGATTTCGCCGATCATGATCATCGCTTCGGTTTCCGGATCCGACAGGAACATGTCGAGCACCTCGAGATGCTCGGTCCCCTTGATCGGGTCGCCGCCGATACCAACCGCCGAGGATTGGCCGAGGCCGAGGTCGGACGTCTGTTTCACGGCTTCATAGGTAAGCGTACCCGAGCGCGAGACAACACCGATCGACCCACGCTTGTGGATATGGCCCGGCATGATGCCGATCTTGCACGCGTCCGGCGTGATGACGCCGGGGCAGTTCGGCCCGATGAGACGCGAGTTCGAGTTGATGAGCGCGCGCTTCACCTTCATCATGTCGAGGACCGGGATCCCTTCGGTGATGCAGATGATCAGCTCCATCTCGGCGTCGATCGCCTCGAGGATCGAATCGGCCGCGAAGGGCGGCGGGACGTAGATCACGGAGGCGTTCGCCCCGGTCTTGCCCTTGGCGTCGTGCACGCTGTCGAAGACCGGCAGGCCCAGATGCTCTTGGCCGCCTTTGCCGGGGGTCACGCCGCCGACCATCTTCGTGCCGTAGGCGATCGCCTGCTCGGTGTGGAACGTCCCCTGCGAGCCGGTGATGCCCTGGCAGATGACTTTGGTGTTTTCGTTGACGAGAACGGCCATGGATTACCCCTTCACCGCTTTGACGATTTTCTGCGCGGCGTCGGAAAGGTTGTCGCCCGCGATGACGTTCAGACCGGAGTTCGCGATGATCTCCTTGCCCTGATCCACGTTCGTGCCCTCAAGGCGCACGACCAGCGGAACCTGCAGACCGACTTCCTTCACGGCGGCGATGATGCCTTCCGCGATGATGTCGCAGCGCATGATGCCGCCGAAGATGTTCACGAGGATGCCCTTCACGTTCTTGTCGGACGTGATGATCTTGAAGGCCTCGGTCACTTTCTCCTTGGTGGCGCCGCCGCCGACATCGAGGAAGTTCGCCGGTTCCGCACCGTAGAGCTTGATGATGTCCATCGTGGCCATCGCAAGACCGGCACCGTTGACCATGCAGCCGATTTCGCCGTCCAGCGCGATGTAGTTCAGGTCGAACTTGGAGGCCGCCAGTTCCTTGGCGTCTTCCTCGGTCTCGTCGCGCAGCGCGAGGATGTCGGCGTGACGGTAGAGGGCGTTGTTGTCGAATCCGACCTTGGCGTCCAGCACCTTGATCTGGCCCTGCGGGGTCACGATCAGCGGGTTGATCTCCAGCATCTCCATATCCTTCTCGATGAAGGCTTTGTAGAGAAGCTTGACCAGCGCGACGCACTGCTTGACCAGCGCACCTTCGAGCCCGAGGGCGAAGGCGACGCGGCGGCCGTGGAAGTCGGACAGGCCCGAGGCCGGATCGACCGAGAAGGAGACGATCTTCTCGGGGGTGGAGGCCGCGACTTCTTCGATGTCCATACCGCCTTCGGTGGAGACGACGAAGCTCACGCGCGAGGTCTGACGGTCCACCAGCAGCGCGAGATACAGCTCACGCTCGATGTCGGAGCCTTCCTCGATGTAGATGCGGTTCACCTGCTTGCCGGCGGGGCCGGTCTGGTGCGTCACGAGCGTGCGGCCCAGCATCTGCTTGGCCAGTTCCTCGGCTTCCTCGACCGACTTGGCAAGGCGGACACCGCCCTTTTCGCCGGCTTCGGCTTCCTTGAACTTGCCCTTGCCGCGGCCGCCCGCGTGGATCTGCGATTTCACGACCCAGAGCGGGCCGCCCAGCTCACCCGCTGCCGATTTCGCCTCATCCGCCTTCAGCACGATGCGGCCGTCCGAAACCGGCGCGCCATAATCGCGCAGAAGCGCCTTGGCCTGATATTCGTGGATGTTCATGGCAATGTCCCATGCTGGTGATTTGTGACGTGAATGACACGGATCGATGGCGGTTCAAATCAGATTCCGCTGAAACCGGCGGCGAATGGCCGAAAAAGTGGGCTTCGTGATCACAAGGTCAAATCGTGTGATCACAGTTTTTGGGCCTAGCTGACAAGGCGTTTCAGGTTCTGCGCGATCCGTCGCAACAGGGGAATCCGTCGCAATCGCTCCCCGCGCAATTCCGCCGCGGGGGCGTTCAGGGTCCGGTCGCTCCGCAGCAGTTCGTTGAAGCGGTCGCGCGCCGGGGCGGGCATGTAGTCGGCGGGGTTGAAGGGTTGATCCGCCGGCTCAGCATGCCGTTCGTTGGTGTGCAACGTGGTGATGTGCAGGATGCGCGGCGCCATCATCTGCGCCGAAGCTGCCCGCACGAAGGGAAAGTGCATCTGGTTGTATTCGGGAGGCAGCACGCCGAGGCGCAGATCGCTCTCCCACAGCATCTCGCGCAGGAGCGGCTGATCGAAGCGCAGCTTGCGGCTGCGGAACTCGGCCCCCCAGCGTTCGAGGAATGCCGTCGTTTCGGCCGAACGCCGCACGCCCAGCACGCCGCCGTTGATCTGCCGGAAGGCCGTGGGAAGATCCCGCATCACCTTTTGCAGCGTCACCTGGGAGGAGCCGTATTGTTCATGCGCGCCCACGATGTCGAAACGTTCGAGCATCGCGAAGATGTCCGACACATCGTTCACCACCACCGCATCGCAATCGAGATAGAGCGTACGCTCGAACCGCGAACGGATCAGCGCCTCCATCTTGGGGCGCGGACCGTCCGCCGAAACGCGAAAGACGCGGTCAAAGACCGCGTCCTCCGGGGGTTCGTCCGTATAGAGGTCGATGGGGCAATCGGGCATCACCAGACGCACGTTGCGCGCCGCGCGACAGGCCAGCTTGCGATAAAGCCGCCCCGTCGCACCGAAGACGATGCCCTGCGCCGCCATCAGGCCAGCGACGAATCGATGCCTTTGCAGGCCTCGACGAGGCCCTTCACCGCATCGACCGACTTGTCGAACATCGCTTGCTCATCGCTGGACAGCTTGATGTCCACGATCCGCTCGATCCCGTCCTTGCCGATGATGGTCGGCACGCCGACATACATGCCGTTCAGGCCGAAGGCGCCGTCCACATAGGCCGCGCAGGGCAGCAGACGCTTCTGGTCCTTCAGATAGGCCTCGGCCATCTCGATCGCCGAGGTGGCGGGGGCGTAGAAGGCCGAACCCGTCTTCAGCAGGCCAACGATCTCGGCGCCGCCGTCGCGGGTGCGCTGGATGATGGCGTCCAGCTTCTCTTGGGTGGTCCAGCCCATCTGCACGAGGTCCGGCAGCGGGATGCCCGCAACGGTGGAATAGCGTGCCAGCGGCACCATCGTGTCGCCATGGCCGCCCAGAACGAAGGCCGTCACGTCGCGCATGGAGACGTTGAATTCCAGCGACAGGAAGTGACGGAAGCGCGCCGAGTCGAGCACGCCGGCCATGCCGACGACCTTGTTGTGCGGCAGGCCCGAAAACTCGCGCAGCGCCCACACCATCGCGTCGAGCGGGTTGGTGATGCAGATCACGAAGGCGTTCGGCGCATGTTCGCGGATGCCTTCGCCGACCGATTTCATGACCTTCAGGTTGATGCCCAGCAGGTCGTCCCGGCTCATGCCCGGCTTGCGCGGCACGCCGGCGGTGACGATGCAGACATCGGCATCGGCGATGTCGGCATAGCTGTTCGCGCCCTTCAGAGCCGCGTCGAAGCCTTCGGACGGACCGGACTGCGCGATGTCGAGAGCTTTGCCCTGAGGCGTGCCTTCGGCGATGTCGAACAGAACGACGTCGCCCAGTTCCTTGATGGCCGCCAGGTGGGCGAGCGTGCCGCCGATCTGCCCCGCGCCGATCAGTGCAATCTTGGGTCTGGCCATGAATATGCCTCCGGTCCAGTTGATTGTGACGCCGGATTGGGTAACGCCGGATGCCCGGTGGCGCAAGTGCGCCGTCTCCTCCCCTTCTCCCGCAGGGGTGTTGGTAGCGGGGGCGGCGGCGGGCTGCAAGGGCTTGCGGCCGGACGGGCAAGCTGCTCCACTTCCGCCCCCAAGCCATACGGAGGCCCGCGTGACCGACCGCCCCCTACGTTCGGCGCTCTATGTGCCCGCCACCCAGCCCCGCGCGCTGGAGAAGGCGCGCACCCTGCCCTGCGATGCGATCATCTTCGATCTGGAGGATGCCGTGGCGCCCGCCCGCAAAGAGGAGGCGCAGCGCACGCTGATCCAGACGCTGCGCACCGCCGATTACGGGCACCGGATGCGCATCGTCCGCGTGAACGGCCCCGAAGACCTGCCCGCCTTCGCCGATGTGCCGGTGGATGCGCTGCTGCTGCCGAAGCTGCGGGGGCCGGATCTGCCGCCAAGCGTCCATCCCCTTTGGGCGATGATCGAAACCGCCGAGGCGGTGCTGAACGTCGCGGCCATCGCCGCGCATCCGGCGATCGCGGGGCTCGTGATGGGCACGAACGATCTGATGAAGGACCTGCATCTGCCCGAACGTCCGGGCCGCCCCGGCCTCATTCATGCGCTGTCGGCCTCGGTGCTGGCGGCGCGGGCGGCGCGCAAGCCGGTGCTGGACGGCGTCCATACCGCCCTGCACGACGCGGACGGCCTGCGGGCCGAGGCGCAGCAGGGCCGCGATCTGGGCTTCGACGGCAAGACGGTGATCCACCCCGCCCAGATCGCGGCCGCCAACGCCGCCTTCGGCCCCAGTGCCGACGAGATCGCCCTTGCGCGCCGCCAGATCGAGGCGCATGCAGCCGTCGAGGCCGCGGGTCAGGGCGTCGCGGTGGTGGACGGACGCATCGTGGAGGCGTTGCATGCCGACATCGCCCGCCGCATCCTGTCCCATGCCGCGATCATCGCCCGCACGACCGGAGGACCGACATGAAGCTCTATCGCCTGCTGACCGAGGACGACACCTCGGCCTTCTGCCACAAGATCACCGCCGCCCTGAACAAGGGCTGGGAACTCCACGGTGCGCCGAGCTACGCCTTCGACAGCGCCCGCGGCGTGATGCGCTGCGCACAGGCCGTCGTGAAGGACGCCCCCGGCGACTACACCCCGGAGACGAAGCTGGGCGAGCACTGACGCTGTGATCACACGCCATGCGCCTGTGATCACGTTGACGGATTTTTTGCTGCCCGGCCGATGATTCGGACGGTTCGGGGCTACGCTCCCCGTGACTCTGCTGTACAATCGTTTATGACAATGCTGCGAAAACCAGCCAGCCCGCCCCCAATTGCCTGCGGGCGTGCAAGCAAGAAAAGGGTTCGAACATGGCTGACGTGAAACGGGTCCAGCGCCCGCTTTCCCCCCATCTTCAGGTCTACCGTCCGCAGATCACCTCCATCACGTCGATCCTGACGCGAATCACCGGCAACGCGATGGTCGTGGCCGTGGCGCTGATCGTGTGGTGGCTGGTCGCGGCCGCGAGCGGCGAAGACGCCTATGCGACCGCGAACGGGTTCATCACCTCGTGGTTCGGCGATCTCGTGATGTCGCTGTCGGTGCTGGGCATGTGGTATCACTTCCTCGCCGGCATCCGCCACATGATCTGGGATTCCGGTCACTGCCTCGAGGTGAACACGGCCGAGAAACTGGGCATCGCCTGCCTCGTGGGATCGGTGGTGCTGACGCTCATCACCCTGATCGCGCTGTAAGGAGACATCATGCGCTACCTCACCGATTACAAGCGCGCCAAGGGTCACGGTTCGGCCCATAGCGGCGTGCACCATTACTGGAACACGCAGGTGTCCTCGGCGGCGCTGGTGATCCTCGTGCCGCTGTTCATCTTCACCTTCGGCCATGCGCTCGGCATGCCCTACGACGACGCGCTGGCCTATTACTCCCGCCCCTTCCCGGTGCTGATCGCGGCGCTGACGATGATCGTGGGGCTGATCCACTTCAAGAACGGCGCTCAGGTGATGTTCGAGGATTACGCGAAGGCCAAGGTGCGCGTCGCGCTGATCCTGCTGGCGACGGCCTTCAGCTATGTCTGCATCGGGCTGACGCTGTTCGCGCTGGTCAAGCTCGCGCTTTAAGGAAAGACCCATGGCTGCTTACGAATACGAGACACACGAATACGACGTCGTGGTGGTGGGCGCCGGTGGCGCGGGGCTGCGCGCGACGCTGGGCATGGCCGAACAGGGCCTGCGCACCGCCTGCGTGACCAAGGTCTTCCCGACCCGGTCGCACACCGTGGCGGCGCAGGGCGGCATCGCCGCCTCGCTGTCGAACATGGGCCCGGACAGCTGGCAATGGCACATGTACGACACCGTGAAGGGGTCGGATTGGCTGGGTGACACGGATGCGATGGAATACCTCGCCCGTGAAGCGCCCAAGGCCGTGTACGAGCTGGAACATTACGGCGTTCCCTTCTCGCGGACCGAAGAGGGCAAGATCTACCAGCGCCCGTTCGGTGGCCACACCACCGAATACGGCGAAGGCCCCCCGGTGCAGCGCACCTGCGCCGCCGCCGACCGGACCGGCCACGCGATCCTGCACACGCTCTATGGTCAGAGCCTGAAGCACAATGCCGAGTTCTACATCGAGTATTTCGCGCTCGATCTGATCATCACCGACGGCAAATGCACCGGCGTCGTGGCGTGGAAGCTCGACGACGGCACGATGCACGTCTTCAACGCCAAGATGGTGGTTCTGGCGACGGGCGGCTACGGCCGGGCCTATTTCTCGGCCACCTCGGCCCATACCTGCACCGGCGACGGCGGCGGGATGGTGGCGCGGGCCGGTCTGCCGCTTCAGGATATGGAGTTCGTGCAGTTCCACCCGACCGGCATCTACGGCTCGGGCTGCCTGATCACCGAAGGCGCGCGCGGCGAAGGCGGCTATCTCACCAACTCCGAGGGTGAGCGGTTCATGGAACGCTATGCCCCGACCTACAAGGATCTGGCCTCGCGCGATGTGGTGTCGCGCTGCATGACGCTGGAGATCCGCGAAGGGCGCGGCGTCGGCGAGCACAAGGACCACATCCACCTGCACCTGAACCACCTGCCGCCCGAAACCCTGCACGAGCGTCTGCCCGGCATTTCGGAATCGGCGCGCATCTTCGCCGGCGTGGACCTGACGAAGGAGCCGATCCCGGTTCTGCCGACGGTGCATTACAACATGGGCGGCATTCCCACCAACTACTGGGGCGAGGTGCTGAACCCGACGTCGGACAACCCCGATGCGACCTTCCCCGGCCTGATGGCCGTGGGCGAAGCGGGCTGCGCTTCGGTGCACGGGGCGAACCGCCTCGGCTCCAACTCGCTGATCGACCTCGTGGTGTTCGGCCGCGCGGCCGCGATCCGGGCCGCCGAAGTCGTCGATCCCAAACTGCGCAACGATCCGGTGAACACCGCCGCAGTGGATGCGATCTTCGCCCGCTTCGACAGCTTCCGCTATGCCGACGGCTCCGTGCCGACGGCCGATCTGCGGCTGGAGATGCAGCGCACCATGCAGTCGGACGCGGCCGTGTTCCGCACCGACAAGACCCTCGCCGAGGGTGTGGAGAAGATGCGCGCCATCGCCGCCAAGATGGGCGACATCAAGGTCACGGATCGCAGCCTCGTGTGGAACTCCGACCTGATGGAAACGCTGGAGCTTGCGAACCTGATGCCGAACGCGCTGGCCACCGTGGTGGGCGCCGAGGCGCGCAAGGAATCCCGTGGCGCCCATGCCCATGAGGATTATCCCGACCGCGACGACGTGAACTGGCGCAAGCACTCGCTGGCATGGGTCGAGGGGCATGAGGTGACGCTGGATTACCGTCCGGTGCATCTGGACCCGCTGACCGCGCAGGACGAAGGCGGGATCGATCTGAAGAAGATCGCGCCCAAGGCCCGGGTGTACTGATGCGCCGCGTCGCCGCCCTGCTTCTGGTCCTTGCCGCCTGCTCTCCGCAGACGGTGACCGACAGCGTTGCGCGCCGTGCCGCGCGGTCGGTGGTGAACCCGGTCGTGGCGCAGTACCTGCCCTCCGGTCAGGCCGAGGCGGCGACGAACTGCGTCATCGACAATGCCAGCGCCGGAGAGATCTCCACCTTGGCGCGGGACGTGGGCACGCGCGCGGGCACCAGCACCGTTCAGACGGTGACGGGCATCCTCGCGCGTCCGGCCACGATGCAGTGCCTCGGCTCGCAAGGGCTTCCGGCCCTTGCTGGCATGGTGGGTTACTGATGCGGCGGGCCGGCCTTCTCGTGCTGACCTTGGCCGCCTGCGGCCCCGTCTCGCGCGAGGATGCCGAGGCCGCCTGCCTGCGCCGGGCCGAACTTGCCCTGCACCCGCGCGGTCAGGTCGAACTCGGCACGGGATCGACCGGCACCCATACGGCGGTGGAGATCAATCTCTCCTCCGACTTCATCATGAGACGCGATCCGGCAGCCGTCTACCAGAGCTGCGTCTTTCAAAAATCGGGCGAGATGCCGTCTCGTCCGCTCTACGAGCGCCCTGACTGGAGGGGATGATCATGGTTCAGTTTACGCTACCGAAAAACTCCAAGATCCGTACCGGTAAGACCTGGCCGAAGCCCGAGGGCGCGACCAATGTCCGCAAGTTCCAGATCTATCGCTGGAGCCCGGATGACGGGGAAAACCCGCGGGTCGACACCTATTTCCTGGACATGGACAAATGCGGTCCGATGGTTCTGGATGCGTTGATCAAGATCAAGAATGAGATCGATCCGACGCTGACCTTCCGCCGCTCCTGCCGCGAAGGCATCTGCGGGTCCTGCGCGATGAACATCGACGGGATCAACACGCTGGCCTGCATCTATGGCCTCGACGAGGTGAAGGGCGATGTGAAGATCTATCCCCTTCCCCACATGTCGGTGGTGAAGGACTTGATCCCGGACCTGACGCTGTTCTATGCGCAGCACGCCTCGATCATGCCGTGGCTGGAAACGAAGACGAACCGGCCGGCGAAGGAATGGCGCCAGTCGATCGACGACCGCAAGAAGCTCGACGGTCTCTATGAATGCGTGATGTGCGCATCCTGCTCGACCGCCTGCCCCAGCTACTGGTGGAACCAAGATCGCTATCTGGGTCCGGCTGCGCTTCTGCACGCGTATCGCTGGATCATCGACAGCCGGGACGAAGCCACGGGTGAGCGGCTGGACGAGCTGGAGGATCCCTTCAAGCTCTATCGTTGCCACACGATCATGAACTGCGCCAAGACCTGCCCCAAAGGGCTGAACCCGGCGAAGGCGATCGCCGAGATCAAGAAGATGATGGTCGAACGCGTCGTCTGACGAAAAAGGCCGCCGGGACATCCCGGCGGCCTTTTACATTGCGGAGCGGCTGGGTCAGACCAGCGTCGCCTCGAGCGTGATCTCGGTGTTCAGCAGCTTGGAGATCGGGCAGTTTTCCTTGGCACCGTTCGCAGCCTCCATGAAGGCCTCTTCGGAGATGCCCGGCACCTTGGCCGTCAGCGACAGCGCCGACTTCTTCACCGCAAAGCCCTCGCCTTCCTTGTCCAGCGTGACGGCCGCGACCGTCTCGAGGCTCTCGGCCTTGTGGCCGGCCTTTTCCAGTTGCAGCGACAGCGCCATCGTGAAGCAGGAGGCGTGCGCGGCGGCGATCAGCTCCTCGGGGTTGGAGCCCTTCACGCCCTCGAAGCGGGTGGCAAAGCCGTAGGGATGATCCTGCAGCGCCCCGCTCTCGGTCGAGATGGAGCCCTTGCCCTCTTTGATGCCGCCCGACCACTGTGCCGAGCCCTTTTTGACGATTGCCATGATCCCCTCCTTCGGATTGCGGGTATGGATCAGGCAGCTAGGACGCGGCCGGGGGCTTTCAACCGAAGAAGCCATCTCCCGCCTGCGCCAGCAGATCCCGCGCCAGATCCTCGCCCATGGCGGGGCCGTCGGCGATGGTGCCGCGGCGTTCGCCCGACAGAACCTCGGACCCGTCAGGGCGCAGAATCTCGCCGCGCAGCCACAGCCCCTCGGCGGTGTGCCGGGCCAGCCCTGCGATCGGCGTCTCGCACGAGCCGTCGAGCGTCGCAAGGAACGCGCGCTCGGCCGCGATCACCTCGGCGGTGGGGGCGTCATGGATGGCCGCCAGCATCGCGGCGATGCGCGCATCGTCCTGCCGCCGCTCGATCCCGATGGCCCCTTGCGCGACGGCGGGCAGCATCTCTTCGGGGGGGATCGCCGCTTGGCCGACCTCGAGCCCCATGCGGTTCAGCCCGGCCATCGCAAGGAAGGTGGCCTGCGCCACGCCCTCGGACAGCTTGCGCATCCGCGTTTGCAGGTTGCCCCGGAACTCCACCACCGACAGATCGGGACGGCGCGCCAGAAGCTGCGCCCGCCGCCGCAGGCTGGAGGTGCCGACGACCGCCCCCTGCGGCAGATCCGCGATCCCGCCAAGGCCGGGCGCGATGAAGGCATCGCGCACATCCTCGCGCGGCAGCCATGTGTCGAGGATCAGCCCCTCGGGCTGAAGGACGGGCATGTCCTTCATGGAATGCACCGCGATGTCGATGGTGCCGGCCAGCAGCGCCTCTTCGATCTCGCGGGTGAAGAGACCCTTGCCCCCCAGCTCGCGCAGCGCGCGGTCCTGCACCCGGTCGCCCGTCGTCTTGATCGGGACGATGGCGAAGCAATCGGGCGCGAGACCGAAGGCGCGGGCCAGCCGGTCGCGGGTTTCATGGGCCTGTGCCAGCGCCAGCGGCGAGCCGCGGGTGCCGATGTTCAGCGGGGCGTCGGGGGTGGGCATCTGGGTCATTCGCCCCATCTATCGCGCAGGGGCCGCGGTGGCAATCTTGACAGCGCCCGTCCCTGCCGCGACACGGGGCACCCGAAGGAGATCCGAGATGACCGACAAGCCGATCCTGCGCGCCCTTCGCGGCGAGGTGCTGCCCACCCCCCCGGTATGGATGATGCGGCAGGCGGGCCGCTATCTGCCGGAATACCGGGCGACGCGGGCCAAGGCCGGGGACTTCCTGTCGCTGTGCTACACGCCCGAACTTGCGGCCGAGGTGACGCTGCAACCGATCCGCCGCTACGGCTTCGATGCCGCGATCCTGTTCGCCGACATTCTGCTGGTGCCGCAGGCACTGGGCCTCGATCTGCGATTCGTGCAGGGCGAGGGGCCGCGCCTGTCCACGGTGACGGATGCGGCGGGGGTTGCGGCGCTGCGCCCGCTGGATGCGATTCACGACACGCTGCACCCCGTCTATGAAACGGTGCGGATCCTTGCCGGGGCCCTGCCGCCGGAGGTGACGCTGATCGGCTTTGCCGGGGCGCCGTGGACGGTCGCGACCTATATGGTCGCCGGGCGCGGCACGCCCGATCAGGGGCCGGCCCATCGGATGAAGGACACCGACCGCGCCGCCTTCGTTGCGCTGATCGACCGGATCACCACGGCGACGATCGAATATCTCGATGCGCAGGTGCAGGCCGGGGCCGAGGTGGTGAAGCTGTTCGACAGCTGGGCCGGATCGCTCAAAGGGGCCGATTTCGACGATTTCGCGCTGGAGCCCGCCCGCCGCATCATCGCCGAACTGAAACGTCGCCACCCCGCCCTGCCCGTCATCGCCTTCCCGCGCGAAGCGAAGGAGCGGTATGTCGGGTTCGCCGGGGCCGTGGGCGCGGATGCGGTGGCGATCGACAATTCGGTCGCCCCCGATTGGGCGGCGGCGCATGTGCAGGTGTCGGGCTGCGTGCAGGGCAACCTTGCCCCGCATCACCTCGTGAACCCCGCCGATCTGGAGGCCGAGACGCGCCGGATCGTGGACGCGTTCTCGGGCGGGCCGCACATCTTCAACCTCGGCCACGGCATCACCCCCGACGCCGATCCGGACAACGTGCACCGGATGCTGGCGGCGATCCGCGGCTGACCCTCAGGGCCAGCGCGCGAGCGGCGGCAGGCTCATCAGCACCGCCGCCGGATCGTGCCCCGATTCGAGGCCGAACTTCGTGCCCCGGTCATAGACGAGGTTGTATTCGGCATAGAGCCCGCGATGGATCAACTGCGTGTCGCGATCCCCTTCGGTGAAAGGGGTGTCGCGCCGCCGGTCGATCAGCGGCAGGAACGCCAAGAGGAAACTGCGCCCCACCTCGCGGGTGAAGGCGAAATCGGCCTCCCAATCGCCGGTGTTCAGATCGTCGTAGAAGATGCCGCCGACCCCCCGCGCCCGTTTGCGATGCGGGATATAGAAATACTCGTCCGCCCATGCCTTGAAGCGGCCATAGTAATCGGCGCCATGCGCATCGCAGGCCGCGCGCAGCGTGTCGTGGAACTGCGCCGTATCCTGATCGTATTCGATGCAGGGGTTGAGGTCGGCCCCACCCCCGAACCACCACGCCCCCGGTGTCCAGAACATGCGCGTGTTCATATGCACCGCCGGGCAATGCGGGTTTTGCATATGCGCCACGAGGCTGACCCCCGAGGCCCAGAATCGCGGATCCGCCTCGATCCCCGGCACCCCGCGCGAGGCCATGGACCGCGCCGCCCCATCCGACAGCGTGCCATGCACGGTGGAGACGTTGACGCCCACCTTCTCGAACAGGCGGCCGCCGCGCATCACGCTCATCAGCCCGCCGCCCCCGCCTTCGGCCCGGCGGGTGGGCGTCACCTCGAACCGGCCGGGGGGCGCGTCGCCGGGGATGCTGTCCTCTGCGGCCTCGAAGGCGGCGGTGATGGTGTCGCGAAGCTGGTGGAACCAGTCGGATGCGCGGGTTTTCAAATCGTCCATGCCGGGATCTCCTTCGTTGCCCCCGTGATAGCAAGGACCGCATCGAAGGGCCATTGGAAGCCGATCGTCGGGGCGCTATGATCCGGGGCGGAGGACCTCATGAAAACCTTTGCCGCCCTGCCGCTCCTTGCTTTGCTTGCCGCCTGCGCAACGCCGCATGACCGCTGCGTCAGCACCGTCACGCGCGATCTGCGCACGGTGGATGCGCTGATCGCCGGGTCCGAGCGCACCTTGGCGCGCGGATATGGGGTGGAGGAGTATCAGGTCTCGCGCCCGGTCTGGCGGCAATGCGGCCGCTATCCCGATCGCATCCGCGACGGGCGCCGCATCGCCGGTGCCCCGCGCATGTGCTGGCGCGACGAGGTGGAGACGCGGACCCGCCCCGTCGCCGTCAACCTGACCGACGAGGCCGAGACGCTCGCCTCGCTGCGCGCCAAGCGGGCGCAACTGGCGGCTGAGGCCAAGGCCGGCATCGCGCAATGCGATGCCTCCTTCCCCGAGACTTAGTGCGCGGGCACGCGCACCGCATCCAGCAGGCTGCGCCCGCCATCGATGCTGACGATCTGCCCCGTCATGAACGAGGCCGCGTCGGAGGCGAGGAATTGCACCGCCTCCACCAATTCGGCGGCATCGGCGATGCGGCCAAGGGGCGTTGCTGCCACGATCGGCTCGCGCAGGTCCGGGCGGTCGGCCAAGGCGCCGCGCAGGCTGTCGCTCAGCACCGAGCCGAAGGCGACGGCGTTCACGCGGATGCCCTTGGGCGCCAGCGTCAACGCCAAGGCGCGCGTCATCTGATCCTGCGCGGCGCAGGCGATGGAATAGCCCGCGATCTCGGGCTGCGCGCGCGTCGCCGCGATGGAGGAGAGGTTGACGATCGCGCCCACGCAGGTCCGCTCCCGCCGCTCGGCAAGGCTGATCATCCGGCGCGCGGTCATCTGCGACAGGCGCAGCGCCGGCAGGAGGTTCTGACCCAGCATCGTTTCGACCTGATCGGCCTCCGGGTCCAGCAGGTCCGAACGCAGCACCTGACGGCTGGCATTGATCAGGATGTCGATACCGTCGAAGGCATCCACCGTGGCCGACAGCAGGTTCTTGATCGTCAGAGTTTCGCGGACATCGCCCGCGAACATGCGGGCGCGGTCGGGGTGCAGTTCGGACACCGCCGCTTCCAGCCGGTGTTCGTCCATGTCGGTGAACATGACATTGGCGCCCGCCTCGATGAAGTGGCGCCCGATCGCCAGCCCGCAGCCCGCCGCAGCGCCGGTCACGATCGCGGTCTTGCCGGAAAGGGAGAATTTCATGCGGCCTCTTGCCGTTTGAGGGGATGCTCGGCGCGGATCACGCGGAAACTGCCGTTGCCGCCGATCTCGGTCGAGGTGCGGAAATGCCGCGCGAGGGTATCGGCATAGGGCAGATGGCGGTTCGCCACCAGCCAAAGGGTCCCATCGGGCGCCAGCATCCGCGCGGCGGCGGCAACGAACGCCATGCCCAGCTGCGGATCGGTCTCGCGCCCGCGGTGGAAGGGCGGGTTGCAGATGACATGGCGGGCCAACGCCTCGGGCCGCCATGTCAGCGCATCGGCCCAATGGAAACGCGCCCTCGGATCGGGCACGTTCACCCGCGCACATTCGAGGGCGTCGGCCTCGGCCTCCACCAGATCGACGCTGCGGGCGCCCCGCTCCAGCGCGCGGCGCGCCAGAAAGCCCCAACCGGCCCCAAGGTCGATCACCCGTCCCGACAGGGCGGGCAGCGCATCGGCCAGCAGCACCGAGGCCGGATCCGGCCCATCGGCGGAAAAGACGCCGGGGCGCGTCTCATACCCGTCCACCTGCCGCGGCGCGGCGCGCCAATCGGACAGATCGGCGCGGAACGTGAAGAGTTTGCCATGCGCCTTGATCACCGGCTCCGACACGGTGCCGCGCCGGCGCAGATCGCGCAGAATCGAATCGATGCCGTCCAGCTTCTGCCCATCCACGATCGACAGCGGCGCGGCCGCAGCCTCGGCCAGAAGGGCATGGGCCTCGGCCTTGGCGCGTGGCAGGCAGACGAGGACGGCCGCCGGATCGGCCGGCGGCGTCACCGTCACATCCCATCCGGCAGCGGCGAACCGGTCGTGATCGGGGCGGAAGCCCTGCACCAGCGTCACCCGGTCCTTGGGCAGGACCGACAGATCGTCCCCCGCCTGCGGACGCAGCACCGCGATGCGCCCCGTCTGCGGCAGCACGAGCGCGCCGCTGTGCAGCGCGAGTTCAAGCCGTGCGGCGCGCATCGGTTATTCTTCCTTTTCCATGGTGCATTGCAGCGGATGCTGATGGCGGCGAGCGAAATCCATCACCTGCGCCACCTTCGTCTCCGCCACCTCATGGCTGAACACCCCCACCACCGCGAGGCCCTTCTTATGGACCGTCAGCATGATCTGGAACGCCTGCGCATGGTTCAGCCCGAAGAACCGTTCGAGCACATGCACCACGAATTCCATCGGGGTATAGTCGTCGTTCAGCAGCAGCACCTTGTAGAGCGGCGGGCGCTGCGTCTTCGGCTTGGTCTTGGTCAGGATCGAGGCGTCGTCACCCGGAGTGTCGGACGTCCCGGACATGGAAAGCACAATCTCTGCCATTGGGGGCCTCGGGGTCTTTCACGGATGGGAACAAGCGCGTTATATAACGTCCCTGCGCAGACTTGAAAGGGGGGAAGCCGTGCTGACAGCCATCGGATTCGATGCGGACGACACGCTCTGGCACAACGAGACGTTCTTCCGTCTGACCGAGGCACGCTTCATCGAGCTCTTGGCCGAACATGCCGATCCCCGCGATCTGGAAACGCGGCTTCTGGATGCCGAACGCCGCAACCTGTCCCATTACGGTTATGGCGTGAAGGGGTTCACCCTGTCGATGATCGAAACGGCAATCGAGGTGACGGAAGGCCGCGTCCCCGCCCCCATCATCGCCGAGATCCTCGCCGCCGGGCGCGAGATGCTGTCCCATCCGGTCGATCTTCTGCCCCATGCCCGCGCCGCCGTGGAGGCGCTGGCCGCCACCCACCGCGTGATCCTGATCACCAAGGGCGATCTCTTGGATCAGGAGCGCAAGCTGGCGGCCTCGGGCTTGGGCGATCTGTTCCACGGGGTGGAGATCGTGTCCGAAAAGACGCCCGAGATCTATGCCCGCATCTTCGCCCGCCATGCCGACGGGCCGGAGCGGGCGATGATGGTCGGTAATTCCATGAAATCGGATGTGCTGCCGATCCTGTCGGCGGGCGGATGGGGGGTGCATATCCCCCATGGCGTGACATGGGCGCTGGAGATGGCCGACGCCCCCGCCGGGCATGACCGTTTCCACGAATTGCCCGACCTGCGCGGCGTTCCGGCGCTGGCATCGGCCCTGTCCTGAGCGAACGCAACGTCATCCCGCCGACGCGCCGCAAAAGGGTTTCGGCAGTCGGCGCGGCGTGTTAGCCTGTTCTCAATGTCCCTTCGTCAGAATGAAAGGGACTCGAGGCAGGAACAAGAAGGGGCAGGCGATGACATCGCTTCCGGGGCAGTTCGTCCGAACAATTCTGCTTGCCGTGCTGCTGGCGATGACATGTGCGGGCGTGGCGCGTGCCGTGCCCTATGCCGCCTATGTCATGGATGCCCGCACCGGCGAGACGCTGTACGAAACCAACTCCGACACGCGGCTTTATCCGGCATCGCTGACGAAGATGCTGACGCTCTATATCACCTTCCAGTCGATCCAGCAGGGCAAGATCACGCTGGATACGATGGTGACGGTGTCCAAGAACGCCGCCTCGCAGCCGCCCTCGCGCCTTGGTCTGCGGGCCGGGCAGAAGATCGCGCTGCGCTATCTGATCCGTGCGGCGGCGGTGAAATCGGCCAACGACGCGGCTTCGGCCATCGGCGATGCGCTGGGCGGGGACGAGGCGACCTTCGCCGACATGATGAACCGCACCGCCAAGGCGCTGGGCATGAAGAACTCCACCTTCAAGAACGCCAACGGGCTGACGCGGGCCGGGCACATGTCCACCGCCCATGACATGTCGATCCTCGGCCGCCACCTGCTCTTCGACTTCCCGCAATATTACAACCTCTTCTCGCGCCGCACGACCGATGCCGGAATGGCGACGGTCGCCAATACGAACCGCCGCTTCCTTGATGCTTATGAGGGCGCGGACGGGATCAAGACGGGCTACACCTCGGCGGCGGGCTTCAACCTCACGGCCTCGGCGCTGCGAGGCAATGTGCGCATCATCGCGACGGTGATGGGCGGAAGCTCCACCGCCGACCGCAACGCCAAGATGACGAAGCTGCTGGATCTCGGATTCTCCAAGGCCAAGGCGAACGCGCCGATCGTCGCGCCCTCGGCCCCCGATTATTCCAGCACGGCCGCCATCGCCAGCGCCGCACCGGACGGATCGCTGGCCGTGACCGCATCGCTGCGCCCGCGGGCGCGTCCGGGCAGCAGCGTCGCCGCCACCGCCACCGCCGTGACCGAGATGCAGGACGACATCGACGGCGCCGTGGCCGCCGCGACGCAGGTCGCCTCCTCCCCCGTCCCCGAGGCGCGCGACGATTCGATCGAGGTCGCCGTGGCATCCGCCGCGCCCGGCCCCGTTCCGTTCGAAATCCTGAAGGAACGCTCCGCCGACCCTGCCCCGCAGGAAGTGGTGACGCGCGTCTCCACCTCGGGCGGGCGGCACTGGGGCGTGAACATCGGGCGCTTCAACTCGCGCGGCTCTGCCGACCGGGCAATGACGCAGGCCGTGCTGACCGAAAGCGAAGCCTTGGGCGACGGGCTGCGCAACATCGTCGAGCGCAGCAGCGGATACGATGCCAACATCATGGGGCTGACCGAAGGCCAAGCGGACCTTGCCTGCCGCAAGCTGGTCGCCCGCTCGATGGAATGCTTCCAGATCGGGCCGTAAGGCGGCCTGCTGCCGGGCTGGCCCAAAAAGGGTGGTCAGCCCGGACATGACGGCTACCTCTCGCGGAGGAGACCACACCACCGCAGGAGAGACGCCATGGACCGTGATGATCCCAACCGCACGCTGACGAACCGCCAGGGCCATCCGATCACCAACAACCAGTCGCAGCGGACGGTGGGGCCACGTGGGCCCGCCACGCTCGAAAACTATCACTTCCTCGAAAAGATCACCCATTTCGACCGCGAGCGCATCCCCGAACGGGTCGTCCATGCGCGCGGCTTCGTCTGCTACGGCGATTTCGAAGCGACCGGCATGATCGGCGACAAGCCCGCCTCTGCCTATACCCGCGCCAAGCTGTTTCAGGAGAAGGGCAAGAAGACCCCGGTCGCCATCCGTTTCTCCACCGTCATCGGCGGGCGCGACAGTTCCGAAGCGGCCCGCGATCCGCGCGGCTTTGCCGTGAAATTCTACACCGAGGATGGCAACTGGGATCTCGTCGGCAACAACCTCGCCGTCTTCTTCATCCGTGACGCGATCAAGTTCCCGGACGTGATCCACTCGCTGAAGCCCGATCCCGTCACCTTCCGGCAGGAACCGAACCGCATCTTCGATTTCATGTCGCAGACGCCCGAATCGATGCACATGCTGACGCATCTGTTCAGCCCGCGCGGCATCCCCGCCTCGTATCGCCATATGGAGGGGTTCGGCGTGAACACCTACAAAATGGTGAATGCCGAAGGGAACACGGTCCTCGTCAAATATCACTGGCACCCGCGTCAGGGCATCGCCTGCCTGACCGCCGAAGAAGCGGAAAAGGTTCAGGGCAAGGATTTCGGGTCGGCCTCCAAGGACCTCTATACCGCGATCGAGCGTGGCGAGTATCCGCAATGGGACTTCTACGTTCAGATCATGGAGGATCACGAGCATCCCGAACTCGATTGGGACCCGCTCGACGATACCAAGATCTGGCCGGAAAAGGATTTCCCGCTGCACCATGTCGGCGTCATGACGCTGAACCGCAACGTGGAGAACTTCTTCGACGAGAACGAGCAGATCGCGATGGGCACGGGCGTGCTGGTCGACGGGCTGGACTTCTCGGACGACAAGATGCTGGTCGGTCGGACCTTCTCCTATTCGGACACGCAGCGGTACCGCGTCGGCACGAATTATCTGCAACTGCCGGTGAACCGGGCCAAGAACGCGAAGGTCGCCACCAATTACGACGGTGGGCAGATGTCCTTCGGGCGCGATCTGGCGCCGGGCGCAAACCCGCATGTGAACTTCGAGCCGTCGATCCATAACGGTCTGGCGGAATCGGACCGCGACGCGCCGAACAACCCGCCGGAGATCCACGGCCGGTTGACCCGTTCCGTGCTGGAGCGGCGCAACGATTATGCGCAGGCGCGCGGGCGGTTCTGCACCATGATGCAGTGGGAGCGGGACGATCTGATCCTGAACATGGGCACCCTTCTGGGCGATTGCGAACGCGACGTGCAGGAGCGGATGGTCTGGCATTTCCTGATGGTCCATGACGACTACGGCACCCGCGTGGGCGAGATGATCGGGATCGCACCCGAGGATGTCGCCAAGATGGAGCCGCTGCCCGGTCAGGTCCTGACCGAGGACGACACCCGCCGCATGGCCAATCTGGGCCATAACGGCGATGTCATCGACCCGGATGTCTGGGGCCAGTGGACCAGTTCCGTGACCAACCGTCAGACCACCGCCGAAGAAGTGCTGGGCGGTCTGCACATGGTGAAGATGGATCAGGCGGCCGAGTGATCGGCCCCGTTCCGGGCGGCGGATCATCCCGCCGCCCACCCCATTCCGGTCCTGTCTTGACGCCCCTCGCGGCGGCGGGCATGAGGCCGGGATGTTCGCTTTATCCCCCGATCTCGTCCTCATGCTCGCCTGCGCCGCCTTTGCGGCGGGCTTCGTCGATGCCATTGCGGGCGGGGGCGGGCTGATCACGGTTCCGGCGTTGATGCTGGCGGGGCTTCCGCCGGCGCAGGCGCTGGCGACGAACAAGATCCAAGGGGCGTTCGGCGCCGCGACGGCGGCCTTTTCCTACGCACGGCGCGGCCTCGTGGACCCGCGGGCGCAGCTCGTCCCGGCGCTGATCGCCTTCGTCGCCGGTGTGGCGGGCGCGGCGCTCGTCGCGCATCTTCCGACCGAGGCGTTGCGCTATGCCCTGCCCGCCGTGCTGATCGGCATCGCGCTGTTCTTTGCGCTCAAACCCGGCCTCGATGACCGTGACCGGGCGCGGCGCATCACGCCGGCGCTCTTTGCGCTGACGGCGGTGCCGCTCGTCGGTTTCTACGACGGGCTGGTCGGCCCCGGCGCGGGGGCGTTCTACATGCTCAGCTTCGTGCTACTGGCTGGGCATGGCATCCTGCGGGCAACGGCGCAGACGAAGCTGCTGAACCTCGCCTCGAACCTTGGCGGGCTGCTGGCCTTTGCGGCCGTGGGGCAACCGGTCTGGCTGCTGGGGCTCATGATGGCGGGATGTCAGGTGGCGGGCGCGGCCACGGGCGCCGCCCTTGCGATGCGGATCGGCGCGCGGGTCATCAAGCCGCTTCTGGTGCTGACCTCCACCGCGCTGGCGCTGCGGCTGATCTGGCAGATGGTCTGAGGCGACCCCCGCACGCCGCGGCGCGCGGGGATGCCCCTCTCATTCCGGCAGCTTGGCGAGGAAGGCCTTCACCAGCTTGGCCGAATTCTCGGAGGCGAGGGACATGAAGATGCCCATCTCGTTCTCCCCCTCGCCGCCCCCGGCCAGATCGGACAGCGAGCGGAAGGCGATGAACGGAACCTCGTTCGCCCAAGCGACCTGCGCCACCGCCGTCGATTCCATATCCACCACCCGCGCATCGAAGGTGGAGAAGATCCATTTGCGGATGTCGGCATTGTCCATGAAGGCCGATCCCGACACGCCGTTGCCGCCGACATGAACCTCGGGCTGGTGATCGAGGCAGGCATCGTCGCCCGAACAGTCGGCCAGTTCGGTATCGGCCGCGACCTCTTCGGCGACCTTCAGCAGGTCCGGGTCGGCGGGAAACCAGAAGCGTGTCTCGGGCTCACCCCGCGCCGAGGCGACGGTCGTTTCCTGCGTGAAGAACATCTCGTGGTTCGGGAAGGGCGAGGACAGGAAGGTCGGCAGCTCGTACCCCTCCCCCGTGTGGCGGGCCATCGCCGTCTCCAGCCACTGGCCCCATTCGGCGGCGACGACGACATCCCCGATATGCAGCGACGGGTCTACCCCGCCCGCAATCCCCGAGAAGACGACCTTGTCGATGTCGAAATGATCCAGCGCCAGCTGCGTCGTCATCGCCGCATTGACCATCGATACGCCCGACAGGAACAGCACGACATCCTTGCCGGACAGCGTGCCCGTGATGAATCGCTGACCGTTGATCGTCTGGCTTTCGGCATTCTGCAGATCGGCCTGAAGGCTGATCCATTCCGGCTCAAAGGCCGACATCACGGCGATGCGCGGCACATCGGCCAGCGCCGGGGCTGCAGACAACAGAAGCATCGCTGCGACAGGGCGGAGGGGAAGCATAGGGGGATTTCCTTGTAGTGACGCCCCCTCATAGAGGGGCCGCACCGGCGATCCCATGACGCTGCACAGCCTTTGGGCCGCAGACCCGCCTTTTGCACAGATAATGTGCGTCAAAACAGTCGCTTAGCCCGCAAAGCAGGCGGCGTGAGAACATGCAAGGATGGGGAAAGGTGAGAGGCTGGACAACGACCCAAACGGGACTCGTTACGGCTGCTTCCTTCCGGACCTGACCGGGTTGGCGAGGCGCTTGCCCGCGCCAACCTCTCGGGGGTCGATATAGGCAAGACGCGCCGCGAAGGCAAGTCACAGATCGAGCCGCAGCCGCAGGAAGCCATCCGTCCCAACGCCGAGGGGGGTGAGGGCCAGATGCGGCACCTCGGCCAGATGATGCAGCGCGGCGGGGGCCGTTTCGAACCGGACCGAGGTGCCGGGCATCGGCAGGAATCGCCAGAACGGGCGCAGCGCGGTCACCGGCGCCTGCGCGGCATGGGCACGGATCACATCCTGCACCCGGCCGACATCGCGCAGAAAGGGCGCGCGCGGCGCAAAGCCGCCCGTACCGTTCGCGCGGTAATTGCTGGTGGCGACGATGACGCATTGATCGGGCGACAGGGGGCGGCCCTTCAGCCGCAGATCCGCGATGCGCCCGGCCCCGATCTGCCGCCCCGCCGCATCGAACATCGGCGGGCGGGCAAGGTCGATCGCGAAATCCACGCCGTGGATGATGTCGAAGTGATAGGCGGCGAAATCGGGATCCAGCAGATCCTGATCCTGCACCCCCGGCGTGATCTGCCGAAAGATGGAGGTCGCACGCTCCAGCCACGTGGCGACCTCGGCCCCCGTCATGCGCAGCACATCCAGCGTGTTGGGATAGCTGTAGATGTCGGCGATGTGCCGATTGCTGAGCGGGCCTGCCGGAACGTCGGTGTAAAAGCCGCAGCCCCCCCGGCCCCCCGCCTTGAAGGGAAGGCCGGTGGCCAGCACCACATCCTCGTCGGGCAGAAGCGCGCGGACATGGGCGGCGGCGGCATCGGCGATCAGCGCCACCGCCGGCGATGGGGCGATCAGCGCAAAGAAGGTGTTGAGCGGCACCTCGGACACGCCGACGGGGCGGGCGACCAGATCCAGCACCGCCTCATGCGCGGGGGCGACGACGCGCTCCAGCTCCGGGTCCGGCATTTCGGCAGACATGTCGATTGCCCGCGCCTCGGCCCGCTGAACCGCCTTGGTCGCCGGATCGAGCCACAGGTCCACCACCCCCAGATGCGAGCCGCGCGCCCCCACCGCCACCGCCGGACAACCGCCGAGCCGTTCATGGGGCGCAGCGGGAAAGACGACATGGGTGTGGCCGGTGACGATCGCGTCGATCCTCTCCACCTCTGCCAGCGCGAGGGCGGCATTCTCCGCCTCGGGCGCGGGGCTGCCATCGCCAAAGCCGGTATGGGCCAGCACCACCACCAGATCGCACATGGCCCGCAATGCGGGGATCTGGGCGCGGGCGGCGGCGACGATCCCCTCCACCTCCAGCCGGCCATCGAGATGCGCCCGGTCCCAGACCGTCACCTGCGGCGGCAGGAACCCGATCACCCCGATGCGCAGCGCATGGTCCCGGCCATCCGGGCCGCGCACCACCCGGTCCAGCACGACATGGCGCGGGGCGATCGCGCCTTCGGGCACGGTGATATTGGCCGCGACGACCGGAAACGCCGCCCCCGCCAGGACCTGCCGCAGAAAGGGCAGGCCGTAGTTGAACTCGTGATTGCCCAGCGTCGCCGCGTCATAGCGCATGTGGTTCATCGCAAGGATCACCGGATGCCCCTGCCCCCCGGCATCGGCGGCATGATCGGCCAGCGCGCTGCCCTGCAGCGTGTCGCCATTGTCCAGCAGCAGCGTCAGCCCGGCCTCGCCCCGCAGGCGCGCCACCGCCGTCGCCACGCGCGACAGCCCATAGGGGGCCTCGCGCCCCGTATGGTAATCCCAGGCCGAGAGATGACCGTGCATGTCGCTGGTGGCCAGCAGACGCACATGAAGCGCCCCGGTCATTCGGTTTCAGCCCTGATCACGCGTTCCGGTCTCCGTCATACCCGCCCTTGGCAAGACTGTCTTAGCCGACACGGGAAATCCAGTGCCGGCCTGCATTTTTCAGGCTTTTGCCGCGGCGTCACGAGGTCTATTGCTGGTAGGGAACAAGGAGAGACGCGCGTGCACAGCATTGCTTTCGCCAGTTCGGGCCATGACCGTGCGGCGCATCTGCGGGATGGCGGGCAGGATCGCCCCGCCCGCATCCTGCCGGTCTGGCAGGGACGCTTCCCCGCCGGCCCCGAGGGGCTGATCTGGCGGCCCGCCGACGATCCCGCCCTGCAGGGGCGCGACATGATCTATCTCGGCCGCGACGCGCGGAACGATTTCTTCGCCTGCGAAATGGAGCAGCCCGAAGAAGCGCTGAGCGAGCTGCGCGCCCTGATGACGACCCTGTCCCCGCCCGAGGGGGAGATGGCGGCGACGGCGCGCGCGCTCTTCAACTGGCACCGGAGCCATGGGTTCTGCGCGGCCTGCGGCGCCCCATCGCGGATGGCGCAGGGCGGTTGGCTGCGGATCTGCGATGCCTGCGGGGCGCGGCATTTCCCGCGCACCGATCCGGTGGTCATCATGCTGGTGCGCCGGGGGGACCGGATGCTTCTGGGCCGCGCCGCGCAATGGCCCGCCGGAATGCATTCCTGCCTTGCCGGGTTCGTGGAGCCGGGGGAAACGCCCGAAGCCGCCGTCCGCCGCGAGGTGCAGGAAGAGGCCGGCATCCGCACCGGCGCGGTCCGCTATATCCTCAGCCAGCCATGGCCGTTCCCGTCGTCGCTGATGATGGGCTTTGTCGCCGAGGCGGAGGAGGAGGCCCTGACCATCGACCCCGTCGAACTCGAATCTGCGCTTTGGGCCGATCGGCAGGAGGTGGTGCGGGCGCTGGCCGGCACCCATCCCGACATCTCGCTCCCCCGCGAGGGGACGATCGCCCGCCATCTGATCCTGCGTTGGCTCGCCGACGATCTCGACCCACCCTCTGGCACGGAGACCGCATGAAAATCATCAGCAAGGCCGAGATCGAGGCCCCTGCCCCCTTCGTGTTCGAACGGATGACCGATTTCGACATGTGGGAGCGGAAGATCCGCAACCGCGACGTGGTGCTGCAGCGCCAGCCCGGCCCCGTCCAGACCGGCACCACGTGGCAGACGCGTATCCCGATTCGCGGACGCAAGCGCGACATGGCCGTGACCCTGACCGAGATGACCCCGGACACGGTGCTGCGTTTTCGCGCGCTGGATGCAGCGCTGCAGATCGACTCGGATTTCGAACTCACCTCCCTGTCGGAAAACCGCACGCTTCTGACCTCGCGGATCGAGATCAAGCCTCTGAACATCGCCGCGCGCCTTCTGGTGCAGTCGCTGCGCCTTGCGCGCGGCAAGGTGGAACAGCGCATCCAGCAGCGCACGCGCGAATTCGCCCGCCAGACGGGACAGGACTGGCGCAAACTGCGCGACGGAAAATGAAAAAAGGTGCTTGACCTTCCCCGCCCCTGCCAATATCTGTCCGCCCCGATGGCGGAGTAGCTCAGCTGGTTAGAGCGGAGGAATCATAATCCTTAGGTCGGGGGTTCAAATCCCTCCTCCGCTACCATCGCCCCGAACGGGGCATTGGTAGCACCATCACGCATCATGTCTTTGCATGACGGCCGCGGCCGGTGCGTCCTTCGGGACCACCGGCCGCGGCCGTTTTGCGTGGTCGTGCGGAATCTATTCCCGACTAAAAGTATTGGTATTTACAAGCCAGACAATTTCACTAAGGTTTAAGGACCGGCGCAGGGTGCCGGGCCAACCGAGGTGTCCGATGACCGCGATCCCGCATGCGAATCCCGAAGGCGATCTGGCCCAGATGCTGCGCCGGATTCTGGGTGATCTGGTCCCGACCCGCGGCCTTTTCCTTCTCATCGACCGACTGGAGCGCCCATCATGAACGCGATGACCGATCTTTCGAACCTGATCGACACCACCATGCCCGTGCATGACGCCGTCCGGCTGACGGATGGCGGCAATCAGGCGCGGATCGTGCTGAACGGACAGATCTACAGCCTGCGGATCACCCGGGCCGGCAAGCTGATCCTGACGAAGTAAGGCCCGGCGCGGCCATCACGGCGTCCAGCGCCGAAAGCAGCCGCGCGCAGTCCTCTGCCGTCCCGATGGAGATGCGCAGACGGTCCTTGATCCGCGGCGCGGGGAAATGGCGCACCAGCACCCCCTCGGCGCGCAGACCGGATGCCAGATGCGCGCCCGTCCATGTCGGATTGGCCGCGAACAGGAAGTTCGCCTGCGAGGGGGGCACGTCGAAGCCCCGCTGCCGCAGCGCCGCCGCAAGCTGGTCGCGATCCGCGATGACGCGGCGGCGCGTCTCCTCGAACCAGTCCCGATCCTCCCACGCGGCAAGGGCCCCGGCCTGCGCCGGGATTCCCAGCGGGTAGGAATTGAAGCTGTCCTTCACCCGCCGCAGCCCGTCCATCAGATGCGGCTGGCCCACCGCGAACCCGACCCGCAGCCCCGCAAGGCTGCGCGATTTGGAAAAGGTCTGCACCACTAGCAGATTGTCATGCTCGGCCACGAGGGTTGCGGCGCTGTCGGCGCCGAAATCGACATAGGCCTCGTCCACGATCACGACGCGGTCCGGATGGGCGCGCAAGATGCCCCGGACCCGATCCAGCGGCAGCGCAAGGCCCGTGGGCGCGTTCGGATTGGCGATGACCAGCCCAGCAGAGGGCCCGTCCAGCGCCGCCGGATCCAGCGTCAGATCCGCCCGCAGCGGCACGCGCCGCACCGGCAGCCCATAGAGCCGGCAATAGCTGTCGTAGAAGGCATAGGTGATGTCGGGAAAGACCACCGGCCCGCCATGGCGGAAGAAGGCGTTGAAGGCATGGCCCAGCACCTCGTCCGAGCCGTTGCCGACGAAGACGTGATCCGCCCCCAGCCCCAGCGTCCGCCCGACGGCACCGCGCAGGGCCGCCGCCTCGGGGTCGGGATAGAGGCGCAGCCCATCCGCGCAGGCCCGGATCGCCGCGATGGCCCGCGGGGACGGGCCATAGGGGTTCTCGTTGGTGTTCAGCTTCACCATGGGGCGGCGAGGCTGTTCGCCCGGAACATAGGGCGACAGATCGTGCAGGAACGGGCTCCAGAAACGGCTCATGCCTTCGCTTCGATCGCCTCCCAGATCAGGCGGGCGCCGTTAGTGCCGTCGAAGCGTTCGAGTTCCTGAAGGCCGGTGGGCGAGGTCACGTTGATCTCCGTCAGCCAATCGCCGATCACGTCGATGCCGACGAAGACCTGCCCCTTTTCGCGCAGGATCGGGCCGATGGCGCGGCAGATCTCGCGGTCGCGCTCGGTCAGTTCCACCTTCTCGGCGCGGCCGCCGACATGCATGTTCGACCGCGTCTCGCCTTCCTGCGGCACGCGGTTGATCGCGCCGATCGGCTCCCCGTCCACGAGGATCACGCGCTTGTCGCCCTTGGACACGGCGGGCAGGAATTTCTGCACGATCAACGGCTCGCGCGACATGGAGGTGAACAACTCGTGCAGCGAGGACAAGTTGCGGTCGTTCGGGTCCAGACGGAACACCCCCGCCCCGCCATTGCCGTAGAGCGGTTTGAGGATGATGTCGCCATGCTTGGCCTTGAAGGCGCGGATCGTCGCCAGATCGCGGGCGATCATCGTCGGCGGCGTCAGTTTGGGGAAGGTCAGCACCAGCAGCTTCTCGGGGAAGTTGCGCACCCAGAACGGGTTGTTCACGACCTGAACGCGGTCCGGCAGCATGTCCAGCAGATGCGTGGAGGTGATGTAGCCCATGTCGAAGGGCGGGTCCTGACGCAGCCAGACGACATCCATCGTCGCAAGGTCCACGACCTCGGTCGGGCCGAAGGTGACGTGGTTGCCCTTTTCGCGGCGCAGGGTCATCCATTGGCCGCGCGCGGTGATGCGCCCCTCGTCGAAGGCGAGGTGTTCGGGGTGGTAATGGAACAGCGTGTGCCCCCGCTCCTGCGCCTCCAGCGCGATGCGGAAGGTGCTGTCACCGTCGATGTTGACCGACCCCATCGGGTCCATCTGGAACGCGACCTTCATGCGGCTCTCCTTCTTTTGGGGCTATCAGTGGCGCAGTCAGAGGATATTGGCAATGATCTCCACCCGCCCCGCCTCCACCAGCACGACATCGAAGCGGCAGACCGTGCGCTGGCCCAGCGGTTCGTCGCCCAGCCATGCCGCAGCCGAGGCGCGGATGCGGGCGATCTGGCGGGCATCCGGCGCGCGGGCGGCGCGGCGACCGGCCTTCACCTCGACGAAGATCACGGCCGCGCCCTCGCGCAGGATGAGGTCGATCTCCCCTCCCGGACCGCGCCAGCGCCGCGCCGCCACCGGCAGGGCGTAATGGCGGATCACCGCGTCCTCGGCGGCAAGGCCGGACAGGTGGTTGACCGCGCTCATGTCAGGCGCAGGGCCATCTGATACACGTCGCGCTTCGGCAGATTGAGGCGGGCGGCCACATCGGCGGCGGCATCCTTGACGCTGGCGCTTTGCAGGGCCGTGCGCAGGGCGGCTTCGACATCGGCCTCGGTCGCGGCCTGCGGGGCGGCCCGGTCGATCAGGACCACGATCTCCCCCTTCACCGTTTGGTCGGCATAGGCGGCGGCCAGTTCGGGCAGCGGGCCGCGCACCGTTTCCTCGAAACGTTTGGTCAGCTCGCGGCAGATGACGGCGGCGCGCGGGCCCATCACCTCGGCCATGTCGCGCAGCGAGGCCGCCAGCCGCTTGGGCGATTCGTAGAAGATCAGCGTCGCCTGCACTCCCGCCACCTCGCGCAGCGCCTTTTGGCGCGCGGCGGTGGTGCTGGGCAGAAAGCCCGCGAACAGGAACCGATCCGACGGCAGCCCCGACACCGTCAGCGCCGCCAGCACCGCCGAGGGGCCGGGCGCCGTCAGCACCGGCAGCCCCGCCGCAATCGCCGCGCGCCCCAGTTCGAACCCCGGATCGGATACGAGCGGCGTGCCCGCTTCGGAGGCATAGGCGACGGTCCGCCCCTCCTCCAGCGCGCGGATCAGGCGCGGTCCGGCCGCGTCGCCATTATGGTCGTGATAGGCCACCAGCGGGCGACCGTTCAGCGCGATCCCGTGGATTTCCATCAAGTGACGCAGGGTGCGCGTGTCCTCGGCGGCAAGGACATCGGCGTCGCGCAGGATGTCCAGCGCCCGCAGCGTGATGTCCCGCGCGGCCCCGATGGGCGTGGCCACGAAATGCAGGCCCGGTGCCAGCGCCATGATGATATCCTTCCAATGATTTGCCTTCTCAGGCCCTCCGCCCTACGCTCTCACGCAAAATTGCGCTTAGGGATGAGGAATACCAGGATGTTGACCGTTTTGAGTCGCGCCCGCAAGGCGCTGGGCGGGGCCGTGGTGGCGCTGTCGGCGCTGGCGCTGGCCGCCTGCGAGCCCGTCGCCAATACCGGCGCCGCCCCCGGCGCCTCGCGCGGGCAGGTGGTGCAGGTGGCGCTGCTGGTGCCGGCCGGGTCCGGGCAAGCCAGCCAAGAGGAATTGGCCAAGAGCCTCGAGAACGCCGCGCGCCTTGCGATGGCCGATCTCGGTGCGGGCACCATCGCGCTGCAGGTCTATCCCACGGCGGGCAGTCCCGACCGCGCGGTGTCGCAGGCGCGGCAGGCCGTCGAGGATGGCGCAGATGTGATCCTCGGTCCGGTCTTCGCCCAAGAGGCCAATGCCGTCGGTCAGGCCGTCGCCTCGGCGGGGGTGGATGTGCTCGCCTTCTCCAACAACACGGCGATCGCGGGCGGCAACGTCTTCGTCCTTGGCCAGACCTTCGAGAATACGGCCGACCGGCTGGCGCAATATGCCGTGCGCAACAATGCCGGCCGCGTGGTGATCGCCTACGATCAGAACTCGGCGGGCGAAACCGGGCGCGACGCCATCGCGGGCGCGGTGCAGCGTGCGGGGGGGCAGGTTCTGGCCTCCGAAGGGTATCCCTTCTCGCAGAACGGGGTCAGCACCCGCGGGCCGGCCATCGCCCAGAGCGTGAAGGACCGCAACGCCAACGCCGTCTTCCTGACCGCCGACACCGCCGGCGCGCTGCCTACGATCACCCAGACGCTGCGCGACAACGGGCTGACGCCGGAGATGGTCCGCTTCATCGGGCTGACGCGTTGGGACGTGCCGACGCGCACCGCGTCGCTGCCCGGTGTGCAGGGCGGCTGGTTCGCCCTGCCCGATCCGAGTGTTTACGGCCAGTTCGTCCAGCGCTATCAAGGCGCCTACGGCATGGCGCCGCACCCGATCGCGGGTCTGGCCTATGACGGGATCGCGGCCATCGGCGCGCTGGCCAAGCGCGGCAGCCCGATCACGACGCAGACGCTGACGCGCAGCTCGGGCTTTGCCGGAACGGGCGGTGTGTTCCGTCTGCTGGCGAACGGCACGAACGAACGGGGGCTTGCGGTTGCGCAGATCTCCAACAACCAGGTGAACGTGATTGACCCCGCACCCCGCAGTTTCGGTGGCTTCGGCTTCTGACCGCCCGCAGGATTTCGTCCTCGATGACAGCGCCTTCCCCGATCCGGAGGCGCTGCTTCGCACCATCCTCGACGAAGCCGGGCCGGACCCCGACCCACGCGAAACCCGCACCATCGCCGTGCGCCTCCTGACCGAGGCGCGCGCCGCATCCGAAGCCCGCCTCAAAGAGGCCTTCGCGCTTCACCCCCTCGCCTCGCGCGCGCTGATCAACGGGCAGGCCCGGATGATGGACGCGATCGTGGTGACGGCCTTCCGGCTGGCGGCGCATCTGACGGGCGCGCCGCCCGTGGCGCTGATCGCCGTCGGCGGCTATGGCCGGGCGGAGATGGCCCCCTTTTCCGACGTGGACCTTCTGTTCCTGACCCCGCCGCGCGGAAGCGCCGATGCGGCGGTGGAGGCGACGCTCTATATCCTGTGGGATCTGAAGCTGAAGGTCGGCCATGCGACGCGCACGGTGCGCGACTGCATCTACATGGCGCGCGAGGATATCACCATCCGCACCGCCCTGCTGGAGCAGCGTTTCCTGACCGGGGATGCGGCCCTTGCCGCCGAACTGCCCGAACGCCTTTGGACCGAACTCTTCCGCCGCTCCGGCCCCGAATTCATCGAGGCCAAGCTGGCCGAACGCGCGGGCCGGCACAAACGGCAGGGCGGGCAGCGCTATGTCCTCGAACCCAACGTGAAGGAGGGCAAGGGCGGGCTGCGCGATCTTCAGACGCTGTACTGGATCGGCAAATACCTGCACCGCGTGCCCCGTGCCGAGGGGCTGGTGGCGGCCGATCTCTTCACCCGCGAGGAATACAACCTCTTCCGCGCCGCCGAGGATTTCCTCTGGGCCGTGCGGGTGCATCTGCATTACGCGGCCAACCGCGCCGCCGATCAACTGACCTTCGACATGCAGGTGGAGGTGGCCGCCCGCATGGGATACGAGGATCGGCCCGGCCGCCGCGGCGTCGAACGTTTCATGCAGGATTACTTCCGTCAGGCGACCCGCGTGGGCGAGCTGACCTCGATCTTCCTCGCCGAGCTGGAGGCCCGCCACGCCAAGGGCGAGCCGGACCTTCTGGGCTTCATCCGCCGCCGCCGCTCGCTCCGCCCGGAATACCGGCTGAACCATGGCCGGATCGAGATCCCGGACCCGCAGGCCTTCCTGTCCGACAAGCTGAACCTTCTGCGCATCTTCGAAGAGACGCTGCGCACCGGCTATATGATGCACCCCGATTCCGCGCGCCTGGTGGCGGCGAACCTGCATCTGATCGATGACGGGATGATCCACGACCGCGAGGCGAACCGCATCTTCCTCGATCTGCTGCTGAAGCACGGCAACCCCGAACGGGCGCTGCGCCGCATGAACGAGGTGGGGGTGCTGGGCGCCTTCATGCCGGAATTCGGCCGCATCGTCGCCATGATGCAGTTCAACGTCTATCACCACTACACGGTGGATGAACATACGATCCAATGCATCTCCACCCTCGCCCGGATGGAGCGAGGGGAGCTGACGGACGAACTTCCCCTCTCGACCGAACTGCTGCAGGGGGCGGATCGCCGCATCCTCTACATCGCGCTTCTGCTGCACGATATCGGCAAGGGCCGCCCCGAGGAACATTCCATCATCGGCGCGCAGATCGCCCGCCGCGTGGCCCCGCGCCTCGGCCTGCAACCCGACGAGGCGGAGATCGTCGAATGGCTGGTGCGCCATCACCTCCTGATGTCCGATGTCGCCCAGAAGCGCGACATCGCCGACCCCCGCACGGTGCGCGATTTCGCCAAGGCCGTCCGCTCGCGCCGCAGGCTGGATCTGCTGACGATCCTGACGGTCTGCGACATCATCGGCGTCGGTCCCGGCACATGGAACAATTGGAAAGCGCAGCTGATGCGCCAGCTCTACCGCGATACGGAAACGGTGCTGGCCGGCGGGATGGAGCTTTTGAACCGCGAAACCCGCGGCGGCGAGGCGAGGCGCGCCCTGCGCGAGGCGCTGGCCGATTGGGACAACCGCGATCTGCGGGCCGAAATGAACCGGCATTACGCGCCCTATTGGCAGGGGCTGCCGCCGGTGGCGCATGTCGTGCTGGCGCGGCTGCTGCGCGGCCTTGGCGATGACGAGATCCGCATCGACCTCGATGCCGAACCCGACCGGGCGGCGACGCGGGCCAGCTTTGCCTTGGCGGACCATCCGGGCATCTTTTCGCGGCTTGCGGGGGCGCTCGCGCTGGTGGGGGCGAACGTCGTCGATGCGCGCACCTACACCACCAAGGACGGCTTCGCGACTGCCGTGTTCTGGATACAGGACGCCGAGGGCCAGCCCTACGAGGTGGCCCGCCTGCCCCGCCTGCGCCAGATGATCGAACGCATCCTGCGCGGCGAGGTCGTCGCCCGCGAGGCGCTGGCCGACCGCGACAAGGTGCGCAAACGCGACAGCGCCTTCCGCTTCCCCACCCATGTCGTCTTCGACAACGAAGGATCGGAGATCTACACCATCATCGAGGTGGACACGCGCGACCGTCCGGGCCTGCTCTACGACCTGACGCGGACGCTGGCGGCCGACAACATCTACATTGCATCGGCCCAGATCGCGACCTATGGGGCGCAGGTCGTCGATACCTTCTATGTGAAAGACATGTTCGGGCTGAAGCTGCACACCCCCTCCCGCCGTGAAAGCCTCGAGGCCAAGCTGCGCCGCGCCATCACCGAAGGCGCGGCGAGGGCCGGCCGGTGAGGCGTGGCGGCCTCGTTCGCGGCTTTCTGACGGTCGGCGGATGGACGTTCGGATCGCGGCTGGCCGGGTTCGTGCGCGATGTGATGATGGCGGCCTATCTCGGGGCCGGCCCGGTCGCCGAGGCGTTCCTCGTGGCCTTCTCGCTTCCCAACATGTTCCGCCGCTTCTTTGCCGAAGGGGCGTTCAACATGGCCTTCGTGCCGATGTTCGCCAAGAAGGTGGAGGGCGACGAGGACCCCAAGGGATTCGCCCGCGACGCCTTCAACGGGCTGGGATCGGTGCTGATCCTCATCACGCTGATCGGCACGCTGGCGATGCCGGGGCTGGTCTGGCTGATGGCCTCGGGCTTCGTCGGGGATGAGCGGTTCGGCCTTGCGGTGGAATATGGGCGGATCGGCTTCGTCTATATCCTCTTCATCTCGCTCGTGGCGCTGATGTCGGGGGTGCTGAACACCCATGGACGCTTCACCGAGGCGACGATCGTGCCGGTGATGATGAATGTCGTCTTCATCCTTGCGATGCTGCTGGCGGACCGGATGGGCTGGGACATGGGCCAGACGCTGGCATGGACGGTGCCGGTGACGGGGGTGGCGCAATTCGCCTTCACATGGTGGGCGGCGCGGCGGGCAGGCTACAGCTTCCGCCCCGGCCGTCCGCGGCTGACGCCCGATCTGCGCCGCCTTCTGATGATTGCGGGGCCTGCGGTGCTGGCGGGGGGCGTCGTGCAGGTGAACCTCTTGGTGGGGCGGCAGGTCGCGAGCCATACCGAAGGCGCGGTCGGGTGGCTGTCCTATGCCGACCGGCTCTATCAGCTTCCGCTCGGCGTCGTGGGGATCGCGATCGGGACGGTGCTGCTGCCCGAACTGTCGCGCCGCCTGCGCGCCGGCGATCACGAGGGGGGGCGCGCCAGCTTCAACCGCGGGATCGAATTCGCCGCGCTGCTGACGCTTCCGGCGGCGGTGGCGCTGGTGATCGTGGCGCTGCCGCTGGTGCAGGTCTTGTACCAGCGCGGGGCCTTCGACGCCGTGGATACGCGGAACACGGCGCTGGTTCTGGCGGCCTATGGCGCGGGGCTGCCGGCCTTCGTGCTGCACAAGCTGTTCCAGCCGCTGTATTACGCGCGCGAGGACACGCGCAGCCCCTTCCGCTATGCCGTTTGGTCGATGGTGGTGAACCTTGCATTCGCGGTGGGGCTGATGCCGGTGATGGGCTTTCTGGCGGCGGCGCTGGCGACGACCGTCTCGGGCTGGGTGATGTTCGCGCAGCTGTGGTGGGGCGCCCGGCGCATGGGCGATGCGGTGCGCCCGGATGCGCGGCTGCGGGCGCGCCTGCCCCGCATCGCGCTGGCATCCGCGCTGATGGGGGTGGTGCTGTGGCTGGCGGCGCAGGCGCTGGCCGGGCCGCTCGGCAGCGCCGGGCTGCGCTATGGCGCGCTGGCGCTGCTGGTCGGGGCGGGCATCGTCAGCTATTTCGGGGCGGCCTTCGCGCTTGGCGCGGTGCGCCCGGCCGATCTGCGGACCGCCCTGCGCCGTCAGCGCTGACGCAGGCGCGCCCGGATCTGCGCAAGGCCGCCGGGGCTGACCACGAAGGACAGAAGAAAGCCGGTGGCGAAGCCCGCAAGGTCCGCCACCCATTCGAAACCACCGCCGAACAGCGCCGCGAACAGCAGTTGCACCCCCATCAGCAGCCCGATCAGCGAAAACGCCCGGTACTGCGTGCCCGACCCCGCCAGCCGCGTCCACAGCAGGAAGGTGAAGGCCCCGATCAGCCCATAGACCGGCGGATAGGCCCCAAAGAGCGGCAGCGCATTGCCGGGCGGAAAGGCCGTGAAGGCCAGCGCACCCACGATGCCCGCGCCGAAGAACACCACCAGAACGGCCCAAGGGCGGAACGCCTCGGCCACCATCTTGCCCAGCGCCAGCAGAAACACCGTGCCGAACACCGCCTGCGTGACCGATCCCTGCACGAAGGGATAGAGGAAGATGCGCATCACCTGCGCCGGGGGCCATTCCCCCATCGCCCACATGGCGCGGAACAGCGGCGGCGAATAGGCGAAGCGTTGCAGCGCCTCCAGCCGCCAGCCGACCGAGGCCGGATCCCCCGCCAGCCCCGATTGGCCCAGCGCAAAGACGAGTTCGAGCGCGATCACCGGTAGGGCCAGCAGCCACACCACCCATGGCAGCGGATTGATCGGACCTTCGTTCTGCATCGCTTTCCCTTGCCTTGTGTCGGGCCCAAGCGATAAGCCAAAGGCCTGACACAATCCAGACGGAGTTCACATCATGGCCGAGCCGGTCCAAACGCCTCAGGCTTTCCCGACGCGCATCTTCTCGGGTATCCAACCCTCGGGGAGCCTCACGCTGGGCAACTATCTCGGTGCGCTGAAACGGTTTGCGCAAAAGCAGGACGAAGGGATCGAGACGCTGTATTGCGTCGTGGACCTGCATGCCATCACCGTCTGGCAGGACCCGGCGACGCTGCGCCGCCAGACGCGCGAAGTGGCCGCCGCCTACATCGCCTCGGGGATCGATCCGAAACGCTCCATCCTCTATAATCAGAGCCAAGTGCGCGCCCATGCCGAATTGGGGTGGATCCTGAACTGCGTCGCGCGGATCGGCTGGATGTACCGGATGACCCAGTTCAAGGACAAGGCCGGTGCCAACAGCGAAAATTCGTCGCTGGGGCTGCTGGCCTATCCATCGCTGATGGCGGCCGACATCCTCGCCTTCAAAGCGACGCATGTGCCGGTGGGCGAGGATCAGAAGCAGCATATCGAGTTGACGCGCGACATCGCGGCCAAGTTCAACCACGATTACGGCGTGGACTTCTTCCCCATGCCGCAGCCGCTGATCGAAGGGCCGGCGACGCGCGTGATGTCCCTGCGCGACGGCACGAAGAAGATGTCGAAATCCGACCCCTCGGATCAGAGCCGCATCAACCTGACCGACGATGCCGACACCATCGCCAAGAAGATCCGCAAGGCCAAGACCGATGCCGAACCCCTGCCCTCCTCGATCGAGGGGCTGGCGGAGCGGCCCGATGCGCGCAACCTCGTGAACATCTATGCCGCCTTGGCCGGGATGAGCCCGGAACAGGTGGTGGCGGAACATGCCGGGGCGCAGTTCGGCACCTTCAAACCGGCGCTGGCCGATCTCGCGGTCGCCACCATCGGCCCGATCACCGCCGAGATGAACCGCCTGCTGGCCGAACCCGACGAGATCGACGCGATCCTTGGCCGCGGGGCCGAACGGGCGGATGCCATCGCCGCCCCGATCCTGAGCGATGTGCAGGACATCGTCGGGATGATCCGGTCGCGTCAGGTCTGATGCTGCGGCGCGCGGCGCGGGCGGGGCTGACGGCACTGCTGGCGCTGTCGCTGGTGCTGGCGGCGGCCTCGATGATCCGCATCGCGCGCGATCCCGCGCTGCGGCCCTTTGCGGATCGGGCCACCGCCGCCATCGCCGCCGCCATGGACCGCGAGATGGCCGCCGCCGCCACCCCGGCCCGCATCGCCGAACGCCTGACCGCCCTTCTGGCCGAAGAGCCGCGCAACTGGGTCGCGATCGACGCGGTGACGGATGTGGCGCGCGAACGCGGCCTTCCCTACGACATGGCGGCGGTCGAGGCCGCCCGCGACGCCGATTTCAGCATCGCCGCCCGTGCCAGCACTTGCGCGGCCTGCGCATGGGACATCGCCCAATGCCGCCTTTCGGCGGAACTCTTGTGCCAAGCGCCGATGCTGACCGGGATCGGCGATGTGAAGGACCTCGCGCGCGAAGGGATGCATTACGCCGCGGGGGAGGAGGTCGATCCGGTGACGGTCGCGCTGTCGGCGGTGGGCCTCGGTGCGACGGCCCTCGTGCTGGCCAGCGGCGGCACCAGCCTGACGCTGAAGGCCGGGGCGGCAGCGGTGAAGACCGCGCGCGGCATGCGCCTTCTCTCCCCCCCGATGACGGCGATGCTGCAGCGGGCGGCGCGCGAGGGGCTGGACTGGTCCGCGCTGCGCCGGACGGGCGATCTGCGCCGGGCGGTGCGTCCCGGAACGCTTGGCCCGCTGACGGAGACGGTGCGCGAGGTCAACCGCCTCGAAGGCGCGCTGCCCACGGTGGAGACGCTGGCCCTTCTGCGCCATATCGACGGCCCGGACGATGCGCGGCGCATCGCGAACGCCGCCGAGGCGCTTGGCCCGCGCACGGTCGGCCGGATGGAGGTGCTGGGCAAGGCACGGTTCCTGCGGGCGACGGCGCGGCTGTCGAACATCGCGATCGGGCTTGCCGCCGGTCTGTGGGGCATCGCGGCGGCGCTGATGGGCATGGCGGCGCATCTGGGGCATACCGCCGCACTGCGCCTGCTTCGGCGGCTTGCGCGCTGATCCGTCATCAAAGCGTGTCCGAATCGGTGCAGGAAGATCGAGGTCGCGATGCATTTCCCCCGTGACCTGCGTCTCCGGGCATCCCCTGTCCCCCAGACACGCCCGGAGGCGCCCCCTTGCCCCTTTGCCCCGCCGGTGGTCTAACCACCCGGCAGCAAGGAGGGCGATCATGGCATTCGGCACCCATATCCGCACATGGTTCGACGGGGCGTGGCACGAGGGCGACATCCCGGTCATGAAGGCCGCCGATCACGGCCTGTGGCAAGGGTCCAACGTGTTCGACGGCGCGCGGCTGTTCGACGGTGTGGCCCCGGATCTGGATCTGCACTGCGCGCGCCTGAACCGCTCGGCCGAGGCGCTGATGATCACCCCCACCGTCGATCCGGCGGAGATGGTGGCGATCATCCGCGACGGGCTCACCCCCTATGGCACGGACGAGGCGGTCTATATCCGCCCGATGTACTGGGCCGTGGACGGATCGGATGTGGGCGTCGCCCCGGCCGAGGATTCCACCGCCTTCGCCATCTGCCTCGAGGCAGTGCCCATGCCGCCGGCCGACCGGGCCACCACGCTGACCCGCACCCGCTTCCGCCGCCCCGTGCTGGAGGATTCGGTCTGCAACGCCAAGGCCGGCGCGCTCTATCCCAACAACGCGCGGATGCTGGTGGAGGCGCGGCGCAAGGGGTTCAGCAATGCGCTGGTCGCCGATGCGATGGGCAATGTCGCCGAAACCGCGACGGCCAACGTCTTCGTGGTGAAGGACGGCGCGGTGTTCACGCCCATCCCCAACGGCACCTTCCTGTCGGGCATCACCCGCACCCGCCACATCGCCAACCTGCGCGCCGAAGGGGTGGAGGTGCACGAGACCGTGCTGACCTTCGAGGATGTGCATGCCGCCGACGAGGTGTTCCTGTCGGGCAACTTCGCCAAGGTGCAGGCCGTCACCCGCTTCGACGACACCGAATACGCCCATGGCCCGGTGACGCGGAAGGTGCGCGAGCTGTACCTCGATTTCGCGCATTCGCGCTGATCGGCTTGCATTTGCACGTCGGGTGCCCATCATCGGCCAAGGGGGATACAACCATGCGCAAGTTTCTGGTCGTCCTTGACGACAGCCGCGAATGTCTGAACGCCATGCGCTATGCCGCGTTCCGCGCCCGGCACACCGGCGGCGGCGTGGTCATTCTGGCCACCATCCCGCAGGAGGATATGCAGCATTTCATGGGCGTGGCCGATGTGATGCGCGCCGAGGCGCGCGAACGCATCGAAGCCCATTACGAGGTGTTCGCCAAATGGATGCGCGACCGGCAGGGCGTGGACCCCGAACTCGTCGTGCGCGAGGGCAATGCCGGCGACGAGATCCTGAAGCTGGTGGCCGAGGATACGCGGATCGGCATCCTCGTGCTCGGCGCGGGCGTGGAGAAGGGAAGCCCCGGCCCCCTCGTCACGCAGATGACGCGCAATGCGGGCACCCTGCCCATCCCCGTCACCATCGTGCCCGGCGACATGACCAAGGAACGGCTGGAGGCGATCACCTGATCGCCCCGATCTGGAATCGTTCCAAAACTTGACAGCACCGGGCTTCGGGCGCATATCGGGGGCAACCTTGGAGGCTGCCCCATGTTCATCCAGACCGAACCGACCCCGAACCCCGCCACGCTGAAATTCCTGCCGGGCCAGCAGGTGCTGGATGTCGGCACCGCCGATTTCCCGACCGAGGATTCCACCACCACCTCGCCCCTTGCCCGGCGCATCTTCGCCGTGGGCGGCGTGGCCGGCGTGTTCTTCGGCCATGACTTCGTGACCGTCACGAAGATCGAAGGCCGCGAATGGGACCATGTGAAGCCCGCCGTCCTTGGCGCCATCATGGAGCATTACCAATCCGGCGAGCCGGTGATCCGCGGCGAACGCGCCGCCGCCCATGCCGAGCATACCGGCGAGGATGGCGACATCGTGGCCCAGATCAAGGAGTTGCTGGATACGCGCGTGCGCCCCGCAGTGGCGCAGGATGGCGGCGACATCACGTTCCACGGCTTCGATCGCGGCATCGTCTATCTGCATATGCAGGGTGCCTGCGCGGGCTGCCCCTCCTCCACGCTGACGCTGAAGATGGGGATCGAGAACCTGCTGCGCCACTACATCCCCGAGGTGCTGGAGGTTCGTCCGGTTGCCGCCTGATGCCCTGATCCTTGGCTTCGACACATCGGCCGCGCATTGCGCGGCCGCTTTGCTGCGGGGCGACACCCTTCTGGCCATGGCCGAGGAGCCGATGGCCAAAGGTCAGGCCGAACGCCTGATTCCCCTGCTGGAGGAGGTTCTGGCCGCGGGGGGGCATGGCTGGGGCGATCTGACCGCGCTGGCCGTCGGAACCGGTCCGGGCAATTTCACCGGCGTGCGCATCGCGGTGGCGGCGGCGCGCGGGCTGTCGATGGGGCTTGGCATTCCCGCGATCGGCGTCACCACGCTGGAGGCGCGTGCCCATGGCCTTCCCCGCCCGCTGGTCGTGGCCGAGGATGCCCGCCGCGGTGCCTTCTATGTCCAGACCTTCGGCCCGGACACGCCCGCCCGCCTTGCCGAGGATATCCCCCCCGGCCCGCAGCATCCGGCTGTGTTCCCCATCGCCGAAGCCATCGCCCGCGTCGCGTCCCTGCGCGACCCCTCGGGGCGGCCCGCGCCGTTCTATCTGCGCGGCGCCGATGCGGCCCCCCCGTCGGATCCGCCGCCGGTGATGCTGGATGTGGGATGAGCTTGCGGCGATCCATGCCGCCTCCTTCATTTGCCCGGCCCCGTGGTCCGCGGCCGATCTGCGCGCCTCGGCCGAGGGCGCGGGCGGTTTCCTTCTGGCCGAGTCGCAGGGCTTTCTGATCGGGCGCGCCCTTGCCGGGGAGGCGGAGCTTCTGACCCTCGCCACCCACCCCGATGCGCGCCGCCAAGGAGTCGCGACGCGGCTCGTTCACGACTTCCTGAACACGGCCCGGAATCAGGCGGAGACGGCCTTTCTGGAAGTGGCTGCGACTAATTTTCAGGCAATCCGCCTCTATGAGCGTCACGGCTTCCGATCCGTGGGCGTGCGACCCCGCTACTATGGCTCGGACGACGCTATCGTGATGCGTTGCCCTCTCTAGGAAGGCGTTTATACTGGCGGGCAAACAACATGGAGGACCCCCCTTGACACTCAAGACCTTGCTGGGCGCAACCGCGCTCGCCCTTACTGCCGGCACGGCCATGGCCGACCCGGCGCTGATCTTCGATCTTGGCGGGAAATTCGACAAATCCTTCAACGAAGCCGCTTATATGGGCGCCGACCGTTGGAAGAAGGACACCGGCGGCTCCTACCGCGAGATTGAGATGCAATCCGAAGCGCAACGCGAACAGGCGCTGCGTCGGCTGGCGCAATCGGGGTCGAACCCGATCGTCATGACGGGCTTCTCCTTTGCCGACGTGCTGACGCAGGTCGCGCCGGATTACCCGGACACCAAGTTCGTCATCATCGATTCCGAAGTCGATGAGCCGAACGTCCGCTCGGTCGTCTTCTCCGAAGAGCAAGGGTCCTACCTTGCCGGGATCATGGCGGCGATGGCCTCCAAGACCGACACCGTCGGCTTCATCGGCGGCATGGACATTCCGCTGATCCGCAAATTCGGCTGCGGCTTCGCCCAAGGCGTCGAGGCGACGAAACCCGATGCAACGGTTCTGGTCAGCTGGACCGGCTCCACCCCCGCGGCATGGAACGATCCGGTCCGCGGCGGCGAGTTGGCGCGTGCCCAGATCGGCCGCGGCGCCGACGTGATCTATCACGGGGCGGGCGGCACGGGCATCGGCATCCTGCAAGCGGCCGCCGACGAGGGCGTGCTGGCGATCGGCGTGGACAGCAACCAAAACGCGCTGCATCCGGGGCAGGTCCTGACCTCCATGGTCAAGCGCGTGGATGTCGCCGTCTATGACGCCTTCACGCAAGGCGAGGCGATCGAGCCGGGCACGGTGGTGCTGGGTCTGGCCGATCAGGGCGTGTCCGTTGCCATGGACGAAAACAACGCCGACCTCGTGACGCCGGAGATGTCCGCCGCCGTCGAGGAGGCCACGCAGAAGATCATCGCAGGCGAGATTTCGGTTCATGACTACATGACCGACGACAGCTGCCCGATCGCCGGCTTCTGATGCGTCACGGCCCGGATAGCGAAGCCGCGATCGAACTGCGCGGCATTTCCAAGGCTTTCGGGCCAGTGCAGGCGAACAAGGATATCCACATCCGTGTCGCCCGCGGCTCGATCCACGGCATCATCGGCGAGAACGGGGCCGGGAAATCGACGCTCATGTCGATTCTCTACGGCTTCTACCGTGCGGATTCGGGCCAGATTCTGGTGGGTGGGCGTGATACGCCCATCCCCGACAGCCAGGCGGCCATCCGTGCCGGCATCGGCATGGTGTTCCAGCATTTCAAACTGGTGCAGAACTTCACGGTTCTGGAAAACGTCATTCTGGGCGCCGAAGACGGGCGCCGCCTGCAACCCTCGCTCGCCAAGGCGCGGCGCGAACTGGCCCGTCTTTCGGCCGATTACGGGCTGGAGGTCGATCCCGACGCCCGGATCGAGGATCTGTCCGTCGGGCACCAGCAGCGGGTGGAGATCCTGAAGGCCCTGTACCGTCAGGCCGACATCCTGATCCTCGACGAGCCGACGGGCGTTCTGACCCCGCCCGAGGCCGATCACCTGTTCCGCATCCTTCGGGGCCTGCGCGAGCAGGGCAAGACGGTGATCCTGATCACCCACAAGCTGCGCGAGATCATGGACATCACCGACGAAGTGTCGGTGATGCGGCGCGGCGAGATGGTGGCCACGGTCCGCACGAAGGACACCTCCCCGCCCGAGCTGGCCGAGTTGATGGTTGGCCGCAAGGTGCTGCTGCGCGTGGACAAACAGCCCGCACAGCCCGGCGAGGTCGTGCTGGACGTGCGCGATCTGCGCGTGTCGCGCGACGGGGTGGAACGGCTGAAGGGCGTCTCCCTCTCCATCCGCCGGGGCGAGATCCTCGGCATCGCGGGCGTGGCCGGGAACGGGCAATCCGAACTTCTGGAGGTGCTGGGCGGCATCGCGACGGCCACTGGCTCGGTCCGCCTGAACGGGCGGGAACTGGACCTGTCGGGCCGCGAGGACGGGCAGGACCGCCGCCATGCGGGCGTCGCCCATATCCCCGAGGATCGGCAGCATCTGGGCTGCATCATGGATTTCGCGGCGTGGGAGAACGTGGCCTTTGGCTATCACCGCGACGAGGATTACCGCTCCGGCCCGCTGACGGACAATGCCGCGCTGAAGGCCGACACCGCCGCCAAGATGGCCCGGTTCGACGTGCGCCCGCCGCTGCCGACCCTTGCGATCAAGCATTTCTCGGGCGGGAACCAGCAGAAGATCATCGTCGCCCGAGAGATCGAGCGGAATCCCGACCTTCTTCTGATCGGTCAGCCGACCCGGGGCGTCGATATCGGCGCGATCGAATTCATTCATAAGCAGATCGTCGCGCTGCGCGATCAGGGCAAGGCCATCCTCCTCGTCTCGGTCGAGTTGGACGAGGTGATGTCCCTGTCCGACCGCGTGGCCGTCATGTTCGACGGCCGCATCATGGGCGAGCGCGACGCCGCCACCACCACCGAACGCGACCTCGGCCTTCTGATGGCCGGGATGGAGGCCTGATGCGACAAATTCCCCGCTGGGCCGACGTGGTTCTGGTGCCGCTGATCTCTTTGCTGCTGGCGGCCATCTGCGCGACGGCCGTCATCCTCGCCATCGGGCAGGACCCGTGGGAGGCGATCGTGACGATGGTCACGGGCGCCCTCGGTTCCGCCTATGGCTGGGGCTATACGCTCTATTACACCACCAGCTTCATCTTCACCGGGCTTGCGGTGACGATGGCCTTCCATGCCGGCCTCTTCAACATCGGCGGCGAGGGGCAGGCCCAGCTCGGCGGCCTCGGCATCGCGCTGGTGCTGCTCTATATTCCGTGGCCGCATTGGACGGTGGCGCTGCTGGCCGCGATCGTCGCCTCGGCGGCGTTCGGGGCGGTCTGGGCCGCGATTCCGGGCTGGCTTCAGGCGCGGCGCGGCAGCCATATCGTCATCACGACCATCATGTTCAACTACATCGCCTATGCGCTGATCGTGTGGATGCTGGTGGATGTGCTGCGCCCGCCGGGACAGGCCGAACCCGCCACCGCGCGCTTTGCCGTCGGCATTCCGGCGCTGTCGGACATTCCGGGGCTGAACCTCATCTTTTCCGATGCGGTACCGGCCAACATCTCGCTCTTCCTTGCGCTGATCGCTTGCGTCGGGGTCTGGGCGCTGCTCTGGCGCACCCCCCTCGGCTATGAGATCCGCGCCTTCGGCAAATCCGAGGCCGCCGCCCGCTATGCCGGCATCCGCCCCGTGCGCACGGTGATGATCGCCATGGCGCTGTCGGGCGCGCTGGCGGGGATGATGTCGATCAACAACGTCATGGGGGAAAGCGGGCGCCTTCTGCAGAACTCCTCCGAAGGGGCGGGATTCATCGGGATCGCGGTGGCGCTGATGGGGCGCAACCATCCGTTCGGGGTGGTGCTGTCGGCGCTTCTGTTCGGCTTCCTCTATCAGGGTGGGGCCGAGCTTGGGCTGTGGACGCAGATCCCGATCGACCTGCGGGTCGTGGTGCAAGGCCTCGTGATCCTGTTCACGGGCGCGCTGGACCATATGGTGCGCATGATGCTGGGGCTGGTCTTCGCCCCGCGAAAGGTGGCGTGATGGATTACGCAACGCTTCTGCAGATCCTCGACAGCACGATCCGCCTTGCGGTGCCGCTGCTTCTGGCCTGCCTTGCGGGCCTGTGGTCCGAACGCGCGGGCGTGTTCGACATCGGCCTCGAGGGCAAGATGCTGGTCGCGGCCTTCGCCTCGGGGGCGGTCGCCTATATCACGGGGTCGGCTTGGGCCGGGCTTGCGGCGGGCATCGGGGCGGCGCTGGTCTGGGCGGTGCTGCATGGCATCGCCTCCATCACCTTCCGGGGGAATCAGCTGATCTCGGGCGTGGCGCTGAACTTTCTCGCCTCGGGGATGACGGTGCTGGTGGCGCAAGCTGCCTTCAGTCAGGGGGGGCGCACGCCCGCATTGTCCAGCAGCGGACGTTTCAACGAAGTGACGCTGCCCTTCGCCGATGCCGTGCGCGAGGTGCCGGTGATCGGGCCGCTCTATGCCGATGTGATCTCGGGGCATTCGCTGCTGGTCTATCTGGCGGTGCTGGCGGTGCCGGCGACATGGTGGGTGCTGCTGCGCACCCGCTTTGGCCTGCGCCTGCGCGCCGTGGGCGAAAACCCCGCCGCGGTGGATACGGCGGGCGTGTCGGTCACGCGGCTGCGCTTTGCCGCCGTGCTGATCGCGGGGGTGCTGTGCGGCATCGCGGGCACCTATCTGGCGACGGCGCTTCAGGCGGGCTTCGGCCGCGAGATGACGGCGGGCCGCGGCTATATCGCGCTCGCGGCGCTGATCTTCGCCAAATGGCGTCCTTGGGGTGCGCTCTGGGCGACGCTTCTGTTCGGGTTCTTCCAAGCGATCGCGCTGCGCCCCGATGTCGTGCCGATTCCCGTCGCCGCGCTGGAGGCCCTGCCCTATGTGCTGACCGTGCTGGTGCTGGCGGGCTTCGTCGGCAAGGCCATTCCGCCCCGCGCCGGGGGCGAACCCTATGTGAAGGAACGTTGAGATGACCGCCGAAACCATCGCCGCCTATATCCGCGATCAGGCGGGTCATGCCCCGGTGCAACTGGGCCTCGTGCTCGGTTCGGGCCTCGGCCATCTGGCCGATGCGGTGAATGGGGTCGCCATCCCCTATGCCGATCTGGGCGGCTTTCCCCATGCCGGCGTGTCGGGGCACCAGCCGAAGCTGGTGATCGGCGATCTGGAAGGCGTGCGCGTCGCGGTCTTTGCCGGGCGCGCCCATTACTACGAAAGCGGCAATGCCGCCGCGATGCGCCTGCCGCTGGAGGTGCTGCGCGCCCTCGGGGCCGAGCATCTGATCCTGACCAATGCCGCAGGCTCGCTTCGGGCGGACATTCCGCCGGGCGATCTGATGCTGCTGTCGGACCATATCGCGTTCACCGGCCTCAACCCACTGATCGGCGAGGTGTCCGATGCCCGCTTCGTGCCCATGGGCGATGCCCATGACACGGGCCTGCGCGACCGGCTGAAGGCCGCCGCCGCCGCCGTGAGCGAGCCGCTGGCCGAGGGCGTCTATGCGTGGTTCTCCGGCCCCAGCTTCGAAACCCCGGCCGAGATTCGCGCCGCCAAGGTTCTGGGCGCGGATGCCGTCGGCATGTCCACCGTGCCGGAGATCATCCTTGCGCGGTTCCTCGGCCTGCGGGTGGCCGCCGTGTCCACCATCACCAACATGGGCGCGGGCCTGTCCGACGAGGCGCTGAGCCACGAGCATACCAAGGCGATGGCCCCCAAGGGCGCCGCCAAGCTGGAGCGTATCCTGCGCGAGGCCCTGCGCACGCTGCGATGAGGTTCCCTGCCCCCTGATCAGTCCCCTCCCCCTTTGCGCCGGGCCTCGACATGCAGATCTACCTTCCCATCGCCGAAATCTCCGTCAACGGCCTCGTGCTTCTGGGGCTGGGGGGAATCGTCGGGTTCATGTCGGGCATGTTCGGTGTGGGGGGCGGGTTCCTGATCACGCCGCTGCTGTTCTTCATCGGCATCCCGCCGGCGGTGGCGGTGGCGACGGGCGCCAATCAGGTCGTCGCTTCGTCGGTGTCGGGGGTGCTGGCGCAGCTGAAGCGCAAGGCGGTCGATTTCCGAATGGGGGCGGTGCTGCAGGCGGGCGGGCTTGTCGGCTCGGCACTTGGGATCTGGGTCTTCGCGATCCTGTCCTCGCTCGGTCAGGTCGATCTCTTCGTGCAGCTGTCCTATGTGCTGTTCCTTGGGGTGATCGGCGCGCTGATGTTCCGCGAGAGCCTCGGCGCGCTCTTGCAGGCGCGGCGCAGCGGGGCGCCGGTCCGGCGGGCGCATACCCATACATGGGTGCACCGCCTGCCGTGGAAGATGAAGTTCCGCGCCTCCGGGCTTTATATCTCGGTCATACCGCCGCTGCTGATCGGGGCCGGGGTCGGCTTCATGTCGGCCATCATGGGCGTCGGCGGCGGGTTCATCATGGTGCCGGCGATGATTTACCTGCTCGGCATGCCGACGAAGGTGGTGATCGGCACCTCGCTGTTTCAGATCATCCTCGTGTCGGGCTTCACCACGCTGCTGCACGCGATGACCAGCGGCACCGTGGACATCATGCTGGCGCTGCTGCTGATCGTCGGCAGCGTGGTCGGGGCGCAGATCGGGGCGCGGGTCGGCGTGAAGCTGCGGGCCGAACAGCTGCGCATCCTGCTTGCGATCCTCGTGCTGCTGGTCAGCGTGAAGGTCGGCACCGACCTCGTCTTCACCCCGCCGGAGCGGTTCACCCTGACGCCGGAGGCTGTGGAATGATCCGCCTCCTCGTCGCCCTCCTGCTGTTCGCCTTGCCCGCCGGGGCGCAGGACGAACGGATCGTTCTGGGCCTGTCGCAATATTCGGTGTCCATCACCACGAATTACGTCGGCTCGGAGATCCTCGTCTATGGTGCCGTCCGCCGCGACGCCCCCCCGCCCGAGGATGAGCCGCTGGATGTCATCGTCGCCGTGGAGGGGCCGCACACCCCCGTCGTGGTGCGCCGCAAGGACCGGAACCTCGGGATCTGGATCAACTCGGCTTCGGTCCGGGTGACGAGCGCGCCGAGCTTCTACGCCGTCGCCACCACCGGCCCCTTGGACGACATCCTGAGCCGGACCGACGATCTGCGCTATCGCATCACCATCCCGGCGGCGATCCGCTCCGTCGGGATCAGCGCCGAGACGGACGACCCCGACAGCTTTGTCGATGCGCTGGTCCGCATCCGCGAGGCGTCCGGCCGCTACCGCATCAACGAAGGCGATGTCCGGCTGGATCAACAGACGCTGTTCCGCACCGACATCGCGCTTCCGGCCGACCTGACGGAAGGGCAGTACCGCGTGCGCATCTTCCTGACGCGCGGCGGGCAGGTGCTGGATGTGCTGGAACGCGACATTGGCGTGCAGAAGGCCGGGCTGGAGCGGTTCCTCTACACCCTCTCGCGCGAGCAGTCGTTGCTCTATGGGCTGCTGTCGCTGGCGATGGCGGTGCTGGCGGGCTGGGGCGCCTCGGCGCTGTTCCAGATCCTGCGCCGCTAGGCGCAGGCCAAGGCTTCGTGCCGTCAGGCGCGGTGCGCGCCGCCGGCAAGATCGGCCACGCGGGCCAGAATCTCATCCACGGGCCGCCCCTCCCCCACCAGCTTCACGATCGCCGAACCGACGACGCAGCCATCGGCGATGGCGGCGATGTCCTCTGCCGCTTCGGCGGTGGTGATGCCGAAGCCGACGATCACCGGCAGATCGGTGGAGGCCTTGATCCGTTCCACCTCCGGGGCGACATCGACGGCCTGCGGCGCGGCCGCCCCCGTGATCCCGGTGATGGAGACGTAATAGACGAAGCCCGAGGTGTTCTGCAGCACGCGCGGCAGGCGCGCGGCATCGGTGGTCGGCGTCGCCAGCCGGATGAAGTTCAGCCCCGCGGCCTGCGCCGGAAGGCACAGCTCGTCATCCTCTTCGGGCGGCAGGTCCACGACGATCAACCCGTCGATCCCGGCCTCGATCGCCTGTTGAAGGAAACGGTCCACGCCGCGCGAATAGATCGGGTTGTAATAGCCCATCAGCACGATCGGCGTGCTGTCGTCGCCCTCGCGGAAGCGCCGCGCGATGTCGAGCGTGCGGTCCAGCGTCTGCCCACCTTCGAGCGCGCGCTGCCCCGCCGTCTGAATGGTGGAGCCATCGGCCATCGGATCGGTGAAGGGCATGCCCAGTTCGATGATGTCGACGCCCGCGCCGGGCATGCCGCGCATCACCGCCAGCGTCGTGTCGGCATCCGGATCGCCCGCCATCAGATAGGCGACGAAGGCCTTCTTGCCCTCGGACTTGAGGGCGGCGAATTTGGCATCGATCCGGGTCATGGCGCTTTCTCCTGCTTGCCTCTTCGTAGGAGAGATGCCGCAGCGGCGCAACTCCCCCCGCGCGGCAACCGGCTTGCGTGCGCGGGCGTTGCGGCCTATCTGGGGGCGGCAGCTTGCACAGGGGATGATGATGGGCTTTCGCATGGGTATCGTGGGCTTGCCGAACGTGGGCAAGTCGACCCTCTTCAACGCGCTGACCCGCACGGCGGCGGCGCAGGCGGCGAACTTTCCCTTCTGCACGATCGAGCCGAATGTCGGCGAGGTGGCGGTGCCGGATGCGCGGCTGGACACGCTGGCGGAGATCGCCGGCTCCAAGCAGGTGATCCCGGCGCGGATGACCTTCGTCGATATCGCGGGCCTCGTGCGCGGGGCATCGCGCGGTGAGGGTCTGGGCAACCAGTTCCTTGCCAATATCCGCGAATGCGACGCCATCGCCCATGTGCTGCGCTGCTTCGAGGATGGGGACATCACCCATGTCGAAGGCCGGATCGACCCCGTCGCCGATGCCGAGACGATCGAGACGGAGCTGATGCTCGCCGATATGGATTCGATCGAGCGTCGCTTGGCCAACCTCTCGCGCAAGCTGAAGGGCGGCGACAAGGAGGCCGCCGATCAGGACCGCCTGCTGCGCCTTGCCCAGACCGCGCTGAACGAAGGCCGCCCCGCCCGCACCATCGCCGTGTCCGAGGACGATCAGAAGGCATGGCGGATGTTGCAACTGCTGACGGCCAAGCCCGTCCTCTATGTCTGCAACGTCGAGGAATCGGCTGCGGCCGAGGGCAATGGCGAATCCGCCCGCGTGGCCGAGATGGCGGCGCGTCAGGGGGCGGGCACAGTCGTCATCTCCGCCCGCATCGAAGAAGAGATCAGCCAACTCGACGCCGAGGAATCGGCGATGTTCCTGTCGGAGATGGGCCTCGAGGAAGCGGGCCTCGACCGGTTGATCCGCGCGGGCTACGAGCTTCTGGGCCTTCAGACCTATTTCACCGTCGGCCCGAAAGAGGCCCGCGCCTGGACCATCCACAAGGGGATGCTGGCCCCGCAGGCCGCCGGTGTGATCCATGGCGATTTCGAGAAGGGCTTCATCCGCGCCGAAACCGTGGCCTATGCCGACTATGTCGCCGGCAAGGGCGAGGCCGGTGCCAAGGAGGCGGGCAAGTTCCGCGTCGAGGGCAAGACCTATGAGGTGAAGGACGGCGACGTCCTGCACTTCCTCTTCAACGGTTGAAGCCGGGGGCGTTCGCGCCCCCGCCCTGTTTCAGACCCCGACCGTCGCCTTGACGGCGCGCGTCCACAGCGCATAGCGGCGGTCGCGCTCGGCTTCTTCCATCCGCGGATCGAAGCGCCGCTCCAGATCCCAGCTTTGGGCGAAATCCTCCATCCCGCCGCACAGGCCAGCCTTCATGCCGGCCAGCCATGCCGCGCCGAGGGCGGTCGTTTCCGTCACCTGCGGACGGTCCACCTGTGCGCCGAGGATGTCGGCGAGGAATTGCATCGCCCAATCCGACCGCGCCATGCCGCCATCGACGCGCAGCACATCGGCGCTGCCCGACCAATCGGCGCGCATCGCCTGCAACAGATCGCGCGTCTGATAGCCGACGCTTTCCAAGGCCGCCCGCGCGAATTCCGCCGGGCCGGTGCCGCGCGTCAGCCCGAACATCGCGCCGCGCGTATCGGGCTGCCACCACGGCGCGCCAAGGCCGGTGAAGGCGGGCACGAGGACGATTTCCTGATTCGGGTCGGCCTGTTCGGCCAGCGCCTGCGTTTCGGCCGCGTCCTGAATGATGCCGAGCGAATCGCGCAGCCATTGCACCACGGCGCCCGCCACGAAGATCGACCCTTCGAGCGCATAGGTCACCTCGCCGTCCAGACGGTAGGCGATGGTGGTCAGCAGCCGGTGGCTGCTGGCGCAGCGTTCCGCGCCGGTGTTCAAAAGCGCGAAGCAGCCGGTGCCATAGGTGGATTTCAGCATCCCCGGACGGAAGCAGGCCTGCCCGATCGTCGCCGCCTGCTGATCCCCCGCCACGCCGAGGATCGGCACGTCATAGCCGAGGATCCCGGTCGTGCCGAACTCCGCCGCGTTGTCGAGCACCTCGGGCAGCAGCGTCATCGGGATGTCCAGAAGGGCGCAGATCTCCGCATCCCAGCCCTGCGTGCCGATGTTGTAGAGCATCGTACGGCAGGCATTGGTCGCATCCGTCACATGCGCGCCGCCCGTCAGCTTCCAGATGAGGAAGCTGTCGATGGTGCCGAAGGCGAGTTCCCCTCGCTCGGCGCGGGCGCGGGCGTCCGGCACCTCGTCCAAGAGCCATTTCAGCTTCGTCGCCGAGAAATAGGGATCGATCAGAAGGCCCGTCGCCTCGGTGATCCGCGCCTCGTGGCCGCCGGCATGCAGTTCTTCGCAAAAGCGGGCGGTGCGGCGGTCCTGCCAGACGATGGCATTGTGCAGCGGCTCCCCGGTCTTGCGGTCCCACAGGACCACCGTCTCGCGCTGGTTGGTGATGCCGATGGCCTGAATGCGGTGATCGGCCGCGGCCTTGGTGACCGTCTGCTCCACCGTGGCCCAGATTTCCCGCGCGTCATGCTCCACCCAGCCGGAGCGGGGGAAATGCTGCTTGAACTCGCACTGGGCGGTGGTCAGGGGGCGCAGGCTTTCGTCGAAGACGATGGCGCGGGTCGACGTGGTGCCCTGATCAATCGCAAGAATGGTCATTCCGTCCCTTTCATGAAGCGGTCCAGCGCCGCTACCTCCTCCTCCGTCAGGCGCAGTCCCAGCTTGGACCGGCGCCAGACGACATCCTCTGCGCTGCGGGCATGTTCATGCCGCATCAGCCAACGGACCTCCGCTTCCGTCAGCGTCGCACCGAAATCCTGCCCGAGGGCGGCGGCATCCCGCGCCCCATCCAGAAGCGGCCATGCATCCGTGCCATAGGCCCGGATCAGCCGCGCGGCCCAAGCGGGCGTCAGGAAGGGATGCTCGGCCCGCAGACGTTCGCGCAGGGCGGCCACCTGATCGTGCGGGAAATCCCCGCCGGGCAGCGGCGCGCGCGCCGTCCATTCCCCCCCGGCCTTGGGGAAGAAGGGCGCAAGCTTGGCCAGCGCGTTCTCCGCCAGACGGCGATAGGTGGTGATCTTGCCGCCGAACACGCTCAGGATCGGCGGGCCGTCGCTGTCGAGGCTCAACACGTATTCGCGCGTCGCCGACTGCGCCGCGCTCGCCCCGTCGTCATAGAGCGGGCGAACCCCCGAATAGGTCCAAACGACCTGATCGCGCGTGACCGGCACCTTGAAATACCCCGAGGCGAAGGCGCAGAGGTAATCCTGCTCTTCGGGCGTGCAGACGGGATGGGCGGGATCGCCCTTGTGATCCTGATCGGTGGTGCCGATCAGGGTGAAATCGGTCTCGTAGGGGATGGCGAAGATGATGCGCCCATCCTCCCCCTGGAAGAAATAGGCCCGGTCGTGATCGTAGAGCTTCGGCACCACGATATGGCTGCCCCGCACCAGACGGATGCCTTCCTTCGTGGCCACATGCGCGGTGTCCTTGACCACGCGTTCCACCCACGGCCCGCCGGCATTGACGAGCGCGCGGGCATGCCATGTCCCGGCCTCCGTCTCGACGCGCCACAGATCGCCCTCGCGCCGGGCCTCGATCACCTTGGTCCGCGTCAGGATCGTCGCGCCGCGAATCCCCGCATCGCGGGCGTTCAGCGAGACGAGGCGCGCATCCTCCACCCAGCAATCGGAATATTCGTAGGCGAAGGCGAACCGGTCCTGAAGCGGCGCCCCCGCCGCATCGGCGGCCAGATCGACCTTGCGCGTGCCCGGCAGGATCTTCCGCCCGCCCAGATTGTCATAGAGGAACAGGCCCAGCCGGATCAGCCATGCCGGGCGCCGCCCCTTCATCCACGGCATCACCGTGGACAAGAGCTTGGAGGTGGGCGTCGCCCCCTCGAACCGCATCTCGGGGGAATAGGGCAGCACGAAGCGCATGGGCCAGCTGATATGCGGCATGGCGACCAGCAGCGTCTCCCGCTCGCGCAGCGCCTCGCGCACCAGATGGAACTCGAAATACTCCAGATACCGCAGCCCGCCATGGAACAGCTTGGTCGAAGCCGAGGACGTGGCCTGCGCCAGATCCCCCTGTTCGGCAAGCACGACGCTGAGCCCCCTGCCCGCCGCGTCACGGGCGATGCCCGTGCCGTTGACGCCGCCACCGATGATGAAAATGTCTACCGCGTCCATGCCGTATCCTCACTGCCCCGCGAAACCTAGACGAAGCCATCTGGCGCGACAAGCGGCGCGAAGCGTTGGATTTTCGCCGCCCGGATGCCACATGCAGGATCATGACCGATGCCCCGTCCGACACCGCACCCGACCTTGGCCAGATCGAGATGATGGCCCATGAGGCGATCGACGCCCTGCCCCCGCCATGGCAGGCCGCCGCCCGCGCGGTGCTGCTTTTGGTGGAGGATTGGCCCTCGGACGCGCTGCTGGACGAGATGGAGATCGACAGCCCCTATGATCTGACCGGCGTTTACGATGGGGTGCCGCTGACGCAGAAATCGGTGATGGATCAGCCGCATGGGCCGGATGTGATCCGCCTGTTCCGCCGCCCGATTCTGGACGAATGGATCGACCGCGGCAACGTCACGCTGCGCGAATTGGTGACCCATGTGACGGTTCACGAACTGGCCCATCACTTCGGCTGGTCCGATGATGACATCGCCGCCATAGACCCGTGGTGGGAATGAGCTATCCTTCTGCCCCGAACAGCAGGAGAGACATCATGACCATCACCCGCCGCACTGCATTGACCGCCGGTGCCGCCTTGCCACTGGCCGGGCTCATCCCCGCCGGCGTTCAGGCGCAGACGACGCCCGAGGAACCCACCATGACCCTGTTCCACACCATCCCGTTCGGCGCGATGACGCTGACGGTGCTGAAGGCCGGAACGGCCGTTCAGTCCCCCGCCCATGAGATCTTCGGCCTCAACGCCTCGGACGAGGAATTCGAAGAGGTTTCGGCCGCGAACTTCATCCCCTCCGACCGCGCCTTGGGCAATTTCAGCCCGGTCGTGGTGCAGACCGGCGATGAGGCGATCCTGTTCGACACGGGCCTGTCGCCCGACGGCACGCTGGCCGCGCTGACGCAGGCGGGCATGTCCGCAGGCGACATCACCAAGGTCGTCATCACGCATATGCATGGCGATCATATCGGCGGTCTGTCGGATGGCAGCACGCTCACCTTCCCGAATGCCGAACTGATCACCGGCCGGGTGGAGATGGAGGCATGGCTCGCCTCGGGCGGCGAGGCGTTCGACGCCAAGGTGCGCCCCTTCTCCGACGATTTCCGCCTGATCGAGGGCGGGGACGAGGTTGCCCCCGGCATCACCGCCAAGGAACTGTTCGGCCATACGCCGGGCATGATGGGCTTCATGCTGCGCAACGACGCGGATCAGAGCCTCATGCTCGCCGTCGATTTCGCCAACCACTATGTCTGGTCGCTGGGCCGCCCGGATTGGGAAGTGCGCTTCGACATGGACAAGGCCGGTGCGATCGACACGCGCCAGCGCGTGCTGGCGATGCTGGCCGAAGAAAAGATGCCCTTCATCGGCTATCACATGCCCTTCCCCTCGGTCGGGTATGTCGCCAAGGACGACGAGGGCTATCGCTTCGTGCCGGAAAGCTACCAGTTCGAACTGGCGACGCGTTAAGCCGCGTTCTGTTCCCAAAGCCCCGTCAGCGCGCGCGACAGAAGATTCGGGATGCGCGGGCGGGGTGCGGCGTGGAACGGCATGGGGCGCGACAGCTCCATCGCCGCCACGCCGATCCGGGCCGTCAGGGCCGCGTTGATCATCCCCTCGCCGAACCGGCGCGAGATGCGCGAGAGCAGCCCGCCCCCGGCGACCGAGTGCACCAGATCGTCCGTCACCGCCAAGGCGCCCGTGGCCACGAGATAGCTGAACACCCGCATCAAAAGCTTCAGGCTGCCCGCCGTGCCCGAACGCCCGCCATAGATTTCGGCGATGCGGCGGACCATGCGCAGATTGGCAAAGAGGGCCGTCGCCACATCGGCCAGCGCCAGGGGGATCAGCGCGGTTGCGACGGCGACCTGCCGGGCCGCGCGTTCCACCTCGCGGCGGGCATATTGATCGAGGGGGGCCAGAAGCTCGGCCTCGGTCATGTCCAGAAGGGCATCGGCGTCGAACACCTCCGCCCCGCGTTCGCGCAGGCGGGCCGTGGCGGCGGGATGATGCGGGGCATAGATCGCGGCGATCCCCTGCGAGGCCTTGCGCGCGCCCTTCACATCGCCGGCGGCCCGCGCCTCGTCGACGGCAAGGCGCAGATGATCGAGCCGCGCCAGCCGCAGATAGGACAGCGCCTCGCGGCCCGCCAGCAGCACCGCCGCAAGGATCGCGAGGCCCATCAGGACGAAGGCCACCATCCCAAGCGCGGTGTTCCGATCCAGCAGCGAAGCCACGAAATCGTGGATCGCCACCGCCAGAACGAAGCCGCCCGCCGTCCCGAAGGACCACAGGCAAAAGCGCCACAGCCGCGATGGACGCCGCGCCCCGACCCGGATCGCGGTGGCCAGCGCGCCCTCGGCATCCTCGGGCACCGGGGGGGCGTTCGCGGGATCGGCAGGGTCGTCCCAGTCCATCACGAGGGGTTTCTTCACAGCCGGTCTCCGATCAGGAACTGCGCCGCACGGTCGAGGCGGATATGGGGCGGCCCTTCGCCGGGCCGCAGATCGCCGCGCGCGGGGGCAAACCCCATCAGCGCGAAATCGGCATCGAGCCAGCGTTCCGCCCCCTCGCGCGCGGGGGACAGAAGGCGGGCGGGATCCTCGGGCAACTCGCCCGGATACATCGCCACTTGGCGCCCCTCGGCCAGACGGCCGCGCACCGCCTCCAGCACCTCGCCGCCGCGGGTGATCTCCTCCTCCACGGTGGCACGGAGCGCGGCGAGGGACATCGCCTCGGTCCGGGCACCGGCAAAGGCGGCCCGGTCGCGCGCATCGCGCAGCAGCGCCTGCATGATCGCCGTCAGGCGCGGATGCTGGGAATGGTGCACATGATCGGCCTTGGTGGCGGCGAACAAGATCCGCTCCACCCGCTTGCCCAGCAGGATCTGCGACAGGAAGCTGTTGGAGCCTGGGCGGAAGGCGGTCAGGATATCGGCCATGGTGCGGCGCAGATCCTCCAGCGCCTGCGGGCCGTCATGGATCGCCGAAAGCGCATCCACCAGCACCACCTGCCGGTCGATCCGGCTGAAATGGTTGCGAAAGAACGGGCGGACGACCTCGCTCTTGTACCCTTCGTAACGGCGGGCCATCTCGTTCCACAGGGTGCCGCGGCGGGTGTCGGAGGGGCGCGGCAGCGGCGCGAAGGTCAGCACCGGGCTACCCGCCAGATCGCCCGGCAAGAGGAACCGCCCCGGCGTGCAGTCGGAAAAGCCCGCCTTGCGCGCCGCCGTCAGATAGGCGGTGAAACTGGCGGCGAGCGCCTGCGCGCGGTCCTCCTCCAGCGGGCGGGCCCCGTCTTCGGCCCGCGCGATGGCCAGAAACTCGCGCGCCTGCGGGCGGCGGGACAGGCGGGCGAAGGTCGCGTCCGACCATTCCTCGTAGCTCTTGTCCAGCAGCGCCAGATCCAAGAGCCATTCTCCGGGATAATCAAGGATATCGAGATGCACCGTCTGCATCCCCTGAAGGCCGCTGAACATCCCCGACGGGCGCACCCGGAACGACAGCCGCAACTCCGAGATGGAGCGGGTGGAGTCCGGCCAGCGCGGATCGTCCCCCGTCATCGCGGCCAGATGGCGTTCGTATTCGAATCGCGGCAGGGTGATGTCGGGCTGCGGCTGAAGCCAGACGCTCTCGATCCGGCCCTCGGCGGCGGCCTTCAGCTGCGGCATGCGGCCCCGGTCCAAGAGGTTCGCGACAAGCCCGGTGATGAACACCGTCTTGCCCGCCCGCGACAGGCCCGTCACGCCCAGCCGGATCACCGGATCGGTGAACAGCCCCCCCACGCTGGAGATCGTCCCCTCGACGCGGCGGGTCACGGTGTCGGTCAGCATCGTCAGGGCCACGTCATCCTCCGTCTGCCCTTCTGACATAGACCGCCGCGCGGCGCTTGTGTAGGGCGCGGGCCGCATGATAGCGCAGGCCCATGCCCAGATTTGCGATGAAGATCGATTACGATGGCGGGCCGTTCAACGGCTGGCAGCGGCAGGCCCAAGGCCAGCCCTCGGTTCAGGCTGCCATCGAAGGGGCGCTGGCCCGGCTGGAACCCGGCCCCCACACCATCGCCGCCGCAGGCCGCACCGATACCGGCGTGCACGGCACGGGTCAGGTCGCCCATTGCGACCTGACGCGCGACTGGGACCCGTTCCGCCTGTCCGAGGCGCTGAATTTCCACCTGCGCCCCCTGCCCGTCGCAGTGACGGCCTGCGCGGCGGTCCCCGAGGATTTCCACGCCCGCTTTTCCGCGATGGAACGGCGGTATCTGTTCCGCCTGATCGCCCGCCGCGCGCCGCTCACCCATGATCGCGGGCTGGCATGGCAGGTGAACCATCGGCTGGATGCGGCCGCGATGCGCGCAGGGGCGGCGCATCTCGTCGGGCATCACGATTTCACCACCTTCCGGTCCACCATGTGTCAGGCGAAATCGCCGGTGAAGACCATCGACGAGATCACGATCGAGGAAATCCCGCTGGAGGCCGGTGTCGAATATCGGTTCCACCTGCGCGCGCGCAGTTTCCTGCACAATCAGGTCCGGTCCATCGTCGGCACGCTGGAACGGGTCGGCGCGGGGGCTTGGGCCCCCGAACGGGTGGGCGCGGCGCTCGCGGCGCGCGACCGCGCCGCCTGCGGGCCGGTCTGCCCGCCGCAGGGGCTCTATCTGACGGGGGTTGGCTATCCTGTCGATCCGTTCCAGACATGATCCCACAAACGGAGGAGACCCCATGCCGCAGGCTGACCTGTATTACACCGCCGACCAGACCCTGACCGACATCCTGCCCGAGATCGAGCGGACGATCGCCGCCTTCGATGCCGGCGCCGGCACCACCAAGGGCCGCGCCCATGCGGTCGGGCATTACCATCACAGCCATGTGCTGCTGCAACTGTCGATGCTGCCGAAGGCGCATCGCGATGCCGCCTATGCCGCCGATCTGGGCGCGCGTCTGGCCGAGGTGATCCGCCCGCATGTGACGGCGCCCTCGGCCGTGGCGGTGAACATCCGCTTCGATCTGGAGCATCACACCTCCCTCGTGGTGGAGTGATCCCGAAGGGGGGCGGACCGCGCCGCCCCCCATCCCCGCCCTAACGATCGTGGGCGAAGATGTCCCGCTTGTGGGTGTTGTTCGGCACGAAGATGAGGCCGACGATCACCGTCATCACCGCCACCGTGATCGCATACCACAGCCCGGCATAGATGTTGCCCGTCTGCGCCGAGATGGCGAAGGCCGTCGCCGGAAGCAGCCCCCCGAACCAGCCATTGCCGATGTGATACGGCAGCGACAGGCCCGAATAGCGGATGCGCGTGGGGAACATTTCCACCAAGGCGGCGGCGATGGGGCCATAGACCATCGTCACCAGCAGGATCAGATAGGTCAGGATCGCGATCAGCGTCAGCTTCTGCGCGGTGAAGATATCGAAGAAATGCTGGGCCTTCGCCACGGTGGTGTTGCCCGCGCCAAGGGGGTATCCGGCTTCGCCCAGCGCGCCGGTCAGGGCGCCGTCGAACCGCGCCTTCTCCGCCGCGAGATCGGCCGCCGGCAGCGCCCCCGCATCATAGGAGGCGATGCGCACGGCCCCCACCGTTACGGTGGCCGGGCCCGTCCCCTCCACGGTCTGATAGTTCACTGCCGCCCGCGCCAGCGCCGCCTTCGCCACATCGCAGGACGAGGTGAACTTCGCCGTGCCCGTCGGGTTGAACTGGAACGAACAGTCGCCCGGCGCCGCCGTCACCTGCACCGGCACCATCTGCGCGGCATAGAGCGCGGGGTTGGCCGTGCGGGTGATGCCCTTGAACACCGGGAAATAGGTCAGCGCCGCCAGCAGGCATCCGGCGAGGATGATCGGCTTGCGCCCGATCCGGTCCGACAGCCCGCCGAACAGCAAAAAGCCCCCCGTTCCCAGAATCAGCGCCCAAGCGATGAAGACGTTGGCCGAGAAGCTGTCCACCTTCACCACGTTCTGCACGAAGAACAGCGCGTAGAACTGCCCCGAATACCAGACGACCGCCTGCCCCGCCGTCAGACCGAAGAGCGCGATCAGCGCGATGCGGCCGTTCTTCCAGTTGCCGAACGCCTCGCGCATGGGCGCTTTGGAGGCGCGGCCCTCGTCCTTCATCTTCTTGAAGGCGGGCGATTCCTCCATCTGCATGCGGATATAGAGCGAGATGCCGAGAAGGATGATCGAGCCGAGGAACGGAATCCGCCAGCCCCATGCGTTGAAGGCGGTGATCATCTGCGGCGTGCCATCGGCCAAGAGGACCGGATTGCCCGACAGATCCAGCACCGGCTGCATCGGGTAATGGCCGTTGATGTAGCTTTGCACCACGAGGATCACGATCAGCGACAGCAGCAGCCCCAGCGTGGCCGTCGTCTGGATGAAGGCGGTGTAGTAGCCGCGCCGCCCCGCCGGGGCATGTTCGGCCACATAGACCGCCGCGCCGCCATATTCGCCGCCCAGCGCCAGCCCTTGCAGCATCCGCAGCCCCACAAGCAGGATCGGCGCCGCGATCCCCCACGAGGCATAGCCCGGCAGCATGCCCACGATGAACGTGGACAGGCCCATGATCATGATCGTCATCAGGAACGTGTATTTCCGGCCCACCAGATCGCCGAGCGATCCGAAGACCAGCGCCCCGAAGGGCCGCACCAGAAAGCCCGCGGCAAAGGCCAGCAGCGCAAAGACGTTGCGCGTCGCTTCGGGAAAGGCGGTGAAGAACTGCGCCCCGATGATCGCCGCAAGCGATCCATAAAGATAGAAGTCGTACCATTCGAAGATCGTCCCGGCCGACGAGGCCAGAATGACCTTCTTCTCCTCCCGTGTCATGGGGCGTGCGCGTGTCTGCGCCCCGGTCATGACATCTGCCATCACGTAATCCCCTTGTTTTCGGGGTGCAGCCGACGCCGTTCGCAACGGATGTCCGCTGCGCCCTCCCTGTCCCATGCGGCGCGCGATGGGGCGCGCCACCCTCCCTCAGTCTCCGGCGGGCCCTCCCAAGCCCATGCGCCGGTCGCCCCCGTTCAGGGGCGCGCGATGCGCAGGGTGGGTTCCACCAAGCGCACCAGATCGCGGCTGACCGCCGCGATGTCCTGCATCGCATCGAGGCGGCGCAGCACGCCCGCCTGTGCGTAATGATCGATCAGCGGCGCAGTCTGCGTGTGATAGGCCGCAAGCCGCGCGCCCGCCGTCTCGGCGGTGTCGTCGGCGCGGCGGCGGAACTCCGTCCCGCCGCAGACATCGCACTGCCCCTCTGCCCGCAACGGCTTCAGCGTGTCGTGATACCCCTCGCCGCAAGTGGCGCAGGTGAACCGGCCCGCCACGCGGCGGATCATCGGCGCGTCCTCCACCTCCAGCAGGATGACGGCACCGACCGCGCCGCCCCGCGCTGCAAGGATCGCATCCAGCGCCGCCGCCTGCGCCCCGGTGCGGGGAAACCCGTCGAGGATCACGCCCTGCCCGGTATCGGGCTGGGCCAGACGTTCCTTCAGCACCTGAAGCACGATGTCGTCGGACACGAGCCCACCCGCCGCCATCGCCGCCTGCGCCGCCCGCCCCGCCTCGGTGCCCGCCGCCACGGCCGCGCGCAGCATGTCCCCGGTGGAAAGTTGCACGAGGCCGAAGCGGCGTTCCAACATCCGCGCCTGCGTGCCCTTGCCCGCCCCCGGCGGGCCGAGCAGGATCAGCACGGCCGGTTGCGTCACCGAGGGGCAGTTCATGCCGACCCCCGGTTCTGGCGGTTGGCGATCAGATCGTCCACCACCGCCGGATCGGCGAGCGTGGAGGTATCCCCGAGGCTGCCGAAATCGTCCTCGGCGATCTTGCGCAAGATGCGGCGCATGATCTTGCCCGACCGCGTCTTCGGCAGGCCCGGCGCCCATTGCAGGAAATCGGGCGTCGCGATCGGGCCGATTTCGGCGCGGACCCATTTCACCAGATCGGCGCGCAGATCCTCTCCCGGCTCCACCCCGTTCATCAGGGTGACATAGGCGTAGATCCCCTGCCCCTTGATGTCGTGGGGCACCCCGACGACCGCCGCCTCGGCCACGTCGCGATGGGCGACGAGCGCGCTCTCGATCTCGGCGGTGCCCATGCGGTGGCCCGAGATGTTCAGCACATCATCCACCCGCCCGGTGATCCAGTAATACCCATCCGCATCGCGGCGGCAGCCGTCGCCGGTGAAATAGGTGCCGGGATACTGGCTGAAATACGCCTCCTCGAAGCGTTCGTGATCGCCCCAGAGGGTGCGCATCTGCCCCGGCCAACTGTCGGCGATGGCCAGAACGCCCTCGGCCTCGCCGGTCAGTTCCGCGCCCGTGGTGGGATCGAGCACGGCAGGCCGCACGCCGAAGAACGGCTTGGTGGCCGAACCGGGCTTGGTCGGGATTGCGCCGGGCAGCGGGGTGATCATGTGGCCGCCCGTCTCGGTCTGCCAGAAGGTATCGACGATGGGGCAGCGGCCATGGCCGACATGCCGGTCGAACCAGTTCCACGCCTCGGGGTTGATCGGCTCCCCGACCGAACCGAGAATGCGCAGCGAGGACAGATCGTGCCGCGCGGGCCATTCCTCCCCCTGCCCCATCAGGGCGCGGATCGCGGTGGGGGCGGTGTAGAACTGCGTGACGCGGTGCTTGGCCACCACCTCCCAGAAGCGGCCCGCATCGGGGAAGTTCGGCGTCCCCTCGAACATCAGGGTGGTGCCGCCATTGGCCAGCGGCCCATAGACGATATAGCTGTGCCCCGTCACCCAGCCGACATCGGCCGTGCACCAATAGACATCGCCCTCATGGTAATCGAAGACCAGCCGGTGCGTCATCGCGGCATAGAGCAGATAGCCTGCCGTGCTGTGCACCACCCCCTTCGGCCGCCCGGTGGAGCCCGAGGTATAGAGGATGAAGAGCGGATCCTCCGCCCCCATCGGCCGGGGCGGGCAATCGGGGGCGGCGGTGCGCATCAGCGCCTTCACGTCGACATCGCGCCCCTCGATCCAGCTGATCTGATCGCCCGTATGTTTGACTACGAGGCAGCGCACCTTTTCCGAACAGCGCAGCAGCGCCGCATCGGCGTTGGATTTCAGCGGCGTGCGGCGCCCCCCGCGCGGGGCGGTGTCGGCGGTGATGACCAGCTTGGCCTGACAATCGTTGATCCGGTTGGCGAGGCTGTCGGGGGAAAAGCCGGCAAAGACCACCGAATGGATCGCCCCGATCCGCGCGCAGGCCAGCATGGCATAGGCCGCCTCGGGGATCATGGGCAGATAGATCACCACCCGGTCGCCCCGCATCACCCCTTGGCTCAGAAGGACGTTGGCGAAGCGGTTCACGTTCTCGGACAGTTGGGCATAGGTGATGTGCTGCGCCGGATCGGCCGGATCGTCCGGTTCCCAGATGATGGCCGTCTGATCGGCGCGGGTCGGCAGATGGCGGTCGATGCAGTTGACCGAGGCGTTCAGCACCCCATCCTCGAACCAGCGGATCGACACCTGCCCCAGCGTCATGTCGGTGTTCTTCACCCGGCTGAAGGGCGTGACCCAATCAAGGGTTCGGCCCTCGCGGCCCCAGAACGCGTCCGGGTCCGCGATCGATTCGGCATACATCCGGTCGTAATCGGCGGCGTTGACATGGGCATGCGCCACGACATCGGCTGCGGGCGCACGGCACCCGCGGGCTTGATCCAGCATCGGTAATCCTCCTTCGACGGCGCCGGGCGGTGGTTCCCTCCTCCCCCCGCTCGGCCCCTTGTAGGAGATGCTAGCGCGGCGGCATCGGCAAGGCGAACGGAATCTTCACAGCCCGTCCAGCCAGTCCGGCAGGCCCCCGATGTCGTCCAGCACCGCATCGGCAAGGGGCAACAGATCGTCCCGGCGCGCAGGGCCGGTCAGCACCCCGACGCAGAGCATGCCCGCCGCACGGCCCGCCTGCAGATCATGGGCGCTGTCGCCCACCATCGCCACCTCGGCCGGGTCCAGACCCACCGCGCGGCAAAAAGCCAGAAGCTGCCCCGGTCCGGGTTTGGCCCCATGGCCGCTGTCGAACCCCGCGACGAAATCGAACCGCCCAAGGATGCCATGCTCGGACAGATGGCGGCGGGCGGGGGCCGCGGCGTCGTTCGTCGCCACGCCAAGGCGCAGGCCGCGGCCCGCCAGCACCTCCAGCAGCGTCGGCAGATCGGCGGCGGGCACCATCGGCGCCTCGGCGGCAAGGTGGTTCATCTGCGCCACGAGGTCCGGCATCGTGCGGCCCGGCAGATGCGGCAGAAGGCGGGCGGCGATGCCTTCGGGGGTGCCGGCGATGGCAGGGCTGTCCGGCGCGAACCGCCGCGTTGCAAGATCGAAGCCGATCGCCTGCGCCAGATCCCCCGGATCGTCCGACAGCGCGGATAGGAACCCCGCCGCCCAATCGCCCCAACTGGCATGGAAATCGAACAGCGTGCCGTCCTTGTCGAAGACCACACCCCGGATCATGTCACGTCCAATGCGGCAGATCACCGCCCGGCAGCACGGCGCGGGCCCGCATCGGCGCGGTATAGGGCAGCCCCGCCATGTCGCAAAAGGCGATGACATGCGCATCGTCCGACAGGATGAAATCCATCACCGCCCCCAGAAAGGCCGGTTGCGCCGCCGCCTGCCGCAACTCGCCCGGCGAGGCGCCGGTGGCCGACAGAAAGTCGGGCAAAAGCTCCGGTCGGGCCGCAAGCCAGGCCAAGGCCTGAAGCGCCATGCGTTCGGCCGCGTCGCGGCTGGGAAGATCCTCTTTCATGTGCGACATCCTGCCTATCCCGTGACGGGTTGCAAGCGGCGCGATCCCACGAAAGAGTTTGTTAACCTTTTTCACCTCATGCTGCAGAGAGAGGATTGGAGCCTTGGCGCGGGATATGGGGACATGAGCGGACAGATACTTGTGATCGATCCCGTGCCCGGAAGCCGCACCGTCACCAAGATGCGGCTGGCGTCGGAATGCTATGCCGCCAGCGTCGTCAGTTCCGTCGAAGAGGCGGCTCTGGTCGCGCGCGTGTCGCGGCCGGAGGTGGTGATCCTCGACAGTTCCGATCCGATGCCGGCGCTGCGCCGAATTCGCGCCGACATGCGCCTGCGCGATCTGCCCATCGTGGTGCTGACCGATCCCGCCACCGCCGCCTTCCGCCTGCAGGCCGTGCAGGCCGGTGCCGCCGAGGTGCTGTTCAAACCCGTGGAGGACGTCCTTCTGATGGCGCGCCTGCGGGCCGTCCTGCGGCTTCATGCCCGCCTTGCCGATTCCGGCCATGAGGGGCTGGCCGAAGAGGCGTCGGATTTCGACATGCCCGCCACCATCGCCATCGTCGCGGCGCGGGGCTGCCGCCTCGAGGCGGAGCTGGGCGCGCATCTGCGCCGCCGCCCGCTGCTTTTGTCGCGCGAGGATGCGCTGCGCCAGCAGGCCGCCGACCTCTATCTCGTGGAGATCGACGCCGCGGGCGCATGGCTGCGCCTTCTGGCCGATCTGCGGGCGCGGCTGGCCCCGCGCAACGTGCCGATCTGCGTGCTGCAGGGCCATGCCGATGCCGCCACGGCGGCGCTGGCCTGGGATATGGGGGCGGACGATCTGGTGCCGGCGGGGGCCTCGGCCGCGGAAATCGCGCTGCGCCTTAGCGGGCAGTTGCGGCTGAAGCATCGGCTGGACAACCGTCGCGCCTCGGTCGCGCAGGGGCTGCGCATGGCGATGGTCGATCCGCTGACGGGGCTGCACAACCGCCGCTTCGCCATGCCGCGGCTCGACGCCATGAGCAAGGAAGACATGGCCGTGCTGCTGGTCGATCTCGACCGTTTCAAATCGGTGAACGACCGCTGGGGCCATGCCGCAGGCGATGCCGTCCTGACCGAGATCGCGCGCCGCCTGTCGGGGGCGCTGCCCCCCGGCGCGCTGGCGGCCCGCATCGGCGGCGAGGAGTTTCTGATCGCCCTGCCCCAAGTCCAACTGGCCGAGGCGCGTCTGACGGCGGACACGCTGTGCCGCGCGGTGTCCGAAACGCCGATCGCGCTGCCCAATGGCGGGGATCTGCAGGTCACGGTGTCGGTGGGGCTGGCGACGCGGCGCAAGCACGATCCCGAACCCGTATCGCAGACGGTGGAACGCGCCGATCGCGCCCTTCTTCAATCGAAAGAGATGGGGCGCGATCGCGTGACGGTGGGATCGTCCGAAGCGCCGTGGCGCAATACGGCTTGATGCCTCAGGGATGGGGCGGCGGGGCGCGCCGCTCCAACTGGCGCTCCAGCCGGTCCGCGAATTCCTGACGGTCCTGCGGGCTCATGGAGGACAGACGCTCCGCCAGAAGCTGCTGGCCCAGATCCATCATCTGCTGACCTCGGGCACCCTGCGCATCCAAGAGCGCATCCACGGCGTCCTGATCATAGGGTTCGGTCCGCAGGATGGCGATCATGGAGTGCATGTCCTCGCGCATCTGGCGCCAAGTGCCGCCGAAATCCGGGGCCGCCTTGCGGAAGGCCCCGCGCAGGGCGGCGCGATCATCGTCGTTCAGCGCCTGATCGAACGGGCCGAAGGCAAAGCTGCGGTCGCGGTCGGGGCGATCGGGATGGCGCAGCACCGCCCCCGCCACGAGACCGAGGATCACAAGGTTCAGCGTCAGCGACAAGGCAAGGATGATGCGCAGCAGACGCGGGAAGGCAAGCATGGTCATTCCCCCATGAAGACGTAGGTGGGCATCAGATCGACCGTGTCGGTGGTCATCCAAGCATCGGCGACGGAGGTCACGGTTTCGGGCTGAACGAAGCCGATCCACACGCCGGCAAGCGCGGCCGTCGCAAGGCCCGCCGTCGCCCCGAAACCACCCGCGAACAGTCCGCGCAGACGGCTCCATGTCGTCGGCACGCGCCGGACGAGGCGGCGGCGTTCCGCGGCTTCGGCCTCGGCATCGGCCATGACGCGGGCGAACAGGTCGGGCGGCATGTCCGGCGAGGTGCGGCGTGCCGCGGCAAAAAGATCGTCGAGATCGTGCATGTCACTCATCCTCATACCCCAGCTCTGCCTTCCGCCCCGCCAGCAGTGCCGCCAATCCACGTTTCCCACGTGCCGTCAGGCTTTCCACCGCTTCCACCCGAACGCCCATGATCTCTCCGATCTGGGCATTGGCGAGGCCGTCAATATGGCGCAGGATCACCGCCTGACGCTGCCGTTCCGGCAAACGGGCCAGTGCCGCATCCAGCGCCTGCATCCGGTCGCTCTCCATCATGTCTGCCAGCACCGAGGGGGATTCATCCTCGGTCTCCGGCGCTTCGTCCAGTGCGACGCCCCGCCGCCGCCGGCGCAGCCGGTCGGTGCACAGGTTGGTCGTCACGCGGTAGAGCCAAGTCGAAACCTTCGCCTCGCCTTGGCGCCAATCGGGGGCGATGCGCCACAGGCGCAACATCGCCTCCTGTGCCACATCCTCGGCCTCGGCCCTGTCGGACAGCATTCGCGTGGCATAGCTCAGGACCCGCGGCACCATCCGCAGCGTCAGGCTGCGGGCCGCCGCGGCATCGCCGTTGGCATAGAGGACGAGAAGCGCCTCGTCCGGAATGTCTGGCTGCGTATCGAGCGGCATGTTCATATACTCAAGTTAGCCCCGCCACGAGGGCGGGGCAACTTCGTCAGTCGGCCTGACGTTCTTGGGGCGGCTTGCCACCCGGATGATCGCCCCGCTTGCCGTCGTGCTGCGGCGGGTGACGATCGCGCATCCCGTCACGGGCGGCGTCGAATTCATCCTGGCTGATGGAGCCGTCGTCGTTGGCATCCAACCGGTCCAGCATCCGATCGCTCGGACGGGCGGGGGGCGTCGCCAGTTCGGCGGCCGACAGCAGCCCGTCGCCATCGGCGTCCATCCGCTCCACCATCATCTGGGCGTGGCGTTCGGCCATCTTGGTGGCGCGGTCGATCTCGGCCTGCGCCAGCTCGTCCGCGCTCAGCTTTCCGTCGCCATCGGCATCGAGGGTCTGGACCCGCTCGGCGCGTGCGGCCGTCAGCTCATCCGTCGACAGCATGCCATCGCCGTTGGTGTCCAGATCTTCGAAGGCGGGCATCGGCGGCTGCCGGTCCATGCCCTCGTGCCCCTTGCCCGGGCCGGGTTCGGCAAAGGCGGTGGACAGGCAGGCAACCGAAACGGCGGCTGCGGTCAGTGCGGTCAGGAACTTCGTCATCTTTCACTCCATTCTGGAGCGGCCTCAGCCGCGATCCATGGTAGTGAAACGGGGCCTGCGCCCATTTCCGTCGGAAAAAATCGCAGGCCCGGTCAGAGGCGCCGGAAACGCGCCATGTCGTAGCCGTTCCAATCGAGGATCTCGGCGGCGGCCTTCAGACGGTCTGCAGGGATAGCGCCCGTGCGGTCCAGAACGAAGCCGAACGCGCCCGACGGGGTGCCGATCGCCATGCTGCGTTCGTCGATGTCGATCCACAGGATCCACCACGGCTGCGATTCCCCGGCGGGCAGGAGGCGCGCCGGCCCGGCGGTGGTGATCGGCCCGTCGAAGCGCCGCTCCTCCCCGTCAAGGCAGAGGCTGCCACTGATGCGCCCGCCCTCGAACCGGACGGCGCCGGGCGCGCAATCCGCGCCGAAGCCCGCCACCTGCCGCCACGTCCCCGACAGGCGCTGCGCATCGAAGGAGGCGTTGGACCAGATCGGGGCGGAGGCGTCGCGAAAGACCTCTGCCGCCGGCGGCGGGGCGGGTGCACGGGTGCAGGCCGCCAACGCCAGCAGCAGCAGGGCCAGACGGCGCATCAGAACGGCGCCGGGAACTGCCGGTAGGTCCGGGCGATGTCATCCAGCACGTCGTCGTCCAGCGTGATCCGCACCGATTCCAGCGCGATCTTCAGCTGCTTCATCGTGGTCGCCCCGATGATCGGCAGGCAGGGATAGGGGCGGCTGCGATAGAAGGCGAGCGCCATCTGCGCCGGATCGAGTCCATGCTCCTTGGCGATGCCGAGATAGGCCGAAACCGCCTCGAACACATAGGGCGTGATCCGCCCACCGAGTTCGGCCGAGCGTTCGCGGCGCGAGCCTGCGGGCACGACATCGCCCGCATATTTGCCCGTCAAAAGCCCCGTCGCCAGCGGCGAATAGCCCAGCAGCGGCATGCCTTCCATCGCGGCGAATTCGGCCCAGTCGGTGTCGAACTGGCGGCACAGCAGCGAATATTCGTTCTGCACCGTCATCATGCGCGGCAGGCCATGCGCCTCGGCAAGGCGCAGGAAGGCGGCGGCGCCCCAGACCGTGTCGTTCGACAGGCCGAAATGGCGCACCTTGCCCTCGTCCTGCAGACGCTGGCATTCCTGCAGCAGCGCCAGCATCTCATCCTCCACCGCGGCCTTGTCGGCGGGCGGGACATAGCCCCATTGCTTGCGGAAGTGGTACGATCCGCGGTTCGGCCAATGCATCTGATAGAGGTCGACATGATCCGTCCGCAGGCGGCGGAGCGAGGCTTCGAGCGCCGTGCGCATGCGTTCGGGGGTGATCGGCGCGCCGCCCGTGGCCACGCTGCCCTGCCCCGTGATCTTCGTCGCGATCACCACCTTGTCGCGCTGCGCCCCGGCCAGCCAGCTGCCGATGATGGCTTCGGTATTGCCGGCGGTCTCGGCGGTGACGGGGTTGACCGGATACATCTCGGCGGTGTCGAGGAAGTTCACACCGTGATCGAGCGCCATCGCGATCTGCTCATGGGCCTCGGCCTCGGTGTTCTGCGTGCCCCATGTCATGGTGCCGAGGCAGATTTCGGACACGTTCAGTCCGGTGTGGCCGAGTGGGATCTGTTTCATGTCCGGTCTCCAATACGTCAGCGGACCCTAATGGCTGGCGCGCCGTTGGCAACCCCGCTTGAGGCTTTGCCCCGCGCGCGGTACATGCGTGGACAAACCGGACGAAAGGCGCGGGCATGGCACGGTATCTCATCACCTCGGCGATCCCCTACATCAATGGGATCAAGCATCTGGGCAACCTCGTCGGCAGCCAGCTTCCGGCCGACCTGATCGCCCGCTACCTGCGCGGCCGGGGCCACGAGGTGCTGTTCCTCTGCGCGACGGACGAACACGGCACCCCGGCGGAGCTGGCCGCCGCCAAGGCCGGCAAGCCGGTGGAGGAGTTCTGCGCCGAGATGCACGCCGTGCAGGCCGGCATCGCGCAGGGCTTCCGGCTGTCCTTCGATCATTTCGGCCGCTCCTCCAGCCCGCAGAACCGCGCGCTGACGCAGCATTTCGCCGGTCGTCTGGCCGAACGCGGCCTGATCGAAGAGGTGAGCGAACGGCAGGTCTTCTCCATCGACGACGACCGCTTCCTGCCCGACCGCTACATCGAAGGCACCTGCCCGAATTGCGGCTATGACAAGGCCCGCGGCGATCAGTGCGAAAACTGCACCAAGCAGCTCGACCCGACCGACCTGATCGAACCGCGCTCGGCGATCTCCGGCTCCACCCGGCTGGAGGTGCGCGAGACAAAGCACCTCTATCTGCGCCAATCGACGCTGCGGGGCGATCTGCAGGCGTGGATCGACGGCAAGGCCGACTGGCCGATCCTGACCACCTCCATCGCGAAGAAATGGCTGAACGACGGCGACGGCCTTCAGGATCGCGGCATCACCCGCGATCTCTATTGGGGCGTGCCGGTCAAGAAGGGCACCGAGGAATGGCCCGGCATGGAGGGCAAGGTCTTCTATGTCTGGTTCGACGCGCCGATCGAATACATCGCCTGCGCCGCCGAATGGGCCGAGGCGCAGGGCCGCCCGGATGCCGATTGGGAACGCTGGTGGCGCACCGACAAGGGCGCCGAGGACGTGACCTATCTGCAATTCATGGGCAAGGACAACGTGCCCTTCCACACCCTGTCCTTCCCCGCCACGATCATGGGATCGGGCGAGCCGTGGAAGCTGGTCGATTACATCAAATCCTTCAACTACCTGAACTATGACGGGGGCCAGTTCTCCACCAGTCAGGGGCGCGGGATCTTCATGGATCAGGCGCTGTCGATCCTGCCGCCCGATTACTGGCGCTGGTGGCTGCTGAGCCATGCGCCCGAATCCTCGGATGCCGAATTCACATGGGACAATTTCCAAGGTTCGGTGAACAAGGATCTGGCGGACGTTCTGGGCAACCTCGTCTCGCGCGTGACGAAGTTCTGCCGCGCAAAATTCGGCGAGGTGGTTCCGGCGGGCGGTCAGCCCGGCCCGCGCGAGGCCGAACTGGTGGCCGAACTGACCACGCGCCTGCGCGCCTACGAGGCGAACATGCAGGCGATGGAGGTCCGCAAGGCCGCGAGCGAGTTGCGCGCCCTGTGGGTGGCGGGCAACGAATATCTGCAATCGGCCGCGCCGTGGACGGTCATCAAGACCGACCCGGAGGCGGCCGAGGCGATGGTCCGCCTCGCGCTGAACCTCATCCGGCTCTATGCGGTCGTCTCGCGGCCGTTCATCCCGGATGCGGCGCAGGCGATGATGGAGGCCCTCGGCTGCGAGGATTGGAGCTGGCCCGACGATGTCGAGGCCGCGCTCGGCACGCTGCCCGCAGGCCATGCCTTCACCGTGCCCGAGGTTCTGTTCCGCAAGATCACCGACGAGGAGCGGGCCGATTGGCAGGCCCGCTTCGCCGGCATCCGGGCCTGATCAGCCCCCCGCCGCGGGCAGCAGATCGAGATCGAGCTGCACGCCCCGCGCGCGGGCGCTGTCCACCACCGCCTGCTGCAATTCGCGGTTTCGGGCCAGAAGGTCGCGGAACCGCGCCTCATCCAGCGCCAGAAGCGTGGAATAGGCGATGGAAGTGACCTGCGCCGCCCGCGTCTTGCGCATCAGCATCGACAACTGACCGAACATCTCGCCGCGGCCAAGGCGGCGCTTTTCGCCGGCGATGTCGTTTTCCACCGCGCCCGAGGCGATGAAGAA